>DASTAR010000094.1:0-3996 GCA_035712505.1 Solirubrobacterales bacterium
AGGTCGCCGAGAAGTACGCGGACCAGAGTGACCAGGTTCTCGGCCCGCTGCTACTCCGAGCGACCGGCGGGCAGCAGTTCTACAACACCTCCCCGCTGACGATGACCCGGCTGCTGGACGACCCGCCGAACATCGCCGACAACCTGCACGCCTACCTGCGGGCGTTCTCCCCGGGCGCGGCCGACGTGCTGGAGAAGTTCGACCTGCACACCCAGGTGGACCGGCTCGCGGTCGCCGACCTGCTGTACCTCGTGGTCAGCAAGTTCTGCGAGATCGACCTGCACCCAGACGCGGTGTCGAACCTGGAAATGGGCTATTTGTACGAAGAACTCGTCCGACGGTTTAGCGAGCTCTCGAACGAAACCGCCGGTGAGCACTTCACCCCCCGTGAAGTGATCCGGCTGATGGTCAACCTGCTGTTCATCGAGGACGACGACCTGCTCACCAAGCCCGGCGTGGTCAAGACGCTGGCCGACCCGGCCTGCGGCACCGGCGGCATGCTGTCGGTCGCCCAGGAGCACCTGCGCTCGCTGAACCCGCGGGCGCGTCTGGAGGTGTTCGGGCAGGAGCTGAACGCCGAGACCTACGCGATCTGCCGCTCGGACATGATGCTGAAGGAGCAGAACGCCGCCAACATCGCCTTCGGCAACTCCTTCTCCGAAGACCACCACGCGGGCCGCCGGTTCGACTACCTGCTCGCCAACCCTCCCTTCGGGGTCGAGTGGAAGAAGGTCCAGGACGAGGTCCGCAGCGAGCACGAGACGCGCGGCTTCGACGGGCGCTTCGGCGCCGGCCTGCCGCGGATCAACGACGGCTCCTTCCTCTTCCTCCAGCACATGATCTCCAAGATGAAGCGCCCCGAGGAAGGCGGATCGCGGGTGGCGATCGTCTTCAACGGCTCGCCGCTCTTCACCGGCAGCGCCGGCTCGGGGGAGTCGGAGATACGCCGCTGGATCGTCGAGAACGACTGGCTGGAGGCGGTGGTCGCGCTGCCCGACCAGCTCTTCTACAACACCGGCATTTCCACCTACTTCTGGATCGTCACCAACCGCAAGTCCCCCGAGCGGCAAGGCAAGGTCCAGCTCCTGGACGCGCGCGAGTACTTCGCGAAGATGCGCCGGTCCCTGGGCGAGAAGCGCAAGGAAATATCGGCGAAGCAGATCGAAGAGATCACCCGCCTCTACGGGGATTTCCTGGAGGGCGAGAAGGTGAAGATCTTCCCCAACGAGGCATTCGGCTTCCTGAAGATCGCCGTCGAGCGGCCGCTGCGGCTGCGCTGGGAGATCAGCGACGAGACGATCGCGGCAGTCGAGGCTGCCAAGGCCGTCCAGAAGCTCGGCGAGGAGACGCGGGCGGCATTGCGGGCGGCACTCGGGAAGCGCCGGGGTGAGGGCTTCGCGACCGAAAAAGAGGCCAAGCAGGCGCTCGCGGGCGACCTCGACGATCTGAATTTGGCAAATCCCGTCCAGAAAGCCGTTTGGGCCGGGCTCTCGGTGCGCGACGAGGAGGCGCCGATCGTCACGAACCGCAAGGGCGACCCCGAACCGGACCCCGACCTGCGAGATAGCGAGAACGTCCCCTTGCCGCCCGAGCCGGTCAGCTACGAAGAGGACCCGACCGACCGCCTCGCCTCCCTCGCCTACCGCAGCGCAATCGACGACTACATGCGCGACGAGGTCCTCCCCTACGTCCCCGACGCCTGGCCCGACTACGAGAAGACGAAGATCGGCTACGAGATCCCGCTCACGCGGCACTTCTACAGGTACGTGCCGCCGCGTCCGCTGGAGGAGATCGACGCCGAGATTCAAGAATTAGAGGAGGAGATTCAGCACCTGCTTGTCGAGGTACGAGCTTGAAACTCCAGGCCCTGAAGCACTTCTGCAGCGAGCCGCCCGTATATGGGCTCAACCTCCCAGCCGAGCGGTATGTGGACTCTGGCGTGCGAATTCTGCGTACCACCGACATCGGGGCGGACGGGGCGCTGGCATCTGGAGTGTCCGGCGTTTACGTTTCCGCTGAGCAGGTACCGCGAAAGCTCATCCTGCAAGACGGCGACCTCCTCCTCAGCAGGAGCGGCACGCTGGGACGGAGTCTCCTCTACACGGGAGCGGCTGGACCAACTACCCACGCCGGGTACCTCGTGCGTTTTCGAATTTCAGGAGGGAACCACCCCCCGTACGTCGCATACTGCACGCGGTCGAACGTCTTGCAGGACGCTGTGAAGGCCGACTCCATCGCGTCCACCATCGGGAACTTCAATGCGGAGAGGTACTCGCGGGTGCCGCTTCCATGGTGGCCAATCTCGCAACAAAGAGCCATTGCCCGCTACCTGGACCGCGAGACCACTCGCATCTCCACGCTGATCACGGCCAAGCACAAGGCCGTTGCCCTTCTGCACGAGCGCTTCCGGTCGGCGATCTTTCACGAGATCACCGGAGGCGACACGGCAGGTCCTGACCGGAAGGAGAGTGGACTGGAGTGGGCTGAGACGATCCCGGTCGACTGGGCGACTCCGCCGGTGGCCGCCAACTTCGAAGTTCAGCTCGGCAAGATGCTCAATCCGGCCGCGTCAGCCGGCTTGGACCAGCGGCCTTACCTTCGCAATGTGAACGTGCAGTGGGATCGCTTTGATCTGGATGACGTCGCGACGATGCACTTCGGGTCGAATGACCAGCGGATCTACTCGCTCAGGGCGGGGGACCTGCTCGTCTGCGAGGGGGGCGAGGTGGGTAGGGCGGCGATCTGGCAGGAAGAGCTGCCGGAGTGTTACTTCCAGAAGGCCCTCCATCGCCTGCGTCCCAAAGGGGAGGCGAATCCGCGATACCTCCTCTACTGTCTTTGGGGGGCGGCAAACCATGGGGTGTTCGCGGTCGAGGGAAATCTCAGCACCATCGTCCACCTCACGCGGGAGCAGTTGATGGCCCACCGGTTCCCCTGGCCGCCCGCTCGACGCCAGCAAGAGATCGTCGCGCGCCTCGACGCGCTTGGTGCGACCACCCGGTCGGCGATCGCCCGGATCGAGCGCCAGATCGAGCTGCTGCAAGAGCGCCGCCAGGCACTGATCACCGCCGCCGTCACCGGCGAGCTCGACATCCCGGGGGCCGGATGAGCTCGATCAGCGAGAGGCTGCTCGAGGATGCAATCAGCGCGCATCTGGTCGAGCAGGGTGGCTACCGGATCTGCAAGGTCGGCACCGAGCGCGAGTGGAAGCCGGACTTCGACGCGGGCCTCGGCCTCGACACCGTCGAGCTCTTCCGGTTCATCGAAGCAACCCAGGGCGGTGAGCTCGAGCGACTCGTCCGGGCGCACGGGGGCGACGAAAAGCTCGCCCGCGAGAGGTTCCTCGAGCGCCTCGCGCAGCAGATCGACGAGCGGGGCACGGTCGACGTGCTGCGCCACGGCATCCGCGACCAGAACGTCGAGATCCGGCTCTCCTTCCCGAAGCCGGCCTTCGGGGTCGCGGCGGAGCTGGTCGCGCGGTACGAGGCGAACCGGCTGACGGTCACGCGGCAGCTTCCCTACGACGCGGACTCGACGAAAACCCTCGACCTCTGCCTCTTCGTCAACGGCATTCCGGTCGCGACGGCAGAGCTGAAGAACCAGCTCACCGGCCAGAACATCGAACACGCGATCGAGCAGTACCGCACCACCCGCGACCCGAGGAACGTGACGCTCGGCCGGCGCGCGCTGGTCCACTTCGCCGTCGACCCCGACCTCGTCTCGATGACCACTCGCCTCGAGGGCGAGAAGACGCGCTTCCTACCTTTCAACCTCGGCCACGACCTCGGGGCCGGGAACCCGCCGAACCCCGAGGGGCACAAGACCTCCTACCTCTGGGAACGGGTCTGGCGGCGGGACGCCTGGCTCGACGTCCTCCATCGCTTCATCCACGTCGAGCGCCCGGGAAGGGGATCGGCCTCGGCGCGGCGGGCCGCGGAGCGAGTGATCTTCCCCCGCTACCACCAGTGGGACGCCGTGCTGAAGATCGAGGCCGAC
>DASTAR010000095.1:0-16371 GCA_035712505.1 Solirubrobacterales bacterium
CGATTTCGAGCAGCCTCTCCGACATTCGGTCGACCGGATCGGGCGCGACGCTCTCGCGCACCGGCGGCTTCTCTTCCCAGTTCGACGGGAAGTAAGAGAGGTAGTCCTTGACCGCGGCGATGCACTCCGCGTCGTCCTTCACTTCGAGGTCGCCGACGCCCGATTTGCGGGTGTGGACCTTGGCCCCGCCGAGCTCCTCCATCGAGATCTCCTCGCCGGTCACCGCTTTGGTCAGGTGCGGGCCGGCGAGCGCCATCGCCCCTTGGCCGGAGACCATCGGCACGAAATCCGAGAGCGCCGGGATGTAGGCGGTGCCGGCGGCGCAGGGTCCCATCATCGCCGCCACCATCGGGATCACGCCGGACATTTCGACCTCCTCGCGGAAGAGGTGGCCGGAGCCGGCGAAGAGCGAGCCCGCTGCCTCCTGGATGCGAGCGCCGGCGCTGTCGAGCAGCCAGACGAACGGCATCCTCTTCTGCAGCGCCATCTCGCGCAGGCGGGTGACCTTGAGCTCACCGGTCATCCCCATCGAGCCGGCCATCACCGTGAAGTCGTAGGCGGCGATGCAGCAGGGGCGGCCGTCGACGTCGCCCCAGCCGGTGACGACGCCGTCGGCCGGCGCCTCTACCCCGTCCATCGCCCGCTGGGCGAAGTGCGGGCGCCCATGGATGCCCATCTCGACGAAGGTCCCCTCGTCGACGAGGAGGTCGATCCGCTCGCGGGCGGTCAGCTTGCCGCGCTCGTGCTGCTTGGCGATCTTCGCCTCCCCGCCGCCCAGCTTCGCCTTCTCGCGACGTGCGTGCAGCTGCTCGGTCAGCTCGGCGAGCGGAGCCGTGCCCGGCAGCAGGTTCGGCGATTTCTCCTCGGTCGCCATCAGCGTCCTTTCCACTGCGGGTCGCGTTTCTGGAAGAAGGCGGTGACTCCCTCGACGATGTCCTCGGTCGTGAAGGTGAGCGAGAGCTGCGAGCGCAGGAACTCGAGCGCGTCGTCCAGCGCCATGTCCTGCTGGCGGTACATCGCGTCGTGGCCGAGCCGCATCAGCACCGGGCTCTTCGAGGCGAGCTTCGCCGCCCACTCGGCGACCGCGGCCTCGAACTCGCCGGCCGGCACCACCTTATTGGCGAGCCCGTACTCGACTGCCCGCTCGGCCGAGAGCCGCTCGCCCAGCAGCATCATCTCGTTGACCTTCTTGCGCGGGACGTTGCGGTAGATGATCGACATGATCATGTAGGGGAAGGCGCCGACGTTGATCTCCGGCGTGCCGAAGGTGGCCCCCTCTTTGGCGATCACCAGGTCGCAGGAGAGGGCGAGGCCCATCCCGCCCGCCAGCACGTGGCCGTTGACGGCGCAGAGCGAGGGCTTGCCGAGCCGCGGCATCAGCCGGAAGAACTCGAGGAAGAGGTCGGAGGCGAAGTGTTTGGCGACCAGCGGCACGTCGGCGGCGAAGCCGCCGAGGTCGGCGCCGGCGCAGAAGACCTTCTCGCCCGCCCCGGTCAGCACGACGGCCCGAACCTCCTCGGCGGCTTTGGCGAGCTTCATCGCCTCGACCAGCTCGAAGAGCATCTGCCCGGAGAGCATGTTGCGCTTCTCGGGGTCGTTGAGCGTGACAGTGGCGACGCCCTCGGCAACCTCGTAGAGGACCTTCTCGCCACCCCACTCACCAGCTCCCTGACTCATGTCCCGGACCATAGCATCGCTCGAAGTAGGAAGTGCTACTGTCCACTTCAGTTGGACGTGTATGACTTCATGCCCCTATACGAGGGACGCAAGTCAGACACGTCTAGGCGAGCACGAGACAGAGGAGAGAGACAGTGGCGACCGCGACCAGCGACGGCTCCAGCGTCATCAAGCCCGACTTCCAGTCCGGGCGCAAGCACTTCATCTTCAGCCAGGAGCACGAAGACCTGCGCGAGTCGATGCGCTCGTGGGTCGAAAAGGAGCTCTGGCCCCACCGCAACGAGTGGGAGGAGACGTACTGGCCGACCGAGATGATGAAGCGTGCCGGCGACCTCGGCTACCTCGGCCTCTGCTTCCCGGAGGAGTACGGCGGCCAGGGCGGTGACTACTTCTACTCGCTGGTCCGCGCCGAGTGCATGAGCTACTCGGGCTCCGGCGGCACCAACATGGCCTTCGCGGTGCAGACCGACATGACCCTTCCCCCCATCCACCTGCTGGGGACCGAGGAGCAGAAGCGCAAGTACCTGACGCCGGGGCTGAAGGGCGAGAAGATCGCCAGCCTCGGGATCACCGAGCCGGGCGCCGGCTCCGACGTCGCCGGGATCCGCACCACCGCGATCCGCGACGGCGACGAATACGTCATCAACGGCTCCAAGACCTTCATCACCAACGGGCCGCGCGCCGACTTCATCGTCCTCGTCTGCAAGACCGACCCGGGTGAGCGCCATGCCGGCATCACCCTCTTCGTCGTCGACCTCAAGGACGAGGACGGGGAGAAGGTCGAGGGCTTCACCGTCTCCGCCGAGCTGGAGAAGATGGGGATGCACGCCTCCGACACCGGCGAACTGGCCTTCGAAGACGTCAGGGTCCCGGCCGACGCCGTGCTCGGCGAGGTCGGCAAGGGCTTCTACCACATCGCCTGGGAGCTCCAGGGCGAGCGGCTGGTGGCAGCAGCCGGCTGCCACGCGGGGGCGGAGCGGATGATGGAGAAGACGCTCGAGTACGCGAAGGAGCGCGAAGCCTTCGGCCGGCCGATCGGCAAGTTCCAGGCGATCCGCCACAAGTTCGCCGAGATGGCGACGAAGATCGAGGCCGCCAAGCAGTTCACCTACGCGACCGCCTGGCGCTTCGGCAACGGCGAGTACCCGGTGCGCGAGATCACGATGGCCAAGCTCTACGCCTCCCGCATCGCCTGCGAGGTGGCTGACGAGTGCGTCCAGATCCTCGGCGGCTACGGCTACATGAAGGAGTACGAGATCGAGCGCGCCTACCGCGACGTCCGCCTCAACCGCATCGGCGCCGGCACCGACGAGGTGATGCTCGACGTGATCGGGCGGAGCTACGGGCTGTAGGCCAAGTGGTGCGCCTTTTCCGGGACATATCCGGATAAGGCGCACCGGAACTGCCATGACCGGAACCGAACGCGTTCGCGCCTACTACGAGGACCTGAACAAGGGGAGCGCCGAGGCGGTCTCGGCGCACTTCACCGAGGACGCGGTCCACTACTACACGCGCCTCGGCCCGCACGAGGGCGCCGAGACGATCGGACGCTACGCCGCCTTCGGGGTCGAGCAGATCGACGCGCAGTGGTTCATCGAGAACCTGGTCGAGCAGGGCGATCAGGTGGCGATCGAGTGGACGATGACCTGGCGCGACCCCGAGAAGGACGAGCGGCGGCTCGACCGCGGCGCCGAGTTCTTCCTGATCCGCGACGGCATGATCGCCGAGGTCCGCGCCTACCACCACGGCGGCAGGAAGAACCCGCAGGGCGACCTGCTCGGCTTCGACCACGAGGGTCGCGGCTACAAGATGCTCGCGGATTGGCAGGCGCCGGCGTGGGCGGTCGAGGACGACGTCACCGACCGGGGATGACCGTCGTCAAGGACACGGGTGCCCGGGCGACCCTGCCGCCCTTCGGCGAGGAGCACGAGGAGCTGCGGCAGACCGTTGCCCGCTTCGTCCAGAAAGAGATCGCGCCGAACGTCGACGAGTGGGAGGCGGCGCGGGAATTTCCCCGCGAGCTGTTCGGCCGCTGCGCCGAGCTCGGCTTCCTCGGCCTCAAGTTCCCCGAGGAGCTCGGCGGCCAGGGCGGGACGCACCTGCACGACGCGGTCTGGGTCGAGGAGCTGGCCCGCTCCGGCGGCTCCGGCGGCGTCGCCGCCGGCCTCAACGCCCACACCTCGATCGCGATGCCGCCGATCTTCAAGTTCGGAACCGAGGAGCAGAAGCAACGGTGGTTGCCGGCCGGGATCGCCGGCGAGAAGATCGGCGCCCTCGGGATCACCGAGCCCGGCGCCGGCTCCGACGTCGCCTCCCTGGCCACCACCGCCAAGCGCCACGGCGACACCTACGTCGTCAACGGCGCCAAGACCTTCATCACCAACGGCGTCCGCGCCGACTTCCTCGTCTGCGCCTGCAAAACCAGCGAGGAGGGCGGCCACGGTGGCATCTCCTTCCTCGTCCTCGAGCGTGAGATGCCCGGTTACGAGGTCAGCCGCAAGCTGGAGAAGATGGGCTGGCACTCCTCGGACACGGGAGAAATCTCCTTCAGCGACGTCGAGGTCCCGGCCGAGAACCTGCTGGGAGAGGAGAACGGCGGCTTCAGGCTGATCATGGCCAACTTCGCCTGGGAGCGGCTGCTGATGGCGATCGGCGCCGTGGGAGCGATGCAGCGCCTGATAGAGATCACCGTCGCCTACGCCTTGGACCGCGAAGCCTTCGGCCGCCCCATCGGCAAGTTCCAGGTGATAAGGCACCAGGTAGCCGAGATGGCCACGCTAGCCGAGACCAGCCGCGCCCTAACCTACAACGCCCTCCGCCTTTTCCACGAAGGCCAGGACTGCATCCAGGAGGTCTCGATGGCCAAGCTCCTGACCCAGCGCGCCGTCCTGGAAATAGCCGACCAGTCCCTCCAGATCCACGGCGGCTACGGCTACATGCGCGAGTACGGCATCGAGCGAGCAGTTCGCGACGCCCGCCTAGGCCCCATCGGCGGCGGCACCGACGAGATCATGAAAGAGATCATCGGCAAGACGATGGGCCTCTAACAATTAAAAGTCAATTGGTCAGAGTTAGACTGTCCGGATGAGGCAGGCCCGAAGGTCTAGGGAATCAAATAGCAAGGGAACGGTCGGTGAACTAACCGCACGCCTGGTAGTGAGCTCGGAGCGTACCTCTGATTTTCTTGGTGCGGTCATCGGCGTCGTGTCGTCAGTGGCGACTCTCGCGGCAATAGTCGCAGCCCTCACCACGGCAACGCCACGGCTTGGTAATGGGGCCTACTTAGTAGCAGCGTTCATCGCTACGGCAGCATCGATTGCGCTCGGCTCCGCAATAGCCTTGGTTGCCTACCTGAGAGAAAGGGCGAAATCGCGAAGGGAGAAGCCAGTATCCGCCAGCCTCACCACCTTAGAAAAGCAACAAGTGGAGAGGCAATTCGGCTGGCCAATAGAAACCAAGCCGACGTGGTCTCGGCGTCTGATCTCGAACGAGCAGACAGGGCAGTTCGAACTGCGGCTTCCAGGAAAGCCTGGTTGGAGGCCGTGGGGACATATTTGCCGGTGCTGGAACGGGAACCTTTCTGCAGATCGCTGTAGCTGAAAACCCGTCGGTCGTTGGTTTATCCATATCCGCCGTAGTGGGAGCGATCGGATTTACGGTCGTGGGAGCAACCCTACTTTCGAGAGTCCGCATATTTGGCTAGCCCGCTGTGACTCAATGCCTGAACCACCGCCGCTCGACCCAGGCCGCGATTCGCGGCCAGTAGATCACGAGCAGAACGATTGCAACGACCAAGGCGATCGCCAGCCAGCCGCCTTTCGAGATCTCGCGGAAGAGGAGGTGACGGCCTAGGGCTAGGGGCACCTAGGCAGGGTAGGAGGTCAGCGCCGCGGACCGGTGTTGCAGTTGTGGTCCTTGCCCCAGCCGCGCTGGCCGTTGCAGTAGTCGTAGCCGGGGCCGCCGTAGAGCTGGTCGGCGGCGGCGCCGCCGTAGAGGCGATCGTTGCCGGGGCCGCCGTGGCAGCCGTCCTGGCCCGGGCCCATGATGCAGATGTCGCTGCCGCGGCCGCCCCAGCAGCCGTCGCTGCCGGCGCCGTGGCGGCAGAAGTCGTTGCCGCCGCCGCCGACGCAGTCGCTGTTGCGGTTGCCGGTGATGCAGACGTCGTTGTTGCCGCCGCCGATGCAGCGGTTGCGGCGCGAGCCTTCCGAGAAGCAGATGTCCCGCTCGCCTTTTCCGACGAACTTGTCCGAGCCGCGGCCGAGATGCACGACCAGCGGCCGCGGCAGGGTCTTCGACACCTTGACCAGGTCACCCTTCGGCCCCATCTTCACTTCGATCGCCCCGACCCCGCGCAGCGAGCAGACGGCCTTCCGGTGGCCCCGGGTGAAGTGGCATCCGCGCGGGTGGCGGCGAGCCATGTTCCCTTTGACCACGAGCTTGTTGCGGCCGCGCGGGTGCAGCCGGAGCGTCGACCCCTTGTGGGAGCCGAAGATGACGATTTTGGAGACAGACGTGGCGGCGGCCGGCAGGGCCAGGAGGACCGCTACCGCGAGGACGCCGACCAGCAGCCTGCGGCCGGGGCGGAATCGCATCGGAGGCATATTAAGCATGTGTATCGGCTAACAAAACCGAAACCTGAAGATCACATGCAAGCTTTTGCCTCTTTAGGAGGGAAAATCGATCTATTTGGTCGCGGAGCCCGCCCTCAGGAAGGAACCGCGACCAGGGCGTTCGCGATCGAATGCGCCCACTCGCGGATCTGAGTCCAGTCGCGACGGTCGCGGAACTCCCGCGGCGTGCCCTCGACCATCGCCTTCTCCATGAAGTTCTTCGGCTCCGAGGGCAGGCGGCCGCCGAAGACGACGTGCTCCCTACCCCCCAGCTCCTCGACCTTGGCGGCGATTTTGGGGGGCTCGGCCCACTCTGGGTTGTCGTTGGCGGGATCGCCCACGGGGCCCGAGCTGAAGACCCAGAAGGGGATGTGGCGGAGGGCCTTGCGGTGCTTCTTGAGGAAGTGGCGGGCGTCGCCGCGCCAGCGCTTCATGTAGACGGCGCTGCCGATGATGATCGCGTCGTAGCGATCCAGGCTCTCCACGTCCTCGACCTTCTCGAGACAGACACCCAGGCCTTCGCGCCGCAGGGTCGCGGCGATCGTCTCGGCGATCTCCGCCGTGGAGCCGCGTTTCGAGGCGTAGGCGACGAGAACTGTCATTGGCCTCGATTTTGCCGAACTGGACAAGGTGTCGCATCGTGCATTCGCCACAGAAGGCGCGGCGGAGGTCTCCGGGTGGCGGGAACCGCGCTACGTTGGAGCCACACCAACGCAAGGAGGCGCTGATGCTCTCGTGGCTCGCAGGCAGGCTGATCGCCCACAACATGCGGAGGTTGAGGGAAGGCGATCCCTCCCCCACCGTGCGCTTGTACGCCGAGGACGTCCGCTTCACCTTTCCCGGCGAGAGCTCCTTCGCGCCCGGCGCCGCCGACAAACAGGAGCTGACGCGGTGGCTCGAGCGCTTCGCCTCGCTGGGACTGCAGATCTACCCCGACGAGGTCGTCCTCGAGGGCTTCCCCTGGAAGCAGACGATCTGCGTGCGGGGCCACATCCACCTCGACGACCCCGAGGAGGGGCGGGTCTACGACAACCGGTACGTCATCTGGGGCCACCTGGCCTGGGGCAAGATGCGCGCCTACGAGGTCTACGAGGACACGCACAAGACCGAGGCGCTCGACGCCTATTTGCAGCGCCGCGGCGAGATCACGGAGGCGGGATGAAGCAGCGCGTGAACCTCATCACCCTGGGGACCCGGGACCTCACCCGCGCCCGGCGCTTCTACGAAGCGCTCGGCTGGACCACGAACGCCGCGCCCGAGGACGACGTCGTCTTCTTCGCGGCGGGCGAGATGGTCCTGGCCCTCTGGGACCGGTCCCGCCTGGCGGAGGACAGCGCCGTCGCGGACGGCGGCGGCTGGGGCGGCGTCGCCCTCGCGCTCAACTTCGGCTCGGCGGCTGAGGTCGACGCCGTGATCGAGGAGGCGCGCGCGGCCGGCGCAACCATCGGCCGCGAGCCCGGGGAGACTTTCTGGGGCGGCTACAGCGGCATCTTCGTCGACCCCGAGGGGCACCCGTGGGAGGTGGCCCACAACCCGCACTGGACCGTGACCGGGGACGGCGGCATCCGCCTCGGCTGAGCGGGCCCGCGCCCGACTGGCCGGTCAACCAGGACCGCCCGCTTCCCGATAGCCTCCCCGCCCGACTTCTACGAATCGAAGGAGAGGCGGAGCAATGGGACTTCTGGATGGGAAAGCGGCGATCGTCACCGGTTCGGCGCGCGGCATCGGCCGGGCCACCGCGGAGCTGTTCGTCAGTGAGGGCGCGAAGGTGCTGATCAACGACCTCGACGCCGACGTCGCCGAGCAGACGGCGGGCGAGATCGACGGCGAGACGGCGGTCTTCGCCGGCGACCTGACCAAGACCGGTGCGGCCGACGACCTGGTCAAGGCCGCCAACGACGCCTTCGGCTCGGTCGACATCGTCGTCAACAACGCCGGCTACACCTGGGACGGAGTCGCCCACAAGATGACCGACGAGCAGTTCCAGGCGATGCTCGACATCCACACGATCGTCCCCTTCCGGGTCGCCCGGGCGCTCGCTCCGACCTGGCGCGAGGCGGCGAAGGCCGAGCGCGGCGAGGGCAAAGAGGTATTCCGCAAGATCGTCAACGTCTCCTCGACCTCGGGGATGATGGGCAACGCCGGCCAGGTCAACTACTCGGCCGCGAAGATGGGCGTCGTCGGGCTGACGAAAACGCTGGCCAAGGAGTGGGGCCAGTTCAAGATCAACGTCAACGCGGTCGCCTTCGGCTTCGTCGAAACCCGCCTCACCGGCGCCAAAGAGGCCGGCGAAGAGATGACCGCCCCGAGCGGCGAGAAGATCGAGCTCGGGATCCCCGAGCAGATGCGGGCGATGGCCTCGGCGATCATCCCGCTCGGCCGCCCGGCAACCCCCGAGGAGGCCTCCGGCCCGGTCCTCTTCCTCAGCTCGCCGCTGGCCAACTACATGCACGGCCAGGTCCTCAATGTGACGGGTGGGATGTTCGGAGGGATGTACACCTGAGCAACACCGGGGCGCGGCGCCCGCCGCGCTACCTCGACCTGGCGGCGCGGACCTGGCCGGTCCTCCGCCGCGCCATGGGCGTCCACACGTTCCTCTACCGGAGGACGGGTGGACGCCTCGGTCACAAGATCCCAGGGCTGCGAGGGCGAATGCTGTTGCTCGACCACGTCGGCGCCAAGAGCGGCATCCAGCGCACCTCGCCGCTGCAGTACATCGAGGACGACGAGAACGTCGTCGTCATCGCCTCCAAGGGCGGCTACAAGAAACACCAGGCCTGGTTCCACAACCTGATGGCGAACCCGGACACCACCGTGCAGATCGACAGCGAGCACCGGCCGGTCCATGCGCGGGAGGCGCGGCCTGACGAGCGCGAGCGCCTCTGGGCCAAGGCGGTATCGATCTACCGCCCCTACGAGGACTACAAAGCCCGCGCTGAGCGCGAGATCCCGCTGGTGGTCCTAGAGCCCCGCTAGCTACTGGAGAGTTAGCCTACCTATAGCGAGGTTAACTCTCCACTTGTCACTTCGAACGACGTTCCTCTGCCACCGGGGTGCCCTGGTCGGTGGCGATCGCCTCGGGCGGCCAAGGGCCGGTCCAGTTGTCGCGGGCGCCGTCGATCGTGATCGTCGTCCCCGAGTAGAAGTCCCCCGCTGGCGAGGCGAGATACGCGACGAGCCAGGCCATCTCCTCCGGGCGGCCGGCGCGGCCGACCGGGATCGAGCGCTCGAGATTGTCGACGACGACCTGCGGATACTTGGTCAGCAGCGTCTCGGTCGCGAACTGGCCGGCGGCAAGGGCGACGGTCTTGACCCCGAACCGCGCCCACTCGACCGCCAGCGTCCGCATCATGTTCTCGACCGCGGCGCGGGCGGCGCCGGAATGGACCATCCCCGGCATCCCGTTGTGCGGGGAGAGGGTGACGCTCAGGACCTTGCCCTCGCCCTGCGGGATGAAGGCCTTGGTCGCCGCGGCGTGGGTCATCAGCCAGGTGCCGTTGACGTTGAGGTCGATCACGGTGCGGAAGCCTTTCGGGCTGATCGCCTCGGCGGGGCTGAGGAACTGGCCGCCGGCGTTGTTGACGAGGACGTCGAGGCGACCGTGGCGCTCCAACAAGCCGTCGAAGAAGCGGCCGACCGGCTCCTCCTCGCGAATGTCGAGCGCCTCGTGCTCGAACGACCCCGGCAACCCCGCCGCCAGCGCCGCCGTCTCGGCCAGCGGCTCCTCGCGCCGCCCGCAGGCGACCACGGAGGCGCCGAGACGCGCCAGCTCCAGCGCCGTCTCCCGTCCCAGGCCGCTGCCGGCGCCGGAGACGGCGCAGACCTGCCCCTCGAGCAGGCCGTCCCTGAACACCCGCGAACGCTCGCTTTCAGCCATCGGCGACGAAGCCTATAGGCGCACCGAGCCGCAAGAATCCCCTCTGCGATGAGCGTAAGCGTCGAGCCACACCCGCTGCACGAGCCGCTGGCCGGCGGCACCGGCGGCGCCTCTGTTTCCGTCGAACCCCTGATCGCCGGGCACGTCGAATGGCCGCGGGCGATGATGGTCAGCCCCGGCGGCCGGATGCTGAGCGCCAGGCTCCTGCGCGCGCTCCTCACCAACGCGGACGCGGTCGCGGTGCCGGTACCGGCCTTCCTGATCCGCCACCCCAGCGCCGGCGCGATCCTCGTCGACACCGGCCTTCACCCCTCGATCGCCACCGACCCGGCCGAGAACTTCGGCTCGCTCGCCACGCGCTTCGCCAAGATCACCCTGGCGCCGGGCGAAGACGTGCCCTCGCAGCTGCGCAAGCGGGGCATCGAGCCGGCCCAGGTCCCGGTCGTCGTGATGACCCACCTCCACCTCGACCACACCTCGGCGATCTCGGAGTTCCCCACCTCGACCTTCGTCGTCAGCGAGACCGAGTGGCAGGCGGCCGCACACGGCCCGAATCCGCTGGCGAACGGCTACCGCCGCGCCCATTTCGACTACGCCTTCGAGTACCGCACCGTCGACTTCGACCGCGCCAACATCTCCTCCTACGCCGGCTTCGGCCGCACCTTCGACCTCTTCGGCGACGGCTCGATCCGCCTCGCCTTCACCCCCGGTCACAGCGCCGGCCACACGTCGGTGGTCTGCCGGCTCGCCGAGCGCGACTTCGTGATCGGCGGCGACTGCGTCTACCTGCTCGCCCAGCTCGACGGATCCGAGCCGGGCCCGCCGCGCCCCCAGGACGCTCACAACTATCGGCGCTCGCTGCAGGAGCTGCGCCTTTTCCACCGCCAGTTCCCCGAGGCGATCATCACCCCGGGCCACGATCCGGACTTCTACGGCCGGGTCGAGCAGCGCTACGAGTAGGCGGGGCGATCCGCCTCCGCGAACCCCTCGTACATCTCGCGCACGCGTGCGAAGACCTCGGTCGCGACCTCCAGTTGACGCTCGCGGCTCGGCGCCTCCTCGACGGGGAAGGTGAGGGGCTCGCCGAACTGGACCGTGACCCGGGGAAAGCGCAGCCGCTTCCACTGGCGGGCGCGCTCGGAGCCGTGGATGCAGACGGGGACGATCGGCACGCCCGTTTCCAGGGCGATGCGGCCGATTCCGGGTTTCGGCTCCCCCAGCCGGCCGGAGCGGGAGCGACCGCCCTCGGCGTAGACGAGCAGCATCTCCCCCTGGTCGACGAGGATGCGCGCGGTTTCCATCGCCACCTCGTCGTGGTGGCCGCGGCGGACGGGGAAGACCCCGCCGTGCTTGTAGATGTAGGTGAGTAGGGGCGGGCCGAAGAGCTGGGATTTGGCCATGAAGCGGATCTTCCGGCGCAGGTAGACGCCGGCGAAGAAGTGGTCCATCTGGCTGAAGTGGTTGGGAGCGAGGACGAGCGGCCCCCGCCTCGGCACGTTCTCGACCCCGATCGCTCGCAACCGGAAGAGCAGGATCGTCGGCAGCGTGAGGACGACGCGGGCGAGGGTGTAGGTCCAGCCGACGCCCTTCCGCGCCGCCTCGTGGAACTGGGTGAAGTACTCCGCCGGGCGCGGGTCCCTGTAGACCTGTGGCTTCATCTCGGCCATGACTCGAGCGGCGGGTGGTCGCCGTGACTGTGCCTACCCGGCCCTCAGCCGCGGGTTACGCCCAGCCGCGGGAGCGCTCGATCGCCCTCTGCCAGTCCACCAGCAAACGCTGCCGCTCCGCCTCCTCCATCCGCGGCTCGTAGCGGTCCGCCTCGCGCCACATCTCCCCCACCTGCTCGAGGGTCCAGGCGCCGGTGGCGATCCCGGCCAGGTAGGCGGCGCCGAGCGCGGTCGTCTCGGCGATCTCCGGGACCGAGACCGGCGCCCCCAGCACGTCGGCCTGGAACTGCATCAGCCAGCGGTTGGCGGTGGCGCCGCCGTCGGCCCGCAGCAGCTTGAGCCGCTCGCCGCAGGCCGCCTCCTGCGCCCGCACCGCGTCGACGGTCTCGTAGGCGATCGCCTCCAGCGCCGCTCGCGCCAGGTGGGCCCTGCCGCTGCCGCGGGTGAGGCCGACGATCGTGCCCCGCGCGTAGGGGTCCCAGTACGGCGAGCCGAGCCCGGTCAGGGCCGGGACGAAGTAGACGCCGTCGTTGGACTCGAGCGAAGCCGCCAGCGCTTCCGTCTCGGCCGCCTGATCGATGATCCCGAGCCCGTCGCGCAGCCACTGCACGGCCGCACCGGTGACGAAGATGGATGCCTCCAGGGCGTAGACGGCCTTGCCGTCGACTCCGCAGGCGACGGTCGCCAGCAGGCCGTCGGGGACCGGTGGCGGCTCGGGACCGCTGTTGAGAAGGACGAAGCTGCCGGTGCCGTAGGTGTTCTTCGCCATCCCCCGGTGATGGCAGGCCTGGCCGAAGAGGGCGGCCTGCTGGTCCCCCGCCACCCCCGCCACCGGCACCGCACCGCCGAACTCTCCGGTCGTCCCGAAGACGCACGAGGAGGGCAGCGGCTCCGGCAGCCGCGCCGGATCGACTCCCAGCAGCGCGCAGAGCTCCTCGTCCCAGGCCAGCTTGCGGATGTCGAACAGCATCGTCCGGGAGGCGTTCGTGTAGTCGGTGACGTGGCGACCGGTCAGCTTGAAGAGGAGCCACGAGTCGATCGTCCCGAAGACCGCCCGGTCGGCCCCCTCGGCGTTGTCGAGCAGCCACTCGATCTTGGTCGCGGAAAAGTAGGGATCGATGGTGAGGCCGGTGCGCTCCCGCACCAGCGGCTCGTGCCCCGCCTCCTTCAGCTCGTCGCAGCGCTCCGCCGTCCGCCGGTCCTGCCAGACGAGCGCCCGGTGCACCGGCTCACCCGTCCGCGGGTCCCAGGCGACCACCGTCTCGCGCTGGTTGGTGATCCCGATCGCGTCGAGGTCGGAGCCCCGGGCGCCCGCGTCGTCGAGCGCCTCGCCGGCGACCCGCCGGGTCACGTCCCAGATCTCCGTGGCGTCATGCTCGACCCAGCCCGGCCGCGGGAAGAACTGCTCGAACTCGGAGTAGGAGCGACCGCAGACGCGTCCTTCGCGGTCGAAGACGAGGCAGGTCGTCCCCGTGGTCCCCTGGTCGATCGCGAGGATCACGCGGCTACCTTGCAGGTGCGGATCAGGGTCGAGGCGAGCCTGCGCCCGTCGGCGAAGGTCATCGAGACCCTGGAGAAGGGGAAGCTGGCGCTGGTGAACCCGGCCGGTGCCGAACAGGCGGCGCTGAGGTAGCTGCGCCTCTGCCCCCGGTAGACGAAGGTCCGCCGCAGGTCGAGGCTGATCTTCTTCAAGTAGCCCGAGTGGTTGAGCCGGGCCGGCAGGGCGGCGCTGAGAGTCGCTCCGAAAGTTCCGTCGTGGGCCTGGTGGATGTGGAAGACGATGATCCGGCTGTTCGGCACCGGATCGCTGCCGTAGACGTGGGCGAGGATCGCCCGCTGCCCGTTGATCACCGCATTGAAGGCGAGGACGCGCCCCTGGAGGGGGAAGCGGTCCTGTTCGGGCAGGGCCAGGGCGCCGAGGTAGCGGCCTTCGCCGACCAGCGCGGGGCCGCAGGCTTCCAGCGCCTGCTGGGACGTGGCCGGTTCGATCTGCGAGCGCCGGCAGGTCGGCAGCCCGCGCGTGTCGATGACGCCGCCGCGGTTGATGGCGATCGAGATGCGGCGCAGCGCCGGCGGCCGTTCCCCGGAGAGCACCCTCACCGTCCCGTCAACACGCACCGCGATCGGCGCCCGCACCGTCCGCGGCAACGCAGTCGGCGCGATCCCGCCGTCGAACTTGACGAAGAGGTTCCCCCGCTCGGCCAGCTCGGCGTGGGCGAGCGACCCGGTGAGGAGGCAACCCACCGAAAGAGCAACAACCCCCACCACGCTCTTCACCCTCACCATCTATCCAGGCTAACGCGGTCGGGGAGGTAGCTCAGGACTGGGTGAAGACCATCGTCACGATCAGCCCGACGAAGCCGATCGCCATCGTCCCAAAAAGCCCACCGCCGACCTGGATGATCAGGCGATGGGTCGCTTCGAAGCGATCGCTCATTTCCCCCCGGACCCCCGCAACCTCGGAACGCAGTTCCCGTATGTCTTTATCGAGGCGGTCGAAGCCTTTGCCCATGCGCGCATTGAGATCGTCCAGCCGCTCGTCGGTCCATTTGTCCCTCACCGCCTCCATATTGCCACTCTACGAGGCATCTATTCACGTGTGGGTCACAGGACTGGAAAATATGTGTGCACCTCCTCAGTCGCGCCGTAGCAGCAGGGACACCCGAGCGAAGTCACGAAGTTGCCCGGCGCGATGGAGGAAGCCCTTGACGTCCCTGCCGGTGGCGCGGTGCTCGAGGTCCAGCTCGTACTCGCGCAGGCGGTAGCCGGCGCGGACGGCGTCGACGGTCATCCCGATCTCCATCCCGTAGCCCTTGGCGAACGGGATCGTCGCGCGCAGGGCATCGACGCGGAGGGCGCGCTGGCCGGAGATCGGCGCCTGCGTATCGAGGCCGCAGAGGCGCCGGATCGTCCAGCGGGCGAATCCGAGTGCGAAGCCGAAGCCGCCGCCGACCCGCCGGCTGAAGGCGGCCACCGCGAGGTCGCACTCGCCCCGCTCGACCGCCGCCGCCAGCGCCGCCAAGTGCGCCGCAGAAGCGCCGAGGTCGCCGTCGCAGAGGAGCACGAGCCGCGGCGGCGGCTCGACGCTCAGGGCCGCCTCGGCGGCGGCGCCCACGTTGCCCCCCTTGCCGTGCGGACGACCCCGCCGCACCACCTCCGCCCCGGCCAGCATCGCCGCCTCGGCGGTGCCGTCTTCGGAGGCGTCGTCGGCGACCCAGATCCGTGCGCCGGGGAGGGCCCCCCGCAGCGCCCGTACCGTCTCCCCCACCCGGTCGGCCTCGTTGCGGGCGGCGACGATCGCCGCCAGCCCCTCGTATCCGCCCGCCGGCGGTTCAGGTCCCGGTTCAGGTGCCACCACGGGCTATTGTCCCCGCCCATGGCAGACATCGAGGCACACATCACCGGCAACGTCTGGAAGATCGAGGTCGCGGTGGGCGACGAGGTGTCCGACGGCGACACCGTCGTCATCCTCGAGTCGATGAAGATGGAGATCCCGGTGGAGGCCGAAGACGACGGCACCGTCAGGGAGATCCGCTGCGAGGAGGGCCAGTCGGTCTCAGAAGGCGACGTCCTCGTAGTGCTGGAGTAGCGGTAGTGGCGGAGCAGCTCGCGGGCGGCAAGCTCCTGCTCGACCAGCCGGCCGAGGCGGTCACGCGGCTGACGATCTCCAACCCGGCGCGCCGCAACGCGCTCGACCACGAGATCCTCGACGGCCTCGCCGAAATCCTGCCCCAGCTCGACCGCGGGATCGAGAACCGCTGCGTCCTCATCACCGGGGCGCCGCCGCTCTTCTCCGCCGGCTACGACATCGCCGGGATCCCCGACGAGAGCTTCGAGCGCGACGCCGAGGCGCTGGTCGCCCACCCCTTCCACGCGGCGATGGAGGCGATCGCCAAGCACCCCTGGCCGACCGTCGCCGCGATCAACGGCCACTGCCTCGGCGGAGGCCTCGAGCTGGCGATCACCTGCGACCTGCGGATCTGCGCCGCCGGCGCCAAGCTGGGGATGCCGCCGGCGAAGCTGGGGCTGATCTACGGCCACACCGGGCTGCGGAAGTTCCTCGACGCGATCGGGCTCCCCTACACGAAGGAGCTCTTCCTCACCGGCCGCAACCTCGACGCCGAGCGGGCGGATCAGGTGGGGCTGGTCAACTGGGTCGTCCCCGACGCCGAGCTGGAGGGCTACTCGGTCGAATGGGCGGCGGCGGTCGCGGCGAACGCGCCGCTCTCGATGCGCGGCAACAAGCACGCGATCGACCTGCTGAACGCGTCGCCGGAACTGACCGAGCAGCAGGAGGCGGGCCTGGTCGCCCTGCGCGAGTCCTGCTTCGCCTCCGAGGACCTGCGCGAGGGCATCCGCGCCTTCGGCGAGAAGCGCCGCCCGCAGTGGACGGGACGGTGAGCGCGAAAGCGCGGAAAGCACTTGCCGCCGCCGACCCGACCATGGGGGCGCTGATCGAGCGGGTCGGGAAGATCGACATCGCCACGCGCCTGAAACGGCGCCAGGAGGAGCGCCCGGCCGACGCCTACGGGGCGCTGCT
>DASTAR010000096.1:0-3016 GCA_035712505.1 Solirubrobacterales bacterium
GAGGCCATGGGCAGCGCGCTCTACGTCCTCAACTTCTACTCGCCGGTGTTCGTCGACCAGCTCAAGCGCGGCCGCAAGACCGCGACGATCCGGCTCGGCGACAAGACCCGCAAGTACGCGCGCGGCCAGGTCGTCTGGATCACGGTCGGCTTCCGCCACAGCCCGCGGGAGAAGATCTTCACCGCCGTGATCGACGACGTCGAGGTTAAGAAGGCCGGCGAGCTCAGCCGGCGCGACATCGAGCACGACAACCCCGAGTTCCGCCGCCTCGAGGAGGAGCTGCGCTTCCTCGAGCAGATCTACAGCCGCCCGGTCGACGCCGACGACGCGGTTACGGTCATCCGCTTCTCCCAGATCGTCGAGCCGCCCCACGCCCATCTGGGCAACGGCGAGACGCCGCGTCACAACTGAACCGGCGGCGCGCTGTGCTCGTAGGCTAGGCGCGATGGCGGAATACGCGTTCCTCACCACCTGGCTGCTGGATGCACCGCGGGAGCCTGTCTGGGAGGCGATCCACGACCAGGGGTCCTGGCCGCGCTGGTGGCGAGGGGTCGAGGAGGCGACCGAGCTGCGGCCCGGCGACGACGGGGACGGGCTCGGCAGCGTCTCGCGGATGGTCTGGAAGAGCCTGCTGCCCTACCGGGTCTGCTTCGAGGTGACGACGACGCGGATCGAGTACCCGACCCTGATGGAGGGGCGGGCGGTCGGCGAGCTGGAAGGGACGGGGCGCTGGCGGCTCTACGAGCAGGGCGGGGTGACCGCCGTCCTCTACGAGTGGAACGTGCGCACCACCAAGCCCTGGATGAACCTGCTGGCCCCGCTGCTGCGCCCGGCCTTCGAGTGGAACCACGACTGGGTGATGCGGCGCGGCGGCGAGGGGATCTCGCACCTCCTGGGCTGCCGGCTCTTGGCGAGCGACTGAAGCTTCGCTATTCTCCGTTCTTGGCACTCGAACCCTGAGAGTGCCAACGCCGCAGGAACCCAGGAATTTGGCTCTGGGAGCGGCACTCTCGACTTTCCCACCAAATCACTGACCGATAACGGAGGTTCACGGATGAAGCTGAAGCCCCTCGGGGACCGGCTGATCGTCAAGCCGGTAGAGGAGGAGGAGACGACCGCGAGCGGGATCGTCCTCCCCGACACCGCCAAAGAGAAGCCGCAGAAGGGCAAGGTCATCGCCGTCGGCGACGGCGCGATCAACGAGGACGGCAGCCGCCGCGCGCTCGACGTCGCGGAGGGGGACGAAGTCCTCTACTCCAAATACGGCGGCACCGAGGTGACCGTCGAGGGCGACGAGGTGCTCGTCCTGCGCGAGTCGGACGTCCTCGCCAAGGTCGCCTAGCTCTCCCACCGGACTTACGCAACCAAGGAGGACCAGAAAGAAATGGCTCACAAGGAGCTGAAGTACGCAGAGGATGCAAGGGGGGCCCTGCAGGCCGGCGTCGATTCCGTCGCCAACGCCGTCAAGGTCACCCTCGGCCCGAAGGGCCGTTACGTCGTGCTCGACAAAAAGTTCGGCGCGCCGACGATCACCAACGACGGCGTCACCATCGCCCGCGAGGTCGAGGTCGAGGACGTCTTCGAGAACCAGGGCGCCCAGCTCGTCCGCGAGGTCGCCACGGCGACCAACGACGTCGCCGGTGACGGCACCACCACCGCCACCCTGCTGGCCCAGACGATCGTCCGCCAGGGCCTGAAGAACGTCGCCGCCGGCGCCAACCCGCTGGCCCTGCGCCGCGGGATCGAGAAGGCGGTCGAGGAGGTCGTCGACAACCTCCGCAACAAGCAGAGCAAGGAAGTCGCCGGCAAAGACCAGATCGCCCGCGTCGCGGCCATCTCCGCCGGTGACGACGACATCGGCAACGTGATCGCCGACGCGATCGAGAAAGTCGGCAAAGACGGCGTCGTGAACGTCGAGGAGGGCCAGACCTTCGGGATGGAGCTCGAGTTCACCGAGGGGATGCAGTTCGACAAGGGCTACATCTCGCCGTACATGGTCACCGACCAGGACCGCATGGAGGCGGTGCTGGAGGATCCCTACATCCTCATCGCCAACCAGAAAATCGGCTCTGTGCGGGACATCCTGCCGGTGCTCGAGCAGGTGATGCAGGGGGGCAAACCGCTGCTGATCGTGGCCGAGGACGTCGAGGGCGAGTGCCTCGCGACCCTGGTCGTGAACAAGCTCCGCGGCACCGTCACCGGTGTGGCCGTCAAAGCCCCGGGCTTCGGCGACCGCCGCAAGCGGATGCTCGAGGACATCGCGATCCTCACCGGCGGTGAGGTCATCACCGAGGAGATGGGCCTGAAACTGGAGAACACCCAGCTCGCCCAGCTCGGCCAGGCTCGCACCGTGGTCGTCTCCAAGGACACGACCACGATCATCGACGGCGCCGGTGACGCCGACGACATCAAAGGCCGGATCAAGCAGATCAAACAGGAGATCGAGAACACCGACTCCGACTTCGATCGCGAGAAGCTCCAGGAGCGCCTGGCCAAGCTCGCCGGAGGCGTTGCCGTCGTCAAGGTCGGCGCTGCCACCGAGACCGAGATGAAGGAGAAAAAGCACCGCGTCGAGGACGCGCTGCAGGCGACCCGCGCCGCTCTCGAGGAGGGTGTCGTGCCGGGTGGCGGCGTTGCCCTGCTGAACGCCCAGGCCAGTCTGGACCCGGAGAAGCTCGCCGACGATCCCGACGAGGTCACCGGTGCCCGGATCATCCATCGCTCGCTGGAGGAGCCGGTGCGCCAGATCGCCGAGAACTCCGGCCTGGAGGGCTCGGTCGTCGTCAACAAGGTCCGTGACCTCAAGGACGGCGAAGGCCTCAACGCCGCCAACGGCGAGTACGGCGACCTGATCAAGGCGGGCGTCATCGACCCGACGATGGTCACCCGCTCGGCGCTGCAGAACGCGGCCTCGATCGCCAAGAACATCCTCGTGACCGAGGCGATCATCGCCGAGCCGCCGGAGGAAAACGGCGCCGGCGGCATGCCGGGCGGCATGCCGGACATGGGCGGGATG
>DASTAR010000097.1:0-27962 GCA_035712505.1 Solirubrobacterales bacterium
CGCCTGACGAGGATCGCCGCAGCGGGAGTCGGCAGGACCCCGGCGAGCATGGCGTCGCCGCCCGCGGCGGCGACGCCGGCCGCCAGCGCGGCCTCGAGCATCGGGCCCGACTCGCGGGTGTCGCGGACGATCAGGACCTGCGGCCGCTCGGCCTCGAGCGACCAGGTGGCGGCCCGCCCGAGGGCGGCCGCCAGCTCGGCGGTCAGGAAGGTGCCGGCCGCTCCCCGGACCCCGTCGGTTCCGAAAAGCCTGCGCGCGGTCTTCACCTCGTCCAAATCAGCGCTTCGAGAACTGCGGCCGCTTGCGGGCCTTCTTCAGACCGGCCTTGCGCCGCTCCTTGACCCGGGCGTCGCGGGTGAGGAAGCCGCGCCGCTTGAGGTCGCCGCGAAGCTCGGCGTCGATCTCGGTCAGGGCGCGGGCGACCCCGTGGCGGACCGCGCCGGCCTGGCCGCTGATGCCGCCGCCGTGGACGCGGACGCGGACGTCGACGTTGCCCTCGTATCCGGAGACGACGAGCGGCTGCTTGACCATCGTCTGGTGCAGCGGCCGCGGGAAGAACTCCTCGAGGTCGCGCTTGTTGATCGTGATCGTGCCGTTGCCTGGAAGCAGGGTGACGCGGGCGATCGAGCTCTTGCGTTTGCCGGTGGCGAGGAAGCGGGCGCCTTTCTCCATCTTCGCCGGCGCCCGGCCGGCGGCCGCGGCGTCGGTTTCCTCGGCGGCGGCGAGTTCGGCTTCGCGGCGGGCTTTCTCTTCTTCCTCGGCTTCCAGGCGAGCGCGCTCCTCCGCGCTCAGCTCCGGCTGCTCGGGCTCAACCAGGATCGGCTCCAGGTCGGCCCCCGGAATCACGTCTTTTTTCTTCTCCTCCGGCTCTGCCTCTTCGGCAGGCCCCTCGGCGCCGGGCTTCTCGGCGACGGGCTCCTCGATCTCCTGATCGGGCTCCGGCGAGGTCACCTCCTCGGCCACGGGCTCCTCGGCCACGACCTCGGACGGCCCCTCATCTCCACCCTCCTCGGACGGCACCTCCTCAGCGGCATCTGCCGTGGGTGACGTCGTAGGGGGGGCCTCCTCCTGCGCAGTTGCAGGAGGAGGTGGGTCCCCTGCGGCGGCAGCACCCGCGGCCCCGGCGCCCTCGTCCTGAGGAGTTTCGTCCTGCGGGGTCTCGTCCTGTTTCTGCGTCTCGTCTTCCATCAAGTTCAGTCGGTCTCCATCGGTTTCGGCTGCTGCGCCGCGTGCGGGTGGTCGGGCCCGGCGTACACCTTCAGCTTGGTCAGCTGCTGGCGGGCGAGGCGGTTGCGCGGCAGCATCCCCTTCACGGCCTTGCGGATCACTTCCTCGGGCTTGCGCTCGAGCATCTCACCAAGCGTGCGCGACTTGATCCCGCCGGGGTAGCCGCTGTGGCGGTAGTAGGTCTTCTGCGCCAGCTTGTCGCCGGTGACGTGGATCTTCTCCGCGTTGACGACGACGACGAAATCGCCGGTGTCGACGTGCGGCGTGTACTGCGGCTTGCGCTTGCCCCGCAGGGTGTCGGCGATCTGCGTCGCGAGGCGTCCCAGGGTCTTGCCCTCGGCGTCGACGACGTACCAGTCGCGCTGGCGGTTGGCTGGAGTGGCTACGAAGGTCTTCATCGGGTCTTCATCGCGCAAAAACCGCGCGGATTCACCGACGCGGCCGGGGGATGATAGCCATCTCGGCGTCTATCCGGAAACCCGCGTGGGCGCGGGGGCCTCCGGATAGTCGGCTATATTGCCGCCCGAGCGATAGCCGAATCCCGTGCAGGCCACTGTGCGGGAGCGGAGGACCCGCAGGGACCTTGCAGGTCTCAGGGGCGAATCGGACGAAAACCGTCCGTAGCGCGACTCTTTCAGCGCGAGCCCGTCAGCTAACTCCGCAGGCGACCGAAAGAGAGGGCTAGCGGTTGAGCAGCACTGGGTTCGTCCGGTCGGCAGGTGCCGGAAACATCGGAATAGCGGTGGTGGTCATGGCGCTTGTGGTCATGGTGGCGTTCAGCGCCGCGGCTTCCGCTGCGACCACCGGCGGCGCTGCGACGCCTGGAGCGGCACCGACTGCCAAAGGCAGCCCGTCCGGCACCCCCGCCAGCGCCCCGAGCGCCGGCGCCCTCTCCCTTCTCACTGCCGAAACGACCCCGCGCAAGTCCTTCTACTTCGGCTACCGCTACCCCAGGCTGACCTTCACGATCGGCAGCAGCCAGCCGGAAAACGACCTCCGGATAGACGTCGTCGACGCAGCCGGGGACGTCGTCAGGACCTTCTACCGGGAAAACGTGGCGCCGAACGTGCCGAGCAACGTGCGCTGGGACGGGACCACCGACGAAGGCCGGCCCGCCCGCAACGGCCGCTACAGCTTCCGGATCAGCCCGCAGTCGCCGACCGCCGACGGACCGGCCGCGCGCAGGGCGACCGCCTCGACCACGCTCAGCCTCGGCTTCGCCTTCTACGGCTACGCCTTCCCGGTGCTCGGTCCGCATGAATTCGGGATGGGCGCCGGCCGCTTCGGCGCTCCTCGCGACGGCCACACCCACCAGGGCCAGGACGTGATGGCGGCCTGCGGCACCCCGCTCGTCGCCGCCCGCGGCGGCACCGTCCAGTACGCGGGCTTCGAGGCAAACGCCGGCAACTACGTCGTCATCGACGGCCGCGGCACCCCGGACGACTTCATGTACGCCCACCTCGCCGAACCATCTCCCCTCCACACCGGGGAAACCGTCCGCACCGGCCAACCGATCGGGATCGTCGGCGACACCGGCGACGCGGTCGGCTGCCACCTCCACTTCGAGATGTGGAGCGCGCCCGGCTGGTACGAGGGCGGCTCCCCCTTCGACCCGCTTCCGTATCTGCAGAAGTGGGACGCGTATTCGTAGTGGATGTTCTAGCGGCTCCTTGTAGTTCTGGCCGCTCGTCTGAAGCTCCAGCCACTCGTTTGTAGTTCCAGCCGCCAGGGGCGGCCAAATCCACCTCGCACAAGCTTGTAGGAGGGGGATTTGGCTGCCAGGAGCGGCTGGGGGCTACGGGGATTGGCGCCGGGAGGGGGTTGGCTCATGACCGGGTGATAGAGCGACCCTCGGTGGAGAGGCGTGTGGCCACGGTGGCGGCGATCGCGTCGGCTTCGCGCTCCGCTTGGAGGCTCGTGACACGGAGGACCGAGTAGCCGGCGCGCATCAGTTCGCGGTCACGCCAGCGGTCGCGCTCGAAGGCAACAGCGGCGCCGTGGAAGTCACGGCTGTCGGCCTCCAGGACGAAGCGGTGGTCCGGCCAGAGAAGTCCACCTCGACCCGGCCGTTGGCGAGCTGCACAGGTGCGTTGAAGGGCGGAGGCGGGAGGTCGCGGCGGACGATCAGCGGCAGCACCTTTGCCTCCAGCGGACTCTTGAGCTTCCCGCGCTTGCCGAGCAACGGCGCCGCCCCGCGCCACTCGTCGATCAGCTTCAGCAGCACCTTCATCCCACGGCGCCTCGGATCGATCGAGGCCTCGATTGCAGCGAGGTCGAGCATTTCCAGCCGAGCCGCTCGCTCGAAGGCGCTCCGCAGCGTCCATTCGCCCACGACGCCCGCGAGGTCAACCTGCGTCCGCGCCGGGCTGGTGCAGGGGATGCCGTCGAACGTCCCGGTCTCCTCGAGCCGCGGCGGGCGCACGCGGTGCAGGTAGATGCCGTCAATCGCCCGACCGCGGGTGCCGGGTGCGATCACGTCGATCACCACCGGCCCCTTATCGACGAGCCCGAGCAAGGCAGCAGCGGTGCGGTGGGAGACAACCGCTCCCTTGCCGCATGCGAGGACGGCGGCCATCGCACGGCTGCGCTCGTCTGAGCGCGGGTGCCCAACGGCGTAGGCGTTCCGGAAGACTCGGTGTAGGCGTCCCACCGAAACCGCATGGTCGATCATTTCGTCAGACATCCCTAAAAAGCGCATCTGCTTGCGGGATATGACGCCGTGCTGCCTTGCCGCCAGCTTCCACAGGCGCTCCTCGCGCCGAGCATGGCGAGTTTTCCGTGACATATACGGATAAGTCGCCGCGCTCGCTGATTCGCCCCCTCTCCACCCGGCCACGAGCCCAAAATGTGCGCTGCACAAATAAGAATGCGTCTCATTTTCATGTAGGGTGTTCGCGTGAGCTGGGCGGACAGAGCGAGGTCGCGTCTCAACGAGGCCGGCTTCAGGGCCGGGGCGGCGCGGTTGAAGGTGATCGAGCTGCTCGGCGGCGAGAGCTGCGCGGTCACGGCGCTCGAGATCGACCGGCGGCTGCCGAACGTCGGGCGGGCCAGCGTCTACCGGACCCTGGACCAGCTCGAGCAGCTCGAGCTGGTCCACCGGGTCGACGTCGGCGGCGAGGTCGTCGCCTTCGAGCGCAACGAGCCCGGCGGTCATCACCATCACATGGTCTGCGTCCGCTGCGGACGGCTGGTCCCGTTCTCGGACGCCGAGCTGGAGCGGGCGATCGAAGGGATCGGCCAGCGCGCCGATTTCGAGATCGCCGCCCACGACGTCCTCCTCCGCGGCGTCTGCCCTCGTTGCAGCGAGCGGGATAACTGAGATGCCCGCACTGGCGATCCCGTTGGCCGGCCTTACGGTCGTCGCGACCCTGATCGGCGGACGGATCGGGCTGCGGTTCTCCGATCGCCTGCCGACGCTGCTGGCGCTGACCGGCGGTGTCGTGGTTGCGATCGCCTTGCTCGACGTCCTCCCCGAGGGCCTGGACGCGGTCCCGGACACAGACCTCGCCACCGTGCTCGTCGCCGCCGGATTCCTCGGCTTCTTCCTCGCCGCCCGGCTGCTGGTCCTGCACGACCGCGACGAGGCGGTGGCGGCCCTGGGCGGAGAACGGGTGGGGATCCTCGGCGCCGCCGGCCTTTCGGCCCACAGCTTCATCGACGGGCTCGGAATCGGACTGGCCTTCGGCATCGACTCCGCCACCGGCCTCCTCGTCTTCCTGGCCGTGATCAGCCACGACTTCGCCGACGGGCTCAACACCGTCAGCTACGTCCTGCGGCGCTCGGGCAACCGGCAGGCTGCGGTCAGATGGCTGGCGATCGACGCGCTGGCCCCCCTGGCGGGCGCGATCGTCGGCTCCCAGGCCTCGATCTCAGACCACACCCTCGGCTATGCCCTCTGCGTGTACTGCGGGATCTTCCTCTACATCGGGGCGGTCGATCTGCTGCCGGAGGCCCATGCTCAGGGGTCGGCCGTGCGGGTGGCTTTGACCGCCCTGGGCTTTCTCTTCATCTTCGGGGTGACCCGGATTGCGGGCGCCTGAGCGCCACAGCATCTTGTGTCCACATTAAGTGTTGTGGATTAGACCAATTAAATGGTCTATATCTATCGGGAGCGACGAACAGCGTCGTATCGCCCCCGATCTCGAAGGAGCGCGCCATGTCCGAAGCACGCACAGAAGCAATCGACCCGAGGCTCGTCAGATCGGTTGCCCATCCGCTGAGGATCAGGATCCTCGAGGCCCTGACCGACCACGTGGCGAGCCCGAACACGCTCGCCGGGAAATTCGAGACGGATCTGAGCGGCGTCGCCTACCACACCCGTGAGCTCGACCGGCTGGGGGCGCTCGAACTCGTCGACACCGGGCGGGTCCGGGGCGCGATCGAGCACTTCTACAAGGCGACCCCATGCGCCTTCGTCGGCGATCCGGGCTGGCGCAAGGTTCCCCCCTCCCTGCTCAGCGGCGTCTCCGCCGCGACCCTGCAGACCTTTCTCGACAAGGCGATCGCGGCCCTGCAGGCGGGAACGCTCGACGGCCGCAGCGACACGGTCTTCCGCTGGATGCCCCTCTGCCTCGACGAGGAGGGCTGGAAGGAGGTCGTCGCGATCATGGAAGAGGCGACGAAGCTGATGCTTGCCGCGCACCTGCGCAGTCAGGACCGGCTCGGCGAGAACGACGACGGAAACGGCGTCTCGGCCGTGGTCGGGCAGGCGGCGTTCGAGACGGCGGGCTCGCTCGAGGCCGCCTAGCCGTGCGCGCCTACTCCCACTCGATCGTCGCCGGCGGCTTCGAGGAGATGTCGAGGGCGACGCGATTGACGTCGCGGATCTCGTTGATGATCCGGTTGGAGACTCGCTCCAGCAGGTCGTACGGCAGCCTCGCCCAGTCAGCGGTCATCGCGTCGTCGGAGGTGACGGCCCGGATCACGATCGGGTAGGCGTAGGTGCGGCCGTCGCCCTGGACGCCGACCGAGCGGACCACCGGAAGGACGCAGAAGGACTGCCAGAGCTGGCGGTAGAGCTCGGCGGCCCGGATCTCCTCCTGGAGGATCGCGTCGGCAGCGCGGAGGATGTCGAGCCGCTCTTTCGTGACCTCGCCGCCGACGATCCGGATCCCCAGCCCGGGGCCGGGGAACGGCTGGCGCCAGACCATCCGCTCCGGCAGGCCGAGCTCGGCGCCGACCGCACGGACCTCGTCCTTGAACAGCATCCGCAGCGGCTCGACCAGCTCGAATTCGAGGTCGTCGGGGAGGCCGCCGACGTTGTGGTGGGACTTGATCGTCGCCGCGTGGTCGGAACCACCGGACTCGATCACGTCGGAGTAGAGGGTGCCCTGGACCAGGTAGTCGACGTCCTCGAGCTTCGCCGCCTCCTCCTCGAAGACGCGGATGAACTCGGCGCCGATGATCTTCCGCTTCTCCTCCGGGTCGTCTTTGCCGGCCAGCTTCGCGAGGAAGCGCTCTTCGGCTTCGACGTGGACGAGCGGGATCCCGAACTGGCTGAAGGCCTCGACCACCTGCTGGGCCTCGTTCATCCGCATCAGGCCGTGGTCGACGAAGACGCAGGTCAGCTGATCCCCGATCGCCCTGTGGACGAGCAGTGCCGCGACCGAGGAGTCGACGCCGCCGGAGAGGCCGCAGATCACCTTGCCCTCCCCCACCTGCGCCTGGATCTTCTCGACCTGCTCGGCGATCACCGACTGCGGCGACCACTGCTCCTCGCAGCCGGCGACGTCGCGGAGAAAGCGGGTGAGGATCTCGGTCCCGTAGGGCGTGTGGACGACCTCCGGATGGAACTGGATGCCGTAGAGGCCGCGGTCCGGCAGCTCGTAGGCGGCGACCGGCGAGCTCGGGCTCGAGGCGAGGGCCGTGAAACCGTCCGGCGCCTCGAAGACCGCGTCGCGGTGGCTCATCCAGCAGCTCTGCTCCTCCGGCAGCCCGCCGAGCAGCTTGCCGCCGCCGTCGGTGAGGGCCAGGTCGGTGCGGCCGAACTCGCCCGTCTCGGCCGACTCGACCCGGCCGCCGAGCGCCAGCGCCATCGCCTGCATCCCGTAGCAGATGCCCAGCACCGGCACGTCCAGATCCAGCAATTGGGTCGGGAATTTAGGCGCCCCCGGCTCGTAGACCGAAGCGGGGCCGCCGGAGAGCACCAGCCCTTTCGGCTTCCGCTCCCGAATCTTCTCGATCGAGGTATTCGCAGGCAGCAGCTCGGCAAACACCCCACATTCCCGGATCCGACGGGCGATCAACTGCGAGTACTGCCCCCCGAAATCAAGGACGAGAACCTCCTCAACCGCTCTTCCGGTGGGTGGCGCGGTAGGGGGGACCATCCCCTGCGCAGTTGCAGGGGATGGTGGGTCCCCTGCCGTGACAGGACCCGCCGGCCGAGCGCCCTGAGCAACTTCAGTCATCCGATACGGCGACCCCAGTACTCACCGCAGCCCGCCCGTTCGAACCCATCCCCACGTGCTGCTCGTTCTGCAGCTTCTTCCCCTCGCTCATCAGCGCCGGCGCGACCATCACCTCGGCCCGCTGGAAGGAGCGGATGTCCTCGTAGCCGCAGGTGGCCATCGAGGTTTTCAGCGCCCCCATCAGGTTGAAGGTGCCGTCGTTCTCCTTGGCCGGACCGAGGAGGATCTCCTCCAGCGTGCCGTCCTGCTTGGTGGAGACGCGGGTCCCGCGCGGCAGTGAGGGATGGAAGGTCGCCATGCCCCAGTGGAAGCCGCGGCCGGGGGCCTCCTTGGCGCGGGCCAGCGGCGAGCCGATCATCACCGAGTCGGCGCCGCAGGCGATCGCCTTGGAGACGTCGCCGCCGGTCCGCATGCCGCCGTCGGCGATCACGTTGACGTACTCGCCGGTCTCCAGCATGTGCTGGGCGCGGGCGGCCGCGACGTCGGCGATCGCCGTCGCCTGCGGAACGCCGATCCCGAGCACGCCGCGGGTCGTGCAGGCGGCGCCGGGGCCGACCCCGACGAGGACGCCGACCGCACCGGTCCGCATCAGGTGCAGCCCGGTCGAGTAGGAGGCGCAGCCGCCGACCACCGTCGGCACCGGCACCTCGGCGATGAACTCCTTCAGGTTCAGCGGCTCGACCGTGGTAGAGACGTGTTCGGCCGAGATCACCGTGCCCTGGATGACGAGGATGTCGAGCCCCGCCTCGACGGCGACCTCGTAGTACTCGCGCACTTTCTGCGGCGTCAGCGAGCCGCAGACGACGGCGCCGCGGGCCTTGATTTCCTCGATCCGCCTGGCGATCAGCTCGGCCTTCACAGGCTCGGTGTAGATCTGCTGCATCAGCCGCGTCGCTTCGTGCTTGGGGGCGGCGGCGATCGCCTCCAGCTTCTCCTCCGCGTTCTCGAAGCGAGACCAGATCCCCTCCAGGTTGAGGACGCCGAGACCGCCGAGCTCGTTGGTCCGGACGGCGGTCTCGGGGCTTACCACCCCGTCCATCGCGCTCGCCACCAGCGGCAGCTCGAAGCGGTACGGCCCGAGCGTCCAGCTGATGTCGATGTCGTCGGGATCGCGGGTCCGGCGGGAAGGAACGATCGCGATGTCGTCGAATCCGTAGGCGCGGCGACCCTTCTTGCCGCGGCCGATTTCGATTTCCAAGTTAGTCCTCCGAGGCGTGGTGTTGAGCCACCCAGCCTACACTTCGGCGGGGACCTCCAAATCGTGGACGGAGACCTCGCCCAGCAGCCTCTCGACCTGGTTGCGGTCGACGGTGCCGGCGCCGAAATGCTGCGTCGACTCGGCTCCGCAAGCCACCCCGTAGGCCAGGCACTCCTCCGCTGAGCGGCCCTCGTAGCGGGCGGCGACGTAGCCGGCGAGGAAGGCGTCGCCCGAGCCGACGGTCGAGACCGGCTCCAGCGGCTCGGTGTGAACCTCCAGCAACCTGCGCGAATTTCCTTCGCTGACCGCGGCGACGCAGCCGTCGAGCCGAGTGATCGCCGCCTCGTTCGCCCCCAGCCGCACCAGCTCGAGCAGGCCCTGGGCGAGATCGCTGCGATCGGCGAACTCCTGCCCGACCAGCTCCTCGGCCTCGCGCTCGTTCGGGGTCACCATCGAGGCCCCGGCCCGCACCCCCTCCAGCATCGCCTCCCCCTCGGCGTCGAGGACGACCGGGACGCCGCGGCGGCTGAGGTCCTGGACCAGGCGCGCGTAGAGGTCGTCCCCCGCCCCGGGCGGAACCGAACCGGCGAGCACGCAGAGCTGGGTGCCCCCGGCCAGGTAGGCGATCCGCTCGAAGAGCTTGTGCACCTCCTCCGGGCTGACGGCCGGCCCGCGCTCGTTGATCTCGGTCTGCTCGCCGGAGGTGGGGTCGATCACGGCGAGGTTGACCCTGGTCTCCGCGGCGATGCGGATGAAGTCGGTCAGCACCGACTCCTCGTGCAGCTGTTCCAGCACCCGCCGGCCGGTCGGGCCGCCGACGAAGCCGGTCGCGATCACCGGCCGGCCGAGCAGGTTGAGCGCCCGGGCCACGTTGATGCCCTTGCCGCCGGCCACGGTGCGACTCTCGACCGCCCGGTGGCGGTGGCCGAGACGGAAGTTGGGCACGGCGACGGTGCGGTCGATCGCCGCGTTCAGGGTCACGGTCAGGATCACTTGGCGATCACCAGACTTCTCTCCTCGCTCTCTTCCTCCGAACCACCCGGTATCGCACTACGGCCGCGATCATGAGTATCACGAACGCCCCGCCCAGGATAGGTATCCGGTTGTCTGCGAGGAAGGCGCGGGCGCGGTCGAAGGCGCTGGCCCTGGGCACCGAGCGACCGGCGCGTAGGGCGACGCTGCCGACCCTGCGCCCCTCGACGTAGACGGATGCGCGCCCCAGCCTCGCCCCCCGCCGCAGCGGCCCCTCGACCTCGTGCGGCGCGTCCACCTGCACCTGGAGCCGCTCCCCGCGCCGGATGCCGACCGCGAGGCTACGCGCGGCCCGCAGCGGCAGCTGACCGCCCGAGTAGCGGATTTCGGGATCGGCAAGCTCCTGCCCGGCCCGGACCGGCAGCCGGTGCCGGTACCGGGAGAAACCCCATTCGAGCAGCGCCAGGCTGCCGTCGAACCGTTCTTCGTCGGTCCAGGCGCCGATCACCGCCGAGATCAGCTCGATCCCGTGCTTCTGCCCCGAGCCGACGAGCACGTACTCGGCGCCGAAGGTGTGACCGGTCTTCACCCCGGTCACCCAGGGCGCCATTTCCAGCAGCTCGTTGATCGACTCGATCCGGCGCCGCGGGTGGACGCTGCGCAGGACGGCGCTGCGGGAGTCGGCGATCTTGGCGAAGGCCGGCTCGGCCAGCAGGTGCCGGGTGAGCGTCATCAGGTCGGCGGCCGAGGAGTAGTTGCCCTTCTCGTCGAGCCCGACCGGGTTGGCGTAGTGGGTATGGGAGAGCCCGAGGGCGGCCGCGTAGCGGTTCATCTGGGCGACGAAGCGCTTTTCCGAACCGGCGGCGTCGATCGCCAGGGTGTGGGCGGCGTCGTTGCCGCTGCGCAGGATCAGGCCATAGAGGAGGTCGCGGACGCTGATCCGCTGCCCCGTCCGCAGCCCCATCAGCGACTCGCCGTATTCGGGTTCGTAGGGCTGGGCACGGACGATCCTGTCGAGCGGCAGGTCTTTCATGCTCACGTAGGCGGTCATCAGCTTCGTCGTGCTGGCGATCGGCAGTGCCTCGTTCAGCGCGTGGGAGGCGAGGACGTCGCCGCTGCGGGCGTCGATCACCCCCCAGGAGCGCGATTCCAGCCGCGGCGGCGGGTTCGCCGCCCGGTGGTTCTTCTGCGCTGCAGCCGCGCCGGGGGCGGGCAGCAGCAGGCACCCCGAAAGCGCGAGCAGGAGCGCGGCGCCGTGGCGCCAGCGCCTCATTTGAGCTTCAGCGTCTGGCCGGCGATCAGGATCTGCGGGTCCACTTCGGGGTTCAGCGCCAGGATTTCCGCGACCGGCACCCCGGTCTTGTGGGCGATCGCCGTCAGCGTGTCCCCGGTCTGCACCGTGTAGGTCTTGGCCCTGGTGCGGTGATGCGTTTGCTTCTGCTGGTGATGCTTGGCGTGGTGATCGCTGCTGGAGCTGCTGCCGTTCATCGCCGCGGAAACAGCGATGACGATGGCGATCAGCGCCCCGATCAGGGCGAGGACGGCGGCGATTCGGGCGGCGCTGCTGGTGCGTCTTTCCATGAGGACTGGCGGGTTCGAGGGTGCGGTTCGGTTGAGGCGGCCTGATCGTAGTCGCGCCGCCCCTGGTCAGGCGGTCGAAATCTCCCAAACGGTGCCGCGCAGGCGCTCGGCGGCGGCGGCGGGGTCCGGATCGGCGGCGATCCCGCGCGAGGCCGCGACGAGGCCGGCGGCGCGCCCGGCTGCGAAGGCGGCCCCCAGCAGCTCGGGTCGCCCTCCCTGCGCACCGACCCCCGGAATGAGGAAGACGGAGCGGGGCATCAGCTCGCGCATGCGCGCGAAATGCTGCGGCTCGGTGGCGCCGACGACCGCCCCCATCCCGCTCAGGCCGGAGTCGCCGAGCAGGCGCCCGGAGAGCTCGTCGACGATGGCGGCGAGGCGCTCGTGCAGCGGCGCCTCCGGCGCCGGCAGGTCCTGGAGGTCGGCGGCCCCGGGGTTGCTGGTGCGGACGAGGGCGAACATCCCCGCCCCCGCCGCCTCGGCGGCGGCGACCAGCGGCTCCAGCGCGTCGCGGCCCAGCAGCGGGTTGGCGGTGAAGGCGTCGGCTCCGAGGCCGGAGACGGCACCCCAGGGGGTCGGCGTCTCTCCCACCAGCGCCTGCGCATATGCGGAGGCGGTGACCGGGACGTCGCCGCGCTTGCCGTCGGCGACGACGAGGAGCCCGGCTTCCCGAGCGGCCGTGCAGGCTGCTTCCAGCGCCGCCCAGCCAGGAGCGCCGAGGCGCTCGAAGCAGGCGAGCTGGGGCTTCACCGCCACGCAGGCGGGCCCCGCCCGCTCGATCAGCGAGCGGCAGTGCTCGGCGACCGCGGCGGCCGCTTTCTCGGCGGCCGGCGCTCCCGGATCGCCCGGCCCCGCCTCCTCACCGACCGGAGCGGCCGGTGAGGAGGCGACGCCGGCCAGCTTGGCCGGGTCGGGGTCGAGGCCGAGGCAGATCTGGCTGCGGCGCTCCTCGACGAGCGCCGCGAGCCGATCGGCGAAGCTGGTCAGGGCGCGTCAGCCGCCTTTGACCTGGCTCTTCAGAGCCGAACCAGCGGAGAACCGGGGCACCTTGCCGCCCGGGATCGTGATCCTTTCGCCGGTGCGGGGGTTGACGCCCTGGCGCGGGCCGCGCTCGGCGACGTGGAATTTGCCGAAGCCGGTGAAGGCGACCTCCTCGCCCTTGCTCAGGGCACCGGAGATGGCCTCGAGAACCGCATCCACCGCGTCGCTTGCGGCCTTTTTGCTGCCAAGCCGGTCGTCGCTGGCAAGTTGGTCGAGAAACTCAGCCTTGGTCACGTCGTCTGTCCTCCTCGGGGTTTGAAGATCGGCGCAATCTAACAGCGCCTACGGCGTAAGAACCGGCGGTCTAGAGCCGAACGTCACGAGCCGCTGATCGCCATCTCGGCGATCAGCAGCGGCGGCGTGCTGACCGAGCCGCCGAACGGGACCCAGCGAGCCTCGGCTCCGGCGGCGCTGACGGCCCCCAGCATCGCCACCAGCTCGCCGGCGATCGTGAACTCGCGGACCGGCTCGGCGAGCTGGCCGCCGCGGATCATCCGGCCCGAGGCGCCGACCGAGAAGACGCCGGTGACGGGGTTGACGCCGGAGTGCAGGCCGGCGACGTCGTCGACGAAGACGCCGTCCTCCGCCTGCGCCAGCAGCTCCTCGAAGGACTGGGTGCCGGGGGCGACGACGAGGTTCGAGGTCGAGACCGAGGGCAGCGAGCGGTAGCTTCCGCGCGCGGCCGAGCCGGTCGAGCTCTCGCCCTCGCGGTTGGCGGTATAGGTGTCGTAGAGGTAGGAGCGCAGGCGGCCGCCCTCGATCAGGGCGGTGCGGCGGCGCGGCACGCCCTCGCCGTCGAAGGGAGCGGAGGCCGCCCCGTCGGGCTCGCGGCCGTCGTCGTGGAGGGCGAAGGCCTCGGACGCGACCTCCTCGCCCAGGCGGCCGGCCAGCGGCGAGCGGCCCCGCTGTACAGCCTTGGCGCTGAGGCCGCCGCCGAGGAGGCCGACGAAGCTGGCGGCGACGGTGGGGTCGAGCACGACCGGGCAGGCACGGGACCCGGGCTTGCCGGCGCCGATCATCCCCAGCGCCCGCCGGGCGCCTTCGGCGCCGATCGCCTCCGGGTCGAGGCCGCGAGGCCCGCGGGCGAGACCGAAGCCGAGGCCCGTCTCGCGCGCCCCCTCGCCCTCCGCCAGCGCCTGCAGGTAGGCGTAGCAGGTGGAGGTCTCGTACTCGCCGGCGACCCCGGTCGAGGAGGCGATCGCCACCTGCTCGGCAGCGTCGGCGTAGACCGCCGTCTCGACTCCGACCAGGCGCGGGTCGGACTCGAGCGCGGTGCGCTCGACGGTCAGGGCCAGCTCGGCCAGGCGAGAGGCCTCCCACTCCTCGACCGAGGGGTCGTTGAGCCCGGGCAGCGCCTCGATCTCGGCCGGCTGCGGAGGCGCCGCGAACTCGTCCTCGTCGGCGACCTCGGCCGCTTCGGCAGCTCGGGCGGCCATCGCCGCCACCCCCGCCTCGGAGAGGTCGGTGCCGTAGGCGTAGCCGACGCGGTGCCCGCTCCAGGCGCGGATGCCGACGCCGGTCTGGACCGCCGCGGTGAGGCTCTCGACCTCGCCGCCGTGGACCCGCACCTCGCGGCCGCCCTCGCGCGAGACGTAGGCCTCGGCCTCGCCGGCTCCGGCGTCAGTGGCCGCCTCGACGGCGCGGTGCGCCGCCGCGCTCAGGTCGCTCACCGCGCGGTGCCTCCCACCGTGAGCGCGCGAAGGCGGACGTGGCCCTGGCCGGTCCCGACCGGGACTTTCTGGCCGCCCTTCCCGCACATCCCCGTCTTCATGAAGAAGTCGTCGCCGACCGCGTCGATCGCGGCGAGCGCGTCGAGGCAGTTCCCGATCAGGGTGGCGCCACGACACGGGCTCGTCACCTTCCCGCCCTCGATCAGGTAGCCCTCGTTGACGCCGAAGACGAAGTCGCCGGTCGCCGGGTCGACCTGGCCGCCGCCGAAGGAGACCGCGTAGAAGCCCTTCTCGACCTCGGCGATCATCTCCTCCGGGGTCGCCTCGCCGGGGGCGATGTAGGTGTTGGTCATCCGCGGGATCGGCAGGTGGCGGAAGCTCTCGCGACGGCCGTTGCCGGTCGAGGCGACGCCGTCGCGCTCGGCGGTGAGGTGGTCGTAGAGATAGGAGGCGACGCGGCCGTCCTCGATCACCAGCGTCTTCTGCGTCGGCCGGCCCTCGTCGTCGACCGCATCGCTCCCCCACTCGCCCGGCAGGCGGCCGTCGTCATAGGCGTTCAGCAGCGGCTCGGCGACCCGCTCGCCGAGCTTGCCGACGTAGACGCTGGCGCCCTTCTGGATGTGGTCGGCCTCGAGCCCGTGCCCGGTCATCTCGTGGAAGAGGACGCCGCCGAAGCCGCCGCCGACCACCACCGGCATCGAGCCGGAGGGGGCGGGGACGGCGTCGAGCAGGGTCAGCGCCTTCTGCGCCGCCAGCCCGGCGATCCGGGCCGGGTCGTCTTCGAGCAGCTCGTAGCCGCGGTGGGCGCCGAGCGTCTCTGCCCCGGTCTCGACCGAGCCCTCGCGGCGGGCAACGGCCTGCGCCCCGATCCGCACCCGGGTGCGGTCATCGCCGGTGAAGAGGCCGTCGGAGTTGGCGATCGCGACCTCGCGCCGCGCCTCGGCGTAGGAGGCGGTGAACTGGGCGATCTCGGCGGCCTTGGCGCGGGCCCGCTCGTCCAATTCGCGCAGCATCGCCGCCTTCTGCGCGGCCGGGACCTCTTCGGGACGGCGCTCGATCGGCAGCGGCGTCACCTCCCGCGCCTGCAGCGGCCGCGGCTCGCGGCGGTCGCCCTCGAGCGCCGCCGCCGCTTCGTCGGCGGCCCGCTCCAGGTCGTGGGGGTCGAGCCCGTCGACGTGGGCGAAGTAGGTGGTCGCGCCCGCGACCACGCGGACGCCGGCGCCCTCCTCGGCACCCGACTGGACCGACTCGATCCGCGACTCGTCGATCGCCAGCACCTGGCCGTGGCGGCGTTCGGCGAAGACCTCGGCGAAGCGGCCGCCGTTGGTGAGCGCGCGGGAGAGGACCCGGGCGGCGACGTCGCGGTCGAGCAGCTCGCTCACCCGCGCGGCTTCTTCCTTCCGGCCACCTCGATCAGGCGGCCGGCGGCGACGAAGAGCTCGGCGCCGGCGCTCGTGTCCTCGGCATGGTCGGCGCTGCGGCCGCCGGCGTAGTAGAGGCGCGCGAAGGGGCGCCGGGCGACCCGGCGCCGGCGCATGAAGGCGGCGGCCTCGTCGGCGTAGGCGGAGACGCGGTCGAGCAGGATCCGGTGGGGCTTCTGCATCAGCCGCTCTCCTTGCCAAGCTCGCGGAGCATCGAGCGCAGGTCGAACAGCATCAGCGAGGCGAGGGCAAAGCGCTCGGTAACGGCAACGGCGGCCAGTGCCTCGTTGCGGATCGCGAAGACCTCTCCCTGCTCGGTGGCGATGTGCACCTGCTCGACGCGGGTTTCCTCGGCGGCATCGGCGGCGGCGAGCAGGGCGCCGGCGTCCTCGCTCCAACGCTCCGGCTCGCCGCCGGTGGCGGCCAGGACTTCGCCCCCGGGCCCCAGCACCGCCGCCCCCCGCAGGTCCGGCGACATCTCGGCCAGGAACGCCAGCGCCGCCTCCGCGGACTCGCTGCTGGGGGCGGCGGCTGCGGCAGCGTCGGGCATGTCGGCGAAGATACCGACCGTGTCCCTCGCCCGAGCCTCCTGGATCACGGTCGTGGTCGTCTGCGCGATCGCCGCCGTCCTCTTCGCCTTCAGCGGCTACACCGGCTACGCGATCACGCTCGTCGCGATCGGGCTGGCCGCGGGCGTGAACCTCCTGCCGCCGCCCTAACCAGATCTGTAGGGGCCCTCTTCGCGCTCGCGGAACGAGGTCTCCGGCTCGACGTGGATCAGCACCTCGGCCTGGGGGATCTCGGACTCGATCGAGTCGCGCATCTCGTGGGCGAGCTCGTGGGCGCGCTCCAGGCTGGTCCCGGAGCGGTACTGGACGTGGAAGTCGATGTGGCGGCGGGAGCCGGCGCGGCGCGCCCGCAGCTTGTGGTAGCCGGCGACCTCCTCGGTCCGGGCGGTGGCGATCGCCGCCTCGATCCGGTCCATCTCCACCTCCGGCAGGGCTTCGTCGATCAGCACCCCGGAAGAGCGGCGGACCAGGGTCAGGCCGGCCCAGACGATCGCGACGGCGACGATCAGCGCGGTGATCGAGTCGAAGGCGGCGATGCCGGTGACCTGGACGATCCCGAGTCCGAGGAGGACGCCGGCGGAGGTCATCGCGTCGGTGCGAAGATGGGCCGCGTCCCCCTCCAGGGCCGGCGAGTCGGTCTTGCGGGCCTGCCGGGAGAGGTAGCCGGAAACGAGCAGGTTGGCGAGCACCGAGAAGCCCATCACGGCGATACCGATGCCGAGGCTATCGACCTCCGACCCGACGACGAGCCGGTGGGTCGCCTCGAAGACGATCACCCCGGCGCCGACGAGGATCAGGATTCCCTCGATCGCCGAGGCCAGGTTTTCCACCTTCTCGTGGCCGTAGGGGTGCTCCTCGTCGGCCGGCTCGTCGGCTTTGCGGACCGAGACGAAGGCGATCACCGAGGCGACGAGGTCGATCAGCGAGTGGATCGCCTCGGTGACGATCGCGATCGAGCCGGTGATCGCTCCGGCGGCCAGCTTCAGCGCGATCAGGGCCGAGTTGGAGGCGATCGATAGCGCCGCCGCCCGGCTCTTGCCGGTCATGGCCCCGCCTCTGCCTCCAGACCGAGGTGGCGGGCGAGCATCCGCGCCGCCTTGCCGCGGTGGCTGACGGCGTGCTTCTCCTCGGGGGTCAGCTCGGCCATGGTCCTGCCGTCGTTGTGCCCCGTCTCATCGGGGACGAACGCCGGGTCGTAGCCGAAGCCGCCGCTGCCGCGGGTCTCGCGCAGCAGCGTCCCCTCGCAGCGCGCCTCGAAGACGTACTCGTGACCGCCGGCGTCGATCAGGGCGATCGCACAGACGTAGGCGGCGCGTCGCTCGCCCTCGGCGGCGTCCACTTCGCGCAGGAGTTTTTCGAGGTTGGCCTCGTCGCCGGCGCCTTCGCCGGCGTAGCGGGCCGAGTAGATCCCCGGGGCGCCGCCGAGGTCGGCGGCTTCGATCCCGGAGTCGTCGGCGATCGTCGCCTCCCCGGTGGCCGCGTGGGCGGCGCGGGCCTTGATCAGGGCGTTGGCCTCGAAGCTGTCCCCGGTCTCCGGCGGCAGCTCGACGCCGTCGGGCAGCGGCTGCAGATCGATCCCGGGCAGCAGCTCCGCCATCTCCTTCACCTTGTGGGGGTTGCGGGTCGAGAGGATCACGGCTTGCTCCTCCGTCGCTTCACGAAGCGGCCCGCTCCTGCACCTCCCGCAGGCGGCCGATCCCCTTCTCGGCCAGGCCCAGCAGCTCGTCGAGCGAGGCGCGCGAGAGCGGCGTCCGCTCCGCCGTCGCCTGCACCTCGACGAGGCCGCCATCGCCGGTCATCACCACGTTGGCGTCGACTTCGGCGTTGGAGTCCTCGCCGTAGTCGAGGTCGCAGAGGGCACGGCCGTTGACCATGCCGACGCTGACCGCGGCAATCGAGCCGGTCAGCGGCAGCTCTGCCAAAGCTTTCTTGTCGACCAGCTTCTGGAAGGCCTGGCGCAGGGCGACGTAGCCGCCGGTGATCGCCGCGCAGCGGGTGCCGCCATCGGCTTCGAGCACGTCGCAGTCGACGTAGACGCTGCGTTCGCCCATCGCCCGGAAGTCGACCACGACCCGCAGCGAGCGCCCGATCAGCCGCTGGATCTCGACCCCGCGGCCGTCCTGCTTTCCCTTCGAGATGTCGCGCTGCTTCCGGTCCCCGGTAGAGGCGGGCAGCATCGCGTACTCGGCCGTCACCCAGCCTTTCCCCTTGCCCATCATCCACCGCGGCACCTGCTCCTGGACCGAAGCCGTGCAGATCACCCGCGTCCGCCCGATCGAGATCAGCGCCGACCCGGCGGCGCTTTCCACGAACCCCGGATCGATCGTCACCGGCCGGATGTCCGCCGGCGCCCTGTCGTAACTGCGTGAAGCTGGCATCGGGCGAGTCTCTCATGCGGGGGCGGCCTGCCGCTGTGTCACGCCGGTTCCGCGAGACCGCGAGAAACCCGAATATTTCGGGTTCCTCGCGGTCTTGCGAGCGGGCGCCTATTTGAAGGCGACTTTGTCGACCGCCTCCTTGATCTTGTTGACGATCACGTCGGCGAGCTCGGTCCCCTGCTTGCCGTTGAAACCCTTCATTGCGGCCACCATCCCGACCATCAAGAGCGAGACGAGCAGGATCAGGCCGACGTACTCGACCGTCCCCTGCCCCGTCTCCCCCGCCAGCCGCTGAATCTCCCGCACCCGCCGATGGATCTGCGCGTGCAGGTAGCCGAAAGCCTCGTAGAGCATCGATTGCCTCCTTCTAGAAGTGGATTGAGAGGGTGATGCTCAGCGGCTCGGACGCACGGAACAAGACCTGAAAGTGCCGATTGACGCGCCGCTTTGAAAAAGAAGTGCGATCTTCGAATACCCCGCGTTACCGCAAACCGGGGATTCGATAATCAGGCGGCGCTGACGATTCTCGGTGCGTGACCGTACATGGGGCGTTTCCCACCGCCTGGCTGAAGGTGGCGATCCTGCTGGCGAACGTGGTGGTCTGGCTGGAGGCGGCAGCGCGGGTGGCCGGCTGAGGGGGTCAGGATTCGCGTCGAGCCTGGGGCCGCTGCACCTCTCCCCGCTCGAGCGCCATGACCACGGCCGCGGTTCGGGTCTGGGCGCCGAGCTTTTCCATCGCGTTGCGCACGTGGGTCCGCACGGTCTCCGGCGAGAGGACGAGCCGCTTGGCGATCTGCTCCCCCGTCAGCCCCTCGGCGAGGAGGCCGAGGATCTCCGACTCGCGGCTGCTCAGCGCCTTGACCGTCTCGCTGCCGCTCCCGTCTTGGAGCCGGAAGCTGGGATCGAAGTAGCGCCCTCCTCGCCAAACCTCCCGCAGGGCCTCGACCAGCACCGAGAGCCCGGCCGGCTTGGCGACCAGCCCCCGCGCCCCGGCGCGGTAGGCGGCCTCCAGGAGGTTCGGGTCCCGCAGGCCCGTGTAGATGACGCACCTCGAGCCGACGCCGTTGCCGCTGATCCGCCGCACCAGCTCGGTTCCGCGCTCGTCGGGCAGGTCCACCCCCACCACCGCAAGGTCCGGGCGCTGCTCCCGAATCACCTCCTCGCCGCCCGCCGCCGTCGTCGCGCGCCCGAGGACGGAAAAGCCGCGCCGTTCGAGGAGCACCGCGAGCCCGTCCCGCAGTGCCTCGTGCTGCTCCACCAAAACCAGAGACGGACTCCCGCTCGCCTCCATTTTTCCTCCTACCTCGGGGCAGACCGACGCCTAGTAGCCGGTCAACTACCCACGAAGTTTTCAAGAGAAACGCGGGGTACTACCGGAACGCCTGGATCCCCGTGACGGCGCCGCCGATCACCAGCGCGTGGACGTCGGCGGTCCCCTCGTAGGTCACCACCGACTCGAGGTTGTTCATGTGCCGGATCACCGGATACTCGAGGGTGACGCCGTTGGCACCGAGGACCTGGCGGGCGGTGCGGGCCACCTCCATGGCCCCGTTGACGTTGCCGAGCTTGCCGAGGCTGACGTGCTCGGGCCGCAGCGTGCCGTCGTCCTTCATCCGCCCCAGGTGCATCGCCACCAGGGTCGCCCGGTTCACCTCCAACACCATCTCCGCCAGCTTCTGCTGCTGGATCTGGAAGGAGGCGATCGGGCGGTCGAACTGGACCCGCTCGAGCGCGTACCCGAGCGCCGCTTCGTAGCAGGCCCGGCCCGCCCCGGCCGCACCCCAGACGATCCCGTAACGCGCCTCGTTCAGGCAGGAGAGCGGCCCTTTCAGCGAGCTCACCTCCGGCAGCACCGCGTCGGCCGGCAGCCGCACGTCGTCGAGCAGCAGCTCGGAGGTGACCGAGGCCCGCAGCGAGAGCTTCTTATGTATGTCCTGGGTGGTGAACCCCCTGGTCCCCTTCGGCACGAGGAAGCCGCGGACGCCCTCGTCGGTCTGCGCCCAGACCACCGCCACCTCGGCCGCCGAGCCGTTGGTGATCCACATCTTCTGCCCGTGCAGGATCCAGTCCGAGCCGTCGCGCCGCGCCCGCGTCCGCATCGAGCCGGGATCGGAGCCGGCGTCGGGCTCGGTCAGCCCGAAGCAACCGATCGCCTCGCCCGCGGCCATCCGCGGCAGCCATGCTTGTTTCTGCTCCTCCGAGCCCCAGCGCCAGATCGCGTACATCGCCAGCGAGCCCTGCACCGAGACGAGGCTGCGGATGCCGCTGTCCCCCGCCTCCAGCTCCATGCAGGCGAGGCCGTAGGCGGTGCCGCTGGCGCCGGCGCAACCGTAGCCCTCCAGGTGCATCCCCAGCACGCCGAGCTTGCCGAGTTCGGGCGCCAGCTCGCCGACCGGCACCGACGCCTCCTCGAACCACTCTCCTACGTTCGGCAGCACCTTGTCGCGCACCCAGGCGCGGACGGTGTCGCGGATGTCCCGCTCCTCGTCGGAGAGGAGAGAATCGAGGGCGAGGTAGTCGGCTGGCTTGATCGGCGGCGCGGCGGTGGTGGATGACATGTGGCGTCCTTAATGTTCTCGATGTCGGCTCGGGTGGCGGTTGCGGGTCCTAGGATCGTGAACCAATGGCCGACTCGGCGCTGGGACGACTGCGGATCCTCGACTTCTCCCGGGTGCTCGCCGGACCGCTGGCGACGATGACCCTGGCCGACCTCGGCGCCGAGGTGACGAAGGTCGAGCGCCCCGGCGGCGGCGACGACACCCGCTCCTGGGGGCCGCCCCACGACGCCGCGGGGGAGGCGACCTACTTCCAGGCGGTCAACCGCAACAAGCGCAGCGTCGTCCTCGACCTCGGGGAGGACGACGACCTGGCCGAGGCGCGGCGGCTGGCGCGCGAGAGCGACGTCGTCGTCGAGAACTTCCGGCCGGGGGTGATGGCGAAGCTCGGGCTCGACCACGAGAGCCTCAGCGCCGAGGACCCAGGCCTCGTCTACTGCTCGATTACCGGCTTCGGCGGTACCGGCGCCGGCGCCGAGCTGCCGGGATACGACCTCCTGGTCCAGGCGCTCGGCGGGCTGATGAGCCTCACCGGCGAGCCCGAGGGCGAGCCGCTGAAGGTCGGCGTCGCCCTGGTCGACGTGATCGCCGGGCTCTACGCCGCGGTCGGCATCCTCGCCGCGCTCGAGCACCGCCGCGAGAGCGGCGAGGGGCAGCTGGTCGAGGTCGATCTCCTCTCCGCCCTCCTCGCCGGGCTCGTCAACCAGTCCTCCGCCTACACCGTCGCCGGCGTCGTTCCCGGCCGGATGGGCAACCGCCATCCCAGCATCGCCCCCTACGAACTGCTGCGCTGCGCCGAGGGCGAGCTGGTCCTGGCGGTCGGCAACGACCGCCAGTTCCGCGAGCTCTGCGAGACGATCGGCGAGCCGGCCCTGGCGAGGGACGAGCGTTTCGCCCGCAACCCGGCGCGGGTCGAGAACCGGGCCGAGCTCCAGCTCCTGCTCGAACGGGCCCTCGCAACCCGTCCCGCCGCCGAGTGGGTGCAGCTGCTGCGCGCCCGCCGGGTCCCCGCCGGGGTGGTCAACGACGTCGGCGCCGCCTTCGAGTTCGCCGAGCGGCTCGGCCTCGACCCGATCGTCGAGGTCCCCCGCGAGGGCGGTCCGCCCGTCCGCCTCCCGCGCAACCCGATCAGGCTCTCGAAAACCCCCGCGAGCTATCGCCTGCCGCCGCCGCGACTACCCTGACGCCGGTGCGGGTCCTCGTCGTCACCAACTTCATGCCGGACGCCTCCGCCCCGCAGCGCGGGCGCTGGGTCCGCGATCAGGTCGACGAGGTGCGGGCGCGCGGGATCGAGGTCGACCTCTTCGCCTTCCCGCCGGGGCGCGGCGAGTACCTGCCGGCGACGCGGCGGCTGCGGGCGCTGCTGGGTCGGGAGCGCTTCGACCTCGTCCACGCCCACTACGGCTTGGCGGGATGGGTGGCGCGGCTGGCCGGCGCGCGCCCGCTGCTCGTCACCTTCCACGGCACCGACGTCCGCCACCGCCTGGTCGGGCACCTCTCGCGCCGGCTCGCCTGGCGGGCCGACCTCGTCGCCGGCGTCTCGCGGGCGCTGTTCGAACCCGAGGACGGGCGGCCCGGCCTCCCTCCCGTCCCCGGCTCCGCGGTCCTACCCTGCGGGCCGGACCTGCGCCGCTTCACGCCGCAGCCGCGGACGGAGGCGCGGCGGGCGCTCGGCCTCGACCCCGACGGCCGCTTCCTCTTCTTTCCGGCCAACCCGGCGCGGCCGGAGAAGCGCCACGACCGCGCCGCCGAGCTGGCCGCCGCCTGCGGCGCCGACCTCCTCACCGGCGGCTCGATCGACCCCGACCAGATGCCGCTCTGGATCAACGCCGCCAGCGCGGTCCTCGTCACCTCCGACTACGAGGGCTTCGGGATGGCCGCGATCGAGGCGCTGGCCTGCGAGGTCCCGGTCCTCTCGACGCCGGTCGGCATCGCCCCCTACGCGCTCGGCGGGATCGACGGCTGCCTCAGCGGGCACTTCAGCATCGCCGCCTGGGAGGCGGTCGCGCGCCGCCACCTCGACGCCGGCGACCCCCGCGTGCCGGGCAGCGCCCGAGCGGCGACCCTCTCGGCCGCGGCGATGGCGGGACGCGTGATCGAGGCCTACCGCGCGGTGTCGGCCACGCAGTAATAGATTGAGCGCGATGAACGCCGAGACCGGTCCTGCTGACGACAGCCTCGAGGGCCGGATTCGCGAGGCCGAGCGGCGGTTGGAGGAGGCCGCGGCCTTGGCCGCCGAGGCCGAGCGCCGCGCCGAAGAGGAGATCAAGGCGCTGGAAGCCGACCTGGAGCGCGAGCGCGGCGAGAAGGAGCAGGCGCTCGCGGCAGCCGAGCAGCGGCTCGGCGAGATCGAGGCGCAGGTCGAGGCGGCGGAGAACCGTGTCGAGGCGGCCGAGGGGCGCGCGGCGACGGTCGAGGCCACGATCGCCGACGAGCTGGCGCGGGCGCGCGAGGGCGCAGCGCAGTGGCTGCAGGAGCAGCTCGACGCCCTGAGACGAGAGGCCGAGGGGCGATAGCGTCGTCGACTGGGGTAACGGGTGAGTTCGACGTCGCCGTCGTCGGCGGCGGCGCCGCCGGCCTCTGGAGCGCGCTGCGGGCGGCCGAGCTCGGTGCCCGCGTCTGCGTCGTCTCCCGCACACCGCTGCGGGAGAGCGCCAGCTTCTGGGCGCAGGGCGGCCTGGCGGCGGCGCTGGAACCGCACGACTCCCCCGATCTCCATGCCGCCGACACGATCGCCGCGGGCCGGGGTCTGTGCCGCACCGCGGCGGTGCGGGCGCTGGTCGAAGAGGCACCGGCGGTCGTCCGCGACCTGATCGCCCGCGGCGTCGTCTTCGACGTCGACCACGAGGGCCGCCTGGCGCTGGCGCTGGAGGGCGGCCACACCCACCGCCGCATCGTCCACGCCGGCGGCAGCCAGACCGGCCGCGAGCTCACCTCCAAGCTGGCCGAGATGGTCGCGGACCAGGAGGGCATCGAGGTGATGGAGCGGACCTCGGCCGTAGCGCTCTGGAGCGACGGCGAGCGCTGCCATGGGGTGGTGACGAACGAAGGCCCGGTCGCCTCGCCGGCGACGATCCTCGCCACCGGCGGCGCGGCGGCGCTGTGGCGGCGGACGACCAACCCGCGAGGAGCGATCGGCGCCGGGCCCGTCCTCGCCTCTCTGGCCGGCGCCGACCTCGCCGACCTCGAGTTCTGCCAGTTCCACCCGACCGCGCTGGCTTGCCCCGGCACCTCTCATGACGGCGCCCTGATCACCGAGGCGATCCGCGGCGAGGGAGCGAAGCTGCTCGGCGCCGACGGCGAGCGGTTCACCGACGAGCTCGCCCCGCGCGACGCGGTGACGGCGGCGATCCTCGAGAGGATGCGCCTCGACGGGGCGCCCTCGGTCGACCTCGACCTGCGCGAGATCGACCCCGCCCGCTTTCCCAACGTCTTCGCCTCGCTCGCCGAAGCCGGGCTCGACCCGCGGGCGAAGCCGGTGCCGGTCGCCCCCGCCGCTCACTACACGATGGGCGGGGTCGCGGTCGACGTCGACGGCCGCTCCTCCCTTCCCGGTCTCTACGCCGTCGGCGAGTGCTCCTGCACCGGCCTGCACGGCGCCAACCGCCTCGCCTCCAACTCGCTCAGCGAGTGCTTCGTCTTCGGCGGCCGCGCCGCCGCGGCGGCCTTGGGCGAGGAAGCGGTGGCGGCGCGTCCCGAGCCGCCCGGGTGGCGCTTCGACCCGCCGAGCGAGGAGACCCGCGACGCGGTCTGGCGCTACGCCGGGCCGATGCGCAATCCCGACGACCTGGCGCGCCTGATCTCCAATCCCTACCCGCTTGCACGCGCGCTCGCCGCCAGCGCGCTGGATCGCCGCGAGTCGCGCGGCGGCCACCTGCGCCGCGACTGTCCAGGGATGGACCCGAGCCTCGACGGCATCCACGTCGTCGTCTCGTCGGACGGGGCGGTTCGCGACGAGGAGTGGCACTGACCAAGGGCATCCGTCCCCGCATACCGGGGGCAAATCGGTTCACACTCTCGTGATGCTTTTGGGGGTCGACGTTGGTGGGACCTTTACGGACGGCGTCCTGCTCGATGGCGGCGCCGTCCATACCGCCAAGGTGCCGACGACGCCGCGGGAGGAGTCGACCGGCGTGATGCGGGCGGTCGAGGAGGTGCTCCGTCGGGCGGACGCTGCGTCAGGCGACGTCGATGTCTTCGCCCACGGGATGACCGTCGCGACCAACGCGCTGCTCGAGGAACGCGGGGCGCGGACGGCGCTCGTCGCCACCCGCGGCTTCGCCGACCTGCTCGAGATCGGCCGCCAGGACCGTCCGCACCTCTACCGGCTCTGCGCGCCGAAGGCGGCGCCGCTCGTCGACGACGAGCTGCGCTTCGAGGCGGCGGAGCGGGTCGGTCCGGAGGGGGTGGTCGAGCCGCTCGCCGAGGGGGAGCCGGAGCGGCTGGCGGCGGCGATCGCGGCATCCGGAGCCGAAGCTGTCGCGATCTGCCTGCTGTTCTCCTACCTGGAGCCCGGCCACGAGCGGCGGATCGCCGCCGCGCTGCGCGAGCGCCTCCCCGGCGTCCACGTCTCCGCCTCGCACGAGGTCCTGCCGCGCTTCCGCGAGTACGAGCGCTGCTCGACGACTGTCATCGACGCCTACCTCAGCCCGCTGCTCGGCCGCTACCTCGGCCGCCTCGGCGAGGCAGCAAGGGAGGCCGGGTTGCCGCAGCCGCTGGTGATGCGCTCCTCCGGCGGCGTCGCCCCGGCGGAGGAGGCCGGCCGCGCCGGCGCTTGGAGCGTCCTCTCCGGCCCCGCCGGAGGCGCGGTCGGCGCCGGCCTGCTGGCGCAGCTGAGCGGCGACGGTAACGCCCTCGGCTTCGACATGGGCGGGACCTCTTGCGACGTCTGCGTGGTCGAGGACGGCGCCGTCCGCCGCACCGACTCCCGCGAGATCGAGGGGCGGCCGATCCAGCTGCCGATGGTCGACGTCCACACCGTCGGTGCCGGCGGCGGCTCGATCGCCTGGCGGGATTCCGGCGGCGCCCTGCGGGTCGGGCCCCGCTCCGCAGGCGCCGACCCAGGACCGGCCTGCTACGGCCGCGGCGGCACCGAGCCGACGGTCACCGACGCCAACCTCGTGCTCGGCCGCCTCGCCGGCGACTCCGAGCTTGCGGGCAGGGTGGCCCTGGACGACGAGGCGGCCGAGCGCGCCGTCGCCGCGCTCGGCCGCTCGCTCGGGCTCGACCCGCTGGAGACCGCCGCCGGGATCCTCCGCGTCGCCGACCAGGAGATGGTGCGGGCGCTGCGGGTGGTGACGGTCGAGCGCGGGGTCGACCCGCGCGGCTTCGCCCTGCTCCCGTTCGGCGGTGCCGGGCCGATGCACGCGGCGGCGATCGCGGCCGAGCTGGGGATCGAGACGATCCTCTGCCCGCGTGCCGGCGGCGTCCTCTCCGCCCTCGGCCTCTGCGCCTCCGAGCGGCGGCGCGACACCGCCCGGACGGTGATGCTGAGCGGCGCCGATCTGACTGCGGAGCGAATCGCCGCCGAGGTCGGAGCGATGGTGGCGGCGGCGGGAGCCGGATTCGAGGACGGGGCGGAGCCGCGGGCGGTCTACCAGCTCCGTTACGCGGGGCAGGCCTTCGAGCTGCCGGTGCCAGGGCCCGTCGATCCCGATCCCGCCGAGCTGATCGAGGGCTTCGAGCGCGCCCACGAGGAGCGCTACGGCCACCGCGATCCCGAGGGCGAGGTCGTCCTCGTCGACGTCGAGCTGGCCTTGGTCGTGCCGGGGCCGGCCCTGCGGCCGACGGCGCCGGGCGAGGCCACGTCAGCACGCAGCACCCGCCCCGTCCACTTCGGCGACGGGTGGGTCGAAACCCCCGTCCTCCGCGGCGAGCCCGCCGCCGGCAGCGAAGCCGACGGCCCGGTCGTCTTCGAGCTACCCGAGGCGACCTTCGTCCTCCCGCCCGGCTGGCGCGCCCGCGTCGACGAGCACGGCACGCTAATCGCGCGGTTCCTTTGTCCGGGTATAGAGGACAAAGGAACCACGGGATGAGCGCGATGGACCCGATCGCGCTGCAGGTGCTCGTGGGCGGGCTGCGCGCCGCCTGCGATGAGATGGGCGCGACGCTGATCCGCTCGGCCTACTCGGCAAACATCAAGGAGCGGCACGACTGCTCGACGGCACTCTTCGACGCCGCCGGCGAGCTGGTGATGCAGGCCGAGCACATACCCGTCCATCTCGGCTCGATGCCCGACGCGGTCGCCGCCGTCCTCGACGAGGAGCAGCGGCCGGGCCTGAGCTGGGTCCTCAACGACCCCTACCGCGGCGGCACCCACCTGCCCGACATCACCCTCGTCTCCCCCGTCTTCGCCGCTGGCGAGCTGCTCGGCTTCGCCGCCAGCCGTGCCCACCACGCCGACGTCGGCGCCCCGACCCCCGGCAGCATGCCCGCCTTCTCGCAAACCCTGGAGGAGGAGGGCGTGGTGATCCCCCCGACCGCCGCGACCGAGGAGACCCTCGGGCACCTCGCCTCGCAGATGCGGATGCCGCGCCAGCGCCTCGCCGACCTGCGCGCGCAGCGGGCCGCCAACCGGATCGGCGAGCTGCGACTGGGCGAGCTGTGCGAGCGCCTCGGGACGGAGGCGCTTCGCGCGGGGATGGCCGAGATCCTCGCCTACACCGAGCGCCGCACCAAGGCCGCCCTGGCCGAGCTCCCCGATGGCACCTACGAAGCCGAGGACGTGCTCGAGGGAGACTGGAACGGCGAGGAGCGCGACCTGCACCTGCGTCTGGCGGCGACGGTCTCGGGCGACTCGCTCCGCCTCGACTTCGACGGGACCGACGCGCAGGTCGAGGGCAACCTCAACTGCCCCCTCTCGGTCACCAGGTCGGCCGCCCTCTTCGCGGTTCGCGTCCTCACCGACCCCGACGGGCCGCCCTCGGCCGGGGCCCACCGGCCGATC
>DASTAR010000098.1:0-26443 GCA_035712505.1 Solirubrobacterales bacterium
GACACCACTCGCTATGGCTCGTGGTTGAGTGTCTGGAGAGGGGCACCCGCCCCCGCTACTACCGCGCAGGGCTCTATGTTTGACGCGTGATCGAGTCGTTGGTTCAGCAGATCGAGAGTCGGTTTTCCGAGTTGGAGGCGCAGATGTCCGATCCCGGGGTGATCTCCGATCGGGAGCGGTATGCCGCTGTGGGGCGGGAATACCGCGAGCTGCAGCCTGCCCATGAGCTGGCGGGGCGCTGGCGGACGCTGCGGGACGATCTCGAGGGGGCGCGGGAGCTCTTGGCCGAGGGCGAGGACGAGGAATTGCGGAAGGTGGTCGAGGAGGCGCCGGGGCAGCTCGATGAGCTGGAAGAGGAGCTCCGCCTGGCGATGGTCGAGCGCGACCCCAACGACGCCAAGAACGTGATCGTCGAGATCCGCGCCGGTACCGGCGGCGACGAGGCGGCGCTGTTCGCCGGCGACCTCTTCAAGATGCTGAGCCGCTACGCCGACGAGCTTGGCTTCTCGATCGAAGTGCTTTCGCAGTCCGGGTCCGAGGCCGGTGGCTTCAAGGAGGTCACCTTCGAGGTGAAGGGCGAGGGCGCCTACTCGGTCTTCAAGTTCGAGGGCGGCACGCACCGGGTGCAACGGGTGCCCGAGACCGAGTCCCAGGGCCGCATCCATACCTCGACGGCGACGATCGCGGTGCTGCCGGAGGTCGAGGAGGTCGAGGTCGAGATCGACCAGAACGACCTCCAGATCGACGTCTACCGCTCCTCCGGCCCCGGCGGCCAGTCGGTCAACACGACCGACTCGGCGGTGCGGATCACCCACAAGCCGACCGGGGTCGTCGTCTCGATGCAGGACGAGAAGTCCCAGCTGCAGAACCGCGAGCGGGCGATGCGGGTGCTGCGGGCGCGGCTGTACGAGCGCGAGCTCGCCGAGCAGCAGGCGAAGGTTGCCTCCGAGCGCAAAGCGCAGGTCGGCAGCGGCGAGCGGTCGGAGAAGATCCGCACCTACAACTTCCCCCAGGGCCGGGTGACCGACCACCGGATCAAGCACACCTCCCACAACCTCGAAGGCGTGCTGGCCGGGCAGCTGCGCGAGTTCACCGACGCGCTGAGCGCTGAGGAGAAGCGCCAGAGGCTCGAGGCGGCAGCTTCGGCTGCGTGACCTCATCCGACATTCACCACAGCGGGGTGGGGCGAATGCCGGATGAGGTCGCGTCAGGAAGCGTTCGCGAAGCGTTAGGCGCGGCGGTCGATGGGCTCGCGGCGGCAGGGGTGAAAGATCCGCTGCTGGACGCGGAACTGCTGCTGGGTGAGGCGATGGGACGGGAGCGGGCGGCGCTGGCGGCGGAGCCCGGCGCCGAGGTGCCGCCCGCGGCCGCGCGGCGGTTTGGGGAGATGGTGCGGCGGCGGCTGCGGCGCGAGCCGGTCGCCTACATCCTCGGGCGCAAAGGGTTCCGGCGGCTGGAGCTGGCGGTCGATCAACGCGTCCTGATTCCGCGGCCGGAGACCGAGCTTCTGGTCGAGCTGGCGCTGGAGCTGCGGCCGGCGCGGGTGCTCGACGCCGGCACCGGCTCCGGCGCGATCGCGCTTGCGGTTGCCGCCGAGCTCCCGGACGCCGAGGTGACGGCGACCGATACGTCCCTCGGGGCGCTGGAAGTGGCGCGCGCGAACGCGGAGCGCCTCGGCCTGGACGAGCGCGTGCGCTTCGTCGAAGGCACTTTCCCAGACGACGGCGACGGCTTCGACCTGGTCCTCGCCAACCTCCCATACGTAGCCGAGCGCGACTGGCCTTCGCTCCAGCCCGAGGTCACCCGGTACGAGCCCCGCGAGGCGCTCCTGGCAGGTCCCGACGGATTGGACGCCTACCGCGCGCTGATCCCGGAGTGCGGCCCATGTTTGTCTCGCTATGCGGAACAACTGCGGGGGGCACTTGCGGTTGAGGTGGGGGAGGGTCAGGCGCCGGCGGTGGCGGAGCTGATGAGCGCCGCTGGCCTCGGCGAGGTCGAGGTGCGACGCGATTTGGCCGGGATCGAGCGCGTCATCTTCGGCCGCTCGGTAAAAGAGGAGGCGTGAGCGACCTCATCCGACTGCGGAGTGGCGAAGCCGACGTGGCGCGCAAGGCGCTGGAACGGTGCATCGCCGGCGGTGGCGTTGCCGTCTTCCCCTCCGACGGGCTCTATGGGCTCGCTTGCGATCCGCTCGACGCCAACGCGATCTCGAGGATCCACCGGCTGAAGGGACGCGACGACGGCAAGCCCTCGGCGGTCATGTACTTCTCGCCCTTGGCGATCCGGGAGCTGCTGTCGGGGCTCGGGCCGCGGACGAAAGCGGTGGCCAGCGCGCTGCTGCCTGGGCCGGTGACGCTGGTGGTCGATAATCCGCAGCGGCGTTACCCGCTCGCCTGTCGCCAGGACCGCGAACGACTCGGCATCCGCCTGATCGGCGGCCCGCTGGCGGGGACGATGTGCCCGGTCTTCCAGACCTCCGCCAACCTCAGCGGCGAGCCCGCGCCGGCCCGCTTCGAGGACGTGCCGGAGTCGATCCTCGAAGGCGTCGAGCTGGCGATCGACGGCGGCGAGCTGCCCGGACTTCCCTCGACCGTGATCGACGTAACCGCGATCGACGAGCACGGCAGCTGGAAAGTCCTTCGCGACGGCGCCCTCTCGCCCGGCGACGTCACCAGCGCCCTCAACTCCGTCGGCCTGGACTAGCAGCCGGTGTGGCCGGGGTACGGCAGGCGGACGCGGACCTGGCTGGTGTTGTCCTTCTCGTTTGACTCGAAGAGGTGTTCCTTCGGGTCGACCGTCATCCGGTAGACGAAGCAGCCGCGCAGGCCGGCGACGTTGATCCACTGCTTCGCGTAGGCAGCGGGGTAGATGTCTGACCAGCCGACCGAGGTGCCGAGGACGTCGTGGTGAATGAAGGGGTCCTGGCGGCAGCCGGGGTAATGCCGGTATGACGGCGAGCGGCGGCCGGGCCGCGTGCGCTCGAGGTCGCGGAGGCAGTAGTTGAGCTTGGGGCTGGTGCGGACGACCGGGCCGAGGCTGCCGTCGCCGCGCACCCGCAGCAGCTCGAAGCGGGCGAGCTGGTGGACCTTCCAGTAAGCGCCGCCCCAGTAGGCGCCGACGTCGGTGAAGTGGAGGGTGGCCTTGGTGCGAATGGTGATGTGGCCGCCGCCGGCCTTGTAGATGCGCTGGGTGACGCGCATCGAGTGCCGGCCGTTGCGGCGGCCGCGGAGCTCCATCGGCCCCCGGCCGCGGCTCTCGACGTCGCTGGTGGCGCGCAGGAGCACGTGCCCGTCGCCGGTCCGCTCGACGTACAGTTCGCTCGGCTTGGCGATCCGCAGGTTGGGGCAGAGCAGGTGCCTAGCTTGCGGGCCGATGCAGGGGTTCGCGACTTCGGAGGCGCTCGCCGCCGGCGGCAGCGCCAGCGCCGCGAGGAAGACGATCGAAGCGAGGAAACTGCGGCCTCTCACCGGCCCCAGACTATCCCGGGCCGTTGCTATCGTCGCCTGACGATGCCTTCCTTGCCAGACGACTTCCAGACCGCGCCGCTGGCCGAGGTCGATCCCGCGATCGCCGACGTCCTCGAGGCCGAGCTGAGGCGCCAGCAGCGGACGCTGGAGATGATCGCCTCGGAGAACTTCGTGCCGCAGGCGGTGCTCGATGCGGTCGGCTCGGTCCTGACCAACAAGTACGCCGAGGGCTACCCCGGCCGCCGCTACTACGGCGGCTGCGAGGAGGTCGACGTCGCCGAGCAGCTGGCGATCGACCGGGCCGAGGCGCTGTTCGGGGCCGAGCACGCGAACGTCCAGGCCCACGCCGGGGCGCAGGCCAACAACGCCGCCTACATGGCGCTGATCGAGCCGGGCGACACGATCCTCGGCCTCGCCCTCGACCACGGCGGCCACCTCAGCCACGGGATGAAGCTGAACGTCAGCGGCAAGCTCTACAACCCGGTGCCCTACCACGTCCGCCGCGAGGACCTCCTGGTCGACATGGAGGAGGTCGAGCGGCTGGCGAACGAGCACAGTCCGGCGCTGATCGTCGCCGGCTGGTCGGCTTACCCGCGCCAGCTCGACTTCGCCGCCTTCCGCGAGATCGCGGATTCGGTGGGGGCGAAGCTGATGGTCGACATGGCCCACTTCGCCGGGCTCGTCGCCGCCGGCGAGCACCCGAACCCGGTGCCGCACGCCGACGTGGTGACGACGACGATCCACAAGACCCTCTGCGGCCCGCGCAGCGGCATGATCCTCTGCCGCGAGGAGCACGCGAAAGCGATCGACAAAGCGATCTTCCCCGGTCAGCAGGGCGGGCCTCTGATGCACACGATCGCCGCCAAGGCGGTCGCTCTGCACATCGCCGGCAGCGAGCAGTTCAAGCAGCGCCAGCGGCAGACGATCGCCAACGCGCAGGCGTTCGCGGCCGGCCTGGAAGCGGGCGGCGTGCCTGTGATCACCGGCGGCACCGACGTCCATCTCGTCCTCGTCGACCTCACCCCGACCGGGCTCGACGGCCAGACCGGGGAGGACCGGCTGGAGGAGGTCGGGATCACCGTCAACCGCAACGCGATCCCCTTCGACGAGCGGCCGCCGATGAACCCCTCGGGCCTGCGGATCGGCACCCCGGCGCTGACCACCCGCGGCATGGGCGAGGCGGAGATGACCGAGATCGCCGAGGTGATCGTCGCCGCGCTCGGTCCCGACTTCGAGTCCGCGAAGGAGGACCTGCGCGCCCGCACCGGAGCCCTGATGGACCGCTTCCCGCTCTACGCAAACCTCTCGCCTACCGCTGTCTAGACGGCTCCGAAAACGAGGCTTGCAGGGGCCGTGAAAGTCTGGGTTGACATGTCGGCGCCGGCGCACGTGCTGGTGCTGCGGCCGATCATCGAGCGCCTCGAGGGCGAAGGGCACGAGGTCGAGGTGACCGCCCGCGACTACGCGCAGACGCTGGCGCTGCTGCAGCTGCACGGGATGCCGCACACTGCGATCGGGCGGCACGGCGGTGCCTCGCGGATGCGGAAGGCGTACCGGCTCGCCGCGCGCACCAGCCAGATGCTCGCCTACGGGCGCGGCCGCGGCTTCGACCTTGCCCTAGCCCACGGCTCCAACGACCTCGCGATCGCCGCCAGGGCGCTCCGCATCCCCGAGGCCAACATGCACGACTACGAGTACGCGGTCACCCAGCACCGGATCGGCTGCCGCTTCGCCAAGCGGGTGATGTTCCCCGACGCCGTCCCCTTCGAGCGGTTGCGCCGGTTCGGCGTCACGCCGGAGAAGTACTTCCCCTATCCCGGCCTGAAGGAGGAGTACTACCTCTTCGACTTCGAGCCCGATCGGGAGGCGCTGCGGCGCCTCGGCGCCGACGAAGAGCGGGTCGTGGTGATCGTCCGCCCGCCGCCCGACGTCTCGCTCTACCACCGCAAGTCGAACCCGCTCTTCCCCAAGGTCCTCGACCGCCTCGGTCGCGACGAGGGCGTGCACGCGGTGGTGCTGCCCCGCACCGCGGCGCAGCGCGAGTTCATCGAAGGGCTGCGGCTGCCCTCGGTGATCGTGCCCCCCGGCGCGGTCGAGGCGCAGAGCCTGGTCGCTCTCGCCGACCTCGTCGTATCCGCCGGCGGGACGATGAACCGCGAGGCCGCCGCCCTCGGCACCCCCGTCTACACGACCTACGGCGGCCGCCTCGGCGGCGTCGACGAAGCCCTGATCAAGTCCGGCCGGCTGCGGCCGCTGACCGACCCCCGCGCGGTCGTGCTGGAGAAGCGCACCGCCGAGGCGGCGCCGACCCGCCGCGATCCGTCCTCCCTGGTCGAGACGATCCTAGGTACCGTCGGAGCCTCACCATTGCGCGAAGAGCCCCAGCCCATAACGCCTTCCTGAACGATCTGCCCGAGGCCGAGCCCGGCCTCGAAGAACTCGTCGCGCCCGCGGCCGACGGCGACCCGCGCCCGATCGACCCGGTCCTCCGCGCCCTCGACATCCTCATCTCGGCCGCGGTCCTCCTCGTGCTTTCGCCGCTGCTGGCGCTGGTCGCGGCGGCGATCGCGCTCAGCTCCGGGCGGCCGGTCCTCTACCGCGGCGCCCGCGTCGGCAAAGCCGGCCATCTCTTCTGGATGTACAAGTTCCGCACCCTCAAGCCGGACGCGGAGACCCGCCTCGGGCCCTTCTACGGCGAGGAGCTGACCCGCCGCACCGAGGAAGAGCGGACCCGGATCGGCGGCGCCCTGCGCAAGACCCACCTCGACGAGGTGCCGCAGCTCTGGAACGTCCTGCGCGGTGACATGTCGATCGTCGGTCCTCGTCCGATCCGCCCCACCTTCTACGCCGAGCTCTGCCGCGAGATCCCGCAGTACTGGCAGCGACTCGTCGTCCGCCCCGGCGTCACCGGCTTCGCCCAGACGCGGATCACCCGCGAGGAGACCTGGGCCGACAAGCTCGCCCACGACATGGAGTACATCGCCGACCGCTCCGTCGGCCTCTACTTCCAGGTCCTGCTGGCGACGGTGAACAAGGTCCTCGGCCGCGGCCAGCCGACTTCCTGAACGTCGGGGCATCGAGCTTCCGAGATTGACCCCGCTATAGCGAGGTAAATGTCGGAAGCGGTGCAAACCGGCTCCCCCGGTGCCCCTGCGAGACTGCCGCCCATGTGCGGCATCTGCGGCCTCGTGGCCGGCGAGCGGGAGCGGGCACCCGACCGGGAGGCGGTGGCGCGGATGAGCGGGCGGCTCGTGCACCGCGGGCCCGACGACGACGGGCTCTTCTGCGAAGGGCCGGCGGCGCTGGCGGCGCGGCGGCTCTCGATCATCGACCTCGCCCACGGCCATCAGCCGATCGAGAACGAGGACGGCAGTGCCGTCGTCGTGCAGAACGGCGAGATCTACAACTACCGCGAGCTGAAGCGCGAGCTCGAGGGGCGCGGCCACCGCTTCGCCACCGCTTGCGACACCGAGGTCCTCGTCCACGGCTACGAGGAGTGGGGGGAGGGCTTCGTCGAGCGGCTGCGTGGGATGTTCGCGATCGCCCTCTGGGACAAGCGGCGGCAGCGGCTGCTGCTGGCCCGCGACCGCTTCGGGATCAAGCCGCTCTACTACCGCCATGCCGACGGCGGCCTCTCCTTCGCCTCGGAGCTGAAGGCGCTGCTCGAGCTGCCCGGCTTCTCGCGCGAGATCGATCCCAGGGCCGTCGCCGCCTACCTCGCCTTCAACTCGATCCCGGCGCCGCTGACGATCTTCGAGGAGGCGCGCAAGCTGCCCCCGGGTTACCTGCTGAGCTGGGAGGCTGGAGAGGTGGCGATGCGCCGCTTTGCGCGCCCGGGCCCGCCGCCGGCGGACGAGGTGCGGGGCGGTTCCGCCGACCGGCTCGCCGCCGAGCTGCGCGAGGTGCTCGACGACAGCGTCCGCGCCCACCTCGTCGCCGACGTCCCGGTCGGCGTCCTGCTCTCCGGCGGTGTCGACTCCGGCGGTCTCGCCGCGCTCGCCTCGCGGCACGTCTCCGAACCGCTGCGCACCTTCTCGATCGGCTTCGAGGAGGAGGGCTTCGACGAGCTCTCCCGCGCCCGCCTGGTCTCCCAGCGCTACGGCACCGACCACCACGAGCTGGTCCTGCGCCCCGACGCTGTCGAGCTGCTGCCGAAGCTCGTCGAGGCCTTCGACGAGCCGTTCGGCGACTCCTCGGCGCTGCCGACCTACCTGGTCTCCGAGCTGGCGGCGAGCGAGGTCAAGGTCGCCCTCTCCGGCGAGGGGGGCGACGAGCTCTTCGGCGGCTACTACACCTACGTCGCCGACCTGCTCGCCCGCCGCGTCGGTCGGCTCGCGGCGCTGGCGCGGCCGCTGGCCGAGGCGCTGCCGAGCCGCACCGACCGTGTCGGCTTCGATTACAAGGCCAAGCGCTTCGCCCGCGCTGCCGCGACAGCGGATCCGCTGGAGCGCCACCACGGCTGGAAGGAGATCTTCTCCGGCCAGGCGCGGGCCGACCTGGCGGGACCAGCGGTCTGCGCCTGGGACCCGCTCGACCTCTACCGCGAGCGCTACGCCGAAACCGCGGGCGCCGAGCCGCTGGCGCGGATGCAGGACGTCGATCTCGGCATCTATCTCGTCGACGACCTCCTGGTCAAGACCGACCGCCTCAGCATGGTCCATTCCCTGGAGCTGCGCGTCCCCTTCCTCGACCCGAAGGTCGCCGAGTTCGCCTTCGCCCTGCCGACCAGCCTCAAAGTCCGCGGCACCGCCAAGAAGCGCCTGCTGCGCAAGGCCCTGGGGCCGCTGCTGCCGCGGGAGATCGTCCACGGCCGCAAGCAGGGCTTCTCGATCCCGGTCGCCGCCTGGCTGCGCGGCCCGCTGGAGCCGTTCGCGCGCGAGGTGCTGGCCCCGGGCGCGATCGCCCGCCAGGGCCTGCTCGACCCCGCCGCCGTCACCCCCATCCTCGATCGCCACTGCTCCGGCCAGGAGGACCTCAGCCGCCAGATCTGGGGCCTGATGGCGCTTACCCTCTGGTTCGACCGCTATGCCCGCTAACCCCACCAACCTCGAAGCGCTCTACGCCTTCCTGGTCGCGCTGCTCATCTCGTTGGCGCTGGTGCCGCTCACGAAGCGGCTGGCGATCCGCGTCGGCGCGATCGACTATCCGAACGAGCGCAAGCTCCATACGGTGCCAACGCCGAAGCTGGGCGGGCTCGGGATCCTCGTCGCGGCGCTCGTCTCCGGCCTGCTCTGGCTGCCCTCGGACAACGAGAGCCACGCGATCATCTACGGCGCTGTCGCGATCGCCTGGGTCGGCGTCCTCGACGACGTCTTCGAGCTCCCGGCGGCGCCGAAGCTGCTCGGCCAGATCGTCGCCGTCGTGATCCCGGTCTCGGCCGGCGTCACCGTCGAAAACTTCACGATCCCGTTTTTCGGCCGGCTCACCCCGGGGACCGTCGACCTCGTCCACGTCGCCGGGACGACGATCCAGCTCGGCGACGTCGCCACCGTGCTCGGCCTGGTCGCGATCATCAACGTGATCAACCTGATCGACGGCGTCGACGGGCTCGCCGCCGGCGTCGCCGTGATCTCCGCCCTGACCCTGGCGACGATCGCCCTCTCGCTCGAACGCACCGCCGCCGGCGTGCTGGCGGCGCTGACCGCCGGGGCCGCCCTCGGGTTCCTGCGCTGGGGGTTCCCGCCGGCCAGCACCTTCATGGGCGACACGGGCTCCAACCTGCTCGGCTACCTGCTCGGGGCGGTGGCGGTGCAGGGAGCGCTGAAGACGAACGCGGTCGTCGCCCTCTTCCTGCCGCTGCTGATCCTCGCCGTGCCGATCCTCGACACCGGCTTCGTCGTCGCCAAGCGCCTCAAATACGGGAAACCGATCTACAAAGCCGACCGCTGGCACTTCCATCACCGGATGGCCGACATCGGCTTCTCGCAGCGAAGGACCCTGCTCTACCTCTACGGCTGGACCGCGGTGATGAGCGGCCTGGCCCTGGCCCTGCGCTTCGTCCCCTACAGCGACAACCACGGCCACTTCGACGCCTTCTGGACCGCGGTGATGGCGGCCTGCCTCTTAGCCGCGATCGCCGCGAGCGTCTACCTGGTGGAGGTTCTGGAGATCCTCAAGCTGCGCCAGACCCGCCTCCGCCAGCTCGTCACCCTCCGCCGCGCCGCCGGCGCCCCCGAGCCCCAGCTGCAAGAGGTAAACACCGCCGTAGAGCAGGAGCTGGAGACCGGCAACTTCCCCGCGGTCGACCCTGAAACGGGAGAGTTCCAAGCCATCGAATAGGGGGACGGGGTGTCCTTCTCCAGACACTCAACCACGAGCCATCGGCGAGTGGTGTCTGGAGAGGGACACCCCGTCCCCCCTCAACCGGTAGTGCCAACCCTCACTAACTGGCTTCCTAAAGCCATTCCCGGGCCCTATCGGATATAGTCGCGGGTCCGCCCGCTCTGCCCCGAGCCGGGCGTTTCCTTGCAGTAACTGACGAAATGTCTCCTCCCAAGTACGTCGACCTCATCGCGCTCGCTGCCGCGCTCGCAATTTTCCTGCTCGGCGGATTCCCCCTGCTCGGATACGCCGCGGCGGCCGCCGTCTGGCTCGCCCAGCGGGGCCTGCAGGCGCTGGCCAACCGCCGGATGCGCGAACACCTCCGCGCCGGCAACCGCCAGAAGGCGATGGGGATCGTCGCCGGGACCACGCTCGGCCGCGTCTGGCTGATGGCGACCGCGGTCCTGCTCGTCGGCCTGGCCGAAAGGCAGTCGGGACTTGCCGCGGCGGTGTTGCTGGCGGCGCTCTTCACCATCTCCTTCGCCGCGCAGGGCCTGGCGCACCTGCTCGAGCAGCCCGAGGGCCAGGGGGTCGCGTAGACATGGAGCAGGCAACGGCCGCGGCGCCGACCGGCGCCCCTCCGCGCGAGGGCATGAGCACCAAGGCCAAAGTCTTCATCGGGCTCGGCGCCTACCTGGCGGTCTTCGCCCTGCTGCTCCTGATCTTCGGCAACGCGGGCAAGAACGAAGCATTCAAGCCGCAGAACGAGTTCAAGCTCGAACCGTGGATCTCGATCCACCTCGGTTCGATCGACCTCAGCATCAACAAAGCGGTCTTCTACCTGTTCCTCGCCAGCGCGCTGACGATCTTCACGATGGTCTGGATCGCGCGGCGCATGCAGCAGCGGCCGAACCGGGTCCAGGCGGCGGTCGAGGCCGCCTACGACCTGACCAAGAACACGATCACCGGCGGCAGCATGCAGGGCAAAACGGCATCCCGCTGGTTTCCCTTCATCGCCGCGCTCTTCTTCTGGATCTGGTTCTCGAACATGATCGGCTTCCTGCCGCTGCCGACCAACACCGAGCACGAGATCTCGATCTTCGGACTCCAGATCCCCACCTTCGCCGTCTACGCCGCGACCGCCAACATCTCGATTCCGCTCGTCCTCACCCTGGTGGTCTGGCTCACCTACCACGTCGAAGGGGTGCGCAACAAGGGGTTCTTCCCCTACCTGGCGAGCTGGCTGCCCCCCGGCCTCGAGGACAAGGGCGTCGGCCTCAAGGCCCTGATCTTCGTGATCGAGGCGATCTCCCACTTCGCCCGGCTGATCTCGCTCTCCGTCCGTCTCTTCGCCAACATCCTCGCCGGCCACCTGCTGCTGCTCTTCATGGGCGGCGGCCTGGCGGTGCTGCTGGGGATCGCCGCCCTGGGGGCGCTGACCTTCCCGCTCGCCTTCTTCTTCTTCATCCTCGAGGTGGGCCTTATCGCCACCCTGCAGGCGTTCATCTTCTCGACGCTCAGCGCTATCTACATCGGCGGAGCGACCTCCGCCTCTCATTAGAAAGGAAGTAACTCTCGATGGATCTCACTGCCCTGCCGCTTGCCGAAGTCACCGACGAAGGCGTCAAAGGCGCCGGCAAAGCGATCGCCCTCGGCGTCGGTGCGGGTCTCGGTTCGATCGGCGCCGGCATCGGCATCGGTTTCATCTTCGGCAAGGAGATCGAGTCGGTCGCCCGCCAGCCGGAGATGAAAAGCGACCTGGAAAGCATCCGCTGGCTCGGCTTCGCGCTGACCGAGGCGGTCGCCTTCTACACCTTCATCTTCGGCCTGATCGCCTTCTTCCTCTCGTAGGTCGATGGAGCTCCTCGGCTACATAGCGGCAGTTCCACTCGCCGCCGAGAAGAGCGAAGGCGGCAGCTTCCTGGTCAGTCCGGGCCTCGGCCTGATGATCTGGACGCTGGTCCTGTTCCTGATCACGATGTGGGTGTTGAGCAAGGTCGCCTTCCCGAAAATCCAGGAAGCGCTCGACAGACGCGCCAACGCGATCAGCGAGTCGATCGAGGCCGCCGAACGGCAGCGCAAGGAATCCGACGAGCTGCTGGCCGAGTATCGGTCGCGCCTGGCAGAGGCGCGGGAGCAGGCGGACGACATCATGGCCCGCGCCCGCAAGTCGGCCGAGACGGCGGAAGCCGAGGCGGCGGCCGCCGGCCGCGAGAAGCGCGAGGAGCTGGTCGAGGCCGCCAAGCGCGACATCGAGGCGGAGACGCGGCGCTCGCTCGACCAGATCCGCCAGGAGGTCGCGAACCTCACCGTGCTCGCAACCGAGCGCGTGACCCGCAAATCGCTCGACCCCGAGGACCAGAAACGGCTGGTCGAGGAGGCCCTTTCGGAGGTCGACTTCTCGGCCCTCTCGGGCCAGGAGAGCAACAACTAGCGATGGCCGACGCAGCTCGCGTATACGCCGAGGCCCTCTTCGAGGTGGGCCGCGACAAGGGCAAGCTGGACGCGCTGCAGCAGCAGCTCGCCCAGTTCGCCGACGCGGTCGACGCCAACCGCGAGCTGCAGGTCTTCTTCTTCAGCCCCTACCTGTCCTCCGCGGAGAAGGGGGAGGGGATCGAGCGGGCGATCACGGGCGCCGAGCCCGAGCTGATCAACTTCCTCGAGCTGCTGGTGGACAAGCACCGGATGACGGAGGTCTTCCGCATCCGCCGCGAGCTCGACGAGCTCTGGAAGCACGAGAACCGCAGGCTCGACGTCACCGTCACCAGCGCCGTCGAGCTGGACCCGAGCGTCGTCGAGAAAATCGGCCAGGAGGTCGAACGACAGACCGGGGAGAAAGTCGACCTCTCGAGCAGGGTCGACGGCGACATCCTCGGCGGCATCGTGCTGCAGGTCGGCAACATGGTCCTGGACGCGAGCATCCGCAGTCGCCTGGAGAAACTTAAAAAGAGCGTCGCCCAAGCGGCGTAAGGAGGCAGAGAGCACCCCATGGAGATCAAGCCGGACGAGATCGCAAGCATCCTGCGAGAGCGGATCGAGGGACTGGAGACCGATTCCGCCGACCTCAGCGAGGTCGGGACGGTCCTGTCCGTCGCCGACGGCATCGCCCGTATCCACGGGCTCGACAACTGCATGGCGCTGGAGATGCTCGAGCTGGGCCACGGCGTCACCGGCCTGGCGCTGAACCTCGAGGCCGACAACGTCGGCGCCGTGCTGTTCGGCGAGTGGGACAAGATCGTCGAGGGCGACACGGTCAAACGGACCGGCAAGCTGCTCGAGATCCCCGTCGGGGAGCAGCTTCTCGGCCGCATGGTCGACCCGCTCGGCCGCCCGCTCGACGACCGCGGCGACATCAACACCAGCGAGACCCGCCCGGCCGAGTTCAAAGCCCCCGGCGTCGTCCACCGCCAGCCGGTCGAGGAACCGGTCCAGACCGGGCTGATGTCGATCGACGGGATGATCCCGATCGGCCGCGGCCAGCGAGAGCTGATCATCGGCGACCGCCAGACCGGCAAGACCGCGATCGCGATCGACACGATCATCAACAACAAGGACAAGGACCTGGTCTGCATCTACGTCGCGATCGGCCAGCGGATGTCGACCGTCGTCCAGCTGAAAGAGATCCTCGAGGAGAACGGGGCGATGGAGAACACGATCATCGTCGCCGCCCCCGCCGACGAGGCCGCCCCGATCAAGTACATCGCCCCCTACGCCGGCTGCGCGATGGGCGAGCACTTCCTCTACCAGGGCAAGCACGCGCTCTGCGTCTACGACGACCTGACCAAACACGCCTACGCCTACCGGCAGATGTCGCTGCTGCTGCGGCGCCCCCCTGGTCGCGAGGCGTACCCGGGCGACGTCTTCTACCTGCACTCGCGCCTCCTGGAGCGGGCCGTGAAGCTGTCTGACGCCCAGGGCGCCGGCTCGCTGACGGCGCTGCCGATCATCGAGACCCAGGCCTCCGACGTCTCCGCCTACATCCCGACCAACGTGATCTCGATCACCGACGGCCAGATCTTCCTCGAGTCGGACCTCTTCTACTCGGGCGTGCGGCCGGCGATCAACGTCGGCATCTCGGTCTCCCGAGTGGGCGGCAACGCGCAGACCAAGGCGATGAAGAAGGTCGCCGGAAAACTGCGGCTCGACCTCTCCCAGTACCGCGACCTCGAGGCCTTCGCCCAGTTCGGCTCCGAGCTCGACCCCGAGACCCAGAAATCGCTCAATCGCGGGCAGCGCCTGGTCGAGCTGCTGAAACAGAAGGAGCGCGAACCGCTCTCGGTCGCCGACCAGGTCGCCTCGATCTACTCGGGCACCGGCGGCTACCTCGACCGGATCAAAGTCGAGCGCGTCGCCGAGTTCCTCGCCGACCTGCGGGTCCGCCTGCACAGCGAGAACAAGGAGCTGCTGAACCGGATCGAAGAGAGCGGCAAGCTGGAGGATGACGACGAGGAGGCGCTCGGCAAGGCGATCGCCGACTTCGTCGACGATTTCGGCCCCGACTTCGACGAGCACGGGGAGGCGCTCGAGGCCGGCGAGTCCGACCGCGTCCACTCCAAAGAGGAGCGCGAGGCGCCGGCCCGCACCCCGGGCTCGGAGACCGGCGAGGAAACGACCGAGAACGAGGAGGCCGCGACCCCGGCCTAGGCGCCGGGACCGGATTCCCTCATGGCATCGCAGAAGGAAGTCAAAAACCGCATCGCGTCGGTCAAGAACATCAACAAGATCACGCGGGCGATGGAGATGGTCGCGGCGGCGCGCCTGCGCCGCGCCGAACAGCGCATCGCCGACCTGCGGCCCTACGCCGAGGGGATCCGCAAGCTGACCCGCCGCGCCGCCGCCCAGGCCGGGGGCATCCCGCGGGTGCCGGTGCTGGTCGAGCGCGAGGACGTCAAGCGGGTCGGGATCGTCCTGGTCACCGGCGACCGCGGCCTTGCCGGCGCCTTCAACACGAACATCATCCGCGAGGGGATGCGGACCGCGCAGCGCGTCCGCGAGGAGGGCGCCGAGCCCGTCTTCGCCGTCGTCGGCCGCAAGGGCGTCTCGGCGCTTACCTTCCGCAAGCAGGACGTCACCGCCTCCTACATCGGCTTCACCGACCGCCCCGCCTTCGCCAACGCCCGCGAAATCGGCGAGGAGATGACCGCCCGCTACGTCGACGAGGACCTCGACCGGGTCGAGCTGATCTACAACCGCTTCGTCTCGCCACTCACCCAGCACGTCTGGCGTCAGACCCTGCTGCCGCTGCAGCAGGCCGACGTGACCGGCGAGGGCGCCGAGGCCGAGGGCGCGGCCGAAGAAGAGGAAACCGAGGCCGAGAAGGCGCAGAGCCGCTCGGAGTGGTTCTACGAGCCCGAGCCGGAGGAGCTGCTCGGGCGTCTGATCCCGGAATACGTGACGATCTCGGTCTACCGGGCGCTGCTCGAGTCCGCCGCCTCGGAGCTCGGGGCGCGGATGACGGCGATGCGCAACGCCGCCGAGAACGCCGAAGACATGATCGGCCGGCTGACGCTGGAGATGAACCGGGCGCGGCAGTCGGAAATCACGCAGGAGATCTTGGAGGTCGTGGCCGGCGCGGAGGCGCTCGGCTAGCGGCCAGCATCACGACAGCACTTCACACGCACTTCAAGGACGACCACAAAGGAAACGATGGCTGAGAGCAACGGAAACGGAACCAACGTAGGGCGCGTCGAGCAGGTCACCGGAGTGGTCGTCGACGCCGTCTTCCCCGACGAGCTGCCGGAGATCTACTCCGCGGTGACGATCCAGACCGCCGGCGACGGCGACGGCGAACCGGCCGAGCTGGTCTGCGAGGTGCAGCAGCACCTGGGCGACGACCGCGTCCGCACGGTCGCGATGGACGCCACCGACGGGATCCAGCGGGGCGACAAGGTCGTCGACACCGGCAACCCGATCACGGTCCCGGTCGGCGACGCCACCCTCGGCCGCATCTTCAACCTGCTCGGCGAACCGATCGACGAGGGCGACGAGATCGGCGAGACCGAGCGCTGGCCGATCCACCGTCCCGCCCCGGAGGCTTCCGAGCTGACCCCGACCCAGGAGATCCTCGAGACGGGGATCAAGGTCATCGACCTGCTGGCGCCGTACGCGAAAGGCGGCAAGGTCGGGCTGTTCGGCGGCGCCGGCGTCGGCAAGACCGTTCTGATCCAGGAGCTGATCCGCAACATCGCCGAGGAGCACTCCGGCCTCTCCGCCTTCTGCGGGGTCGGCGAGCGCTCGCGCGAGGGGAACGACCTCTGGCTGGAGATGAAAGAGTCGGGCGTGATCGACAAGACCATGCTCGTCTTCGGCCAGATGAACGAGCCTCCCGGCGCGCGCCTGCGCGTCGCCCTCTCCGGGCTGACGATGGCCGAGTACTACCGCGAGCAGGGCGGGCAGGACGTGCTCCTGTTCATCGACAACATCTTCCGCTTCGTCCAGGCGGGCTCCGAGGTCTCGGCCCTGCTGGGCCGGATGCCCTCCGCGGTCGGCTACCAGCCGACGCTGGAGACCGAGATGGGCGGCCTGCAGGAGCGGATCACCTCGACCGCGCGCGGCTCGGTCACCTCGATCCAGGCGGTCTACGTGCCGGCGGACGACCTCACCGACCCCGCCCCGGCGTCGGTCTTCGCCCACCTCAACGCAACCACGACCCTCTCGCGGTCGATCTCCGAGAAAGGGATCTACCCGGCGGTCGACCCGCTCGACTCGACCTCGACGATCCTCAAGCCCGAGGTGGTCGGCGACGAGCACTACCGGACGGCGACCGAGGTCCAGGAGGTGCTGCAGCGCTACCGCGAGCTCCAGGACATCATCGCCATCCTCGGCATCGACGAGCTCTCCGACGAGGACAAGCAGACCGTGGCCCGCGCCCGCAAGATCGAGCGGTTCCTCTCGCAGCCGTTCTTCGTCGCCGAGCAGTTCACCGGCCGCGAAGGCGAGTACGTGCCGGTTGCCGAGACCGTCCGCGGCTTCCGCGAGATCCTCGACGGCGAGCACGACGACCTGCCCGAGGGCGCCTTCTACATGCAGGGCGGCATCGACCAGGTCACCGAGAACGCCAAGGCCGCGGCCTAGAGGTAACCGATGGCGGCGGAGCACATGGTCGACGTCGAAGTCCTGACTCCCGAGGGCGAGGTCTGGAGCGGCGAGGCGCGCCAGGTCTCGACCCGCTCGGAGACCGGCGAACTCGGCATCCTCGCCAACCACGCGCCGCTCTTGGCGGCGCTGCGGCCGACCGAGCTCCGCCTCCACCTCTCCGAGTCGGAGACGAAGCGCTACGCCCAGGCCCACGGCTGGCTGCAGGTCTACGGCAACCGCGCCCGGCTCCTGCTCGAGGAGGCGGTCCCGCCGGAGGATCTGAACAGCGGCACCCTCGAGGACCAGCTCGCCGACGCAGAGCGGCGGCTCTCCGAGAGCGAGGACGGGAGCGCCGACCACGCCCGTGCGCAGAAGGACAAGGACCGCGCGGAGGCCTTCCTGACGATCGCGGGGGGATGAGGGGCACCCACACCCCTCCTCCGGAATTGACCTCCCCTCCGCTGCGCTCCGGGGAGAACTTGCTGCGCGGCTCCGCCGCGCATGAATCAGATTGCATATCGCCGAACATTCCTCCGGAGGGGTGTGGGTGCCCCTCATTCGGGGCCGTCTCGAAGGGACGGAGGAGCGATGTCTGACGAGCTGCTGGTCCTTGCCAAGCGGTTGATCAGCTACGAGACCTGCGAGCCCGAAGCTATCTCCAAGGCGGCGGGTTTTGTCGAGGGTTGGCTGGAGGCTCGGGGGATCGAGGCTGAGCGCGATGAAGCCCGGGGGCTGCCCGTGATCAAGGCCGAGGTCGGGCCCGAGGGGGCGCCTACGGTGGTGCTGCACGGGCACCTCGACGTCGTGCCCGGCTTCCCGGGGCAGTTCGAGCCGAAGGTCGAGGGGGACAAGCTCTACGGGCGGGGTGCCTACGACATGAAGGGCGCGATCGCGGCGATGCTGCTGGTGACGGCGGCGATGCGCGACTCCGACGGGGTGCGGGTGCGGCTCGGGATCGTCGGCGACGAGGAGTCCGAGGAGGACGCCGAGCGCGGCTCCGACCACCTCGTCGACACCGGCTTCACCGGCGACTTCGCGATCACCGGCGAGCCCACCGACCTCCACATCGGGATCGAGGCCAAGGGCGTGCTGGCGCTGCGGCTGGAGGTGGGGGGGACGGCGGCGCACGGAGCCACTCCCTGGCTCGGCGACAACGCCGTTCTCAACGCGATCGACGTTTTCCGCAGTATCGAGTCGCTACCGTTTGCCCGGCACAGCTCGGAGCTGTTCGACCGGCCCTCGATCAACCTTGGACGGATCGTCGGCGGCGACGCTCTCAACAAGGTGCCCGACCGCTGCGTAATCGACGTCGACATCCGCTACCTGCCCGGCCAGGACCCGGAGGCGATCCTCGCCGAAGTCCGGGAGATCCCGGGCTGCGAGGCGAGGGCGCTGCTGACCCGGCCGCCGGCCACCGTCGAGCGCGACTCGGCCTACGTGCGGGCGCTGCGGACCTCGGCCGCCGACCACCACGACGGCGAGCCGATGAGCGTCGGCCGCGACGGCGCCTCCGACGCGGTCTCCTTCCTGCGGGTGGGAGTGCCGGCGGTCGAGTTCGGCCCGGTCGGGGCCGGCCACCACGGCCCGGCCGAGTGGGTCTCGCTCTCCTCGCTGGAGGCCTACCGGCAGGCACTCGAGTCGTTCCTGCGGGCGATCCCGGACTGCCTGGATGAGTAGCGACGCGCCGCTGAGCTCGGGTGGGGGCTGGTCGCCGAAGAAGCCGCCGCCCGGTGGCGACGGCGAACAGGCCCCGAAGCCGAAGCGCTTCTGGTGGCGCTTCCTCCTCGCCGCCGTCCTGATCGTCGGCGTCTCCGCGGCGGCGACGACGACCAGCGTCCTCCTCTACATCGACAGCATCGCCCAGGCCCTCGGCCACAACGACCGCCTCCACGACAAACTGAGCCGGGCGCTCGCCAACGTCCACCCGGGCGAACCGGAGAACATCCTCATCCTCGGCTCCGACAAACGCGCCGGCGAAGAATTCGAAGAAGACCCGGGCCGCTCGGACACGACGATCCTGCTCCGGCTCGACCCCGAGAAGGACTCGATCGCGGTGATGTCGATCCCCCGCGACCTCAAGGTCGAAATCCCCGAATACGGGACCGGGAAGTTCAACGAAGCCTATTCCTACGGCGGCCCGAAGCTGACCCTGCAGGTGGTCAAAGAACTGACCGGGCTGCGGATCAACCACGTGGTCAACGTCGATTTCCTCGGCTTCGTCCGCGCCGTCGACGCGATCGGCTGCGTGTACACCGACGTCGACCGCCGCTACTACCACTCCAACGTCGGCCTGCCGCCGGAGGAACAGTATTCGGAAATCAACATCAAGCCCGGCTACCAGAAACTCTGCGGCAAAAAGGCGCTGGAGTACGTGCGCTACCGCCATACCGACACCGACATCGTCCGCTCGGCCCGCCAGCAGTCCTTCATCAGCGACGCCCGCCAGCAGATCTCGGTCCAGGACCTGGTCTTCGACCAGCGCAACCTGATCGACATCTTCACCGAATACACCACCTCCGACATCAGCGACGGCAAGACGATGCTGGAAGTGCTGAAACTGTTCATCGCGTCTCGCAATGCAGCGATCAAGCAGGTCCACTTCCCCGCCGAATTGGGCCCGAGCTATGTCTATGCATCCCACAGCGCGATCGAAGGCGCGGTCAAGGAATTCCTCAGCGGCGAGACCAGTGAAGAAGCGGGGGGCGGCGAAGGCGGCTCATCCAAGGCCAAGGGCGGCGGCGGGAAGAAGAAGGGGAGCGGCGGCGGGTCCAAGCACCGCAAGCAGCACAAGAAGAAGAAGCCGAAGGTCGAAGCGGTGCAGCCTGGAGACGACGGGCTCGTGCCCGCACGCGAAGTCGGCGAAGCCGAGGCAGGTGCGGCCGCCCGCCACGTCGGCGGCGGCTTTCCGATCTTCTACCCGACGCGCCTGCCCCTGGGGGCCCACTACGTCGAAACCGACCCCTACGAACACGTCGTCGACCCCCGCGTCTACCGCTTCAAGGACACCGACGGCAACCGCCACGTCGCCTACAAAATGGTCGCGGTGATGGAAGAGCCCGACGGATACCACTACTTCGGGGTGCAGGGGATCAAGGGCTGGGAAGACCCGCCGATCCTCGACAACCCCAGCGTCACCGACGAAATCCACGGCCGCGAGTACGAGATATTCGTCGACAGCGGCCGCATCAAACTGATCGCCTGGCACCGCGGCTCGAACACCTACTGGATCGCCAACGACCTCGAACAGTCGCTCGGCAACGAACAGATGGTCGGGATGGCGCGCTCCGCCGACGTGATGATGGGAAAGAAAAAGCCGCAGAAAAAGGGTAGGAGGCACCCATGAACGAGCAGCTGCAGCCGGTCGGCGTCATCGGAGTGGGCTGGGTGGGGCTGGTCACGGCGGCCTGCTTCGCCGAGCTCGGCCACGAGGTCGTCGCCCGCGACATCCTCCCCGAGAAGGTCGAGGCGCTCTCGCGCGGCGAGGTCGCGATCCACGAGCCCGGGCTCCAGGCCCTGCTGCGGCGCAACGCCGGGCGGATCACCTTCACCACCGAGATGGCCGACCTGCTGGAGGGGGCGCGGCTGCTCTTCGTCTGCGTCGACACGCCGCCGACCTACTCCGGCGACGCCGACCTCTCGCGGGTGCGGGCGGTCGTCCAGGAGCTGCCCGAAGGCAGCGACCACGTGCTGGTGATGAAGAGCACGGTCCCGGCCGGGACCGGGGAGTCGATCCGGCGCGACATGCCCGAGCTCGCCTACGTCTCCTGTCCCGAGTTCCTCAAGGAGGGGACGGCGGTCGAGGACTTCATGGACCCCGACCGGGTGGTGATCGGCGCCGACACCGGCGACGAGGCGGCCGCCGATGCGGTCGCGGACCTCTACGCGCCGCTCGGCGGTCAGATCCTCCGCACGGACGTCGCCAGCGCCGAGATGATCAAGCTCGCTTCGAACGCGTTCCTGGCGACGAAGATCTCCTTCATCAACGAGATCGCCAATGTCTGCGAGGAGGTCGGCGCCGACGTCGGCCAGGTGGCGCAGGGCATGGGCCTCGACGCGCGCATCGGTTCCTCGTTCCTGCGCGCCGGGATCGGCTATGGGGGGAGTTGCTTCGACGGCTCGGAGACGGTGCTCGTGCGCGATGCCGGCATCCCGAAGCTGATGACCTTCGAGCAGCTTTGGGAGCTGGCCGGCGGCGCTTCCGCGGCGAGTGGAGAAGAAGCGATCGAGCCGAGCGATCTCCAGGTGTGGTCCTGGGTTCCCGGCGAGGGAGAGCCGGAGTGGATGCCGGTGTCGGTCCTCACCAAGCGCGATTACGACGGCGAGATGGTCGAACTGCGCACGAAGATGGGGCGCAAGCTGAAGGTCACGGCCGACCACCCGATCGTCGTCGGCGACGGTCGGGACGACGAGGTTGTGACCACGGTGCGGGCCGATGAAGTCACCGCTACGGACTGGATGCCAGTCGCCGGCGCCGGCCTCGACGCCTATGACCCCGCTGTCCACGCAACCGTAGGAGCTGTCGAAGACTCGATCCCTGCGGGCGAGGTGATCGTGCGGCCCACGGCGGGGGAGATCGAGGCGCTGCGAGCTCTGCCTCCAGATGAGCGAGCCCCGATCTCGTCTCACCCGCGCGGCCACGCCGCCCGCATGGGCGACATCGCTCGCAGCGGCGCTCTCAGGCTGCCCGAGGCCGCGGCGGCGGGCATGGATTTGCGCGGAGCGACGATGGGCACGTCTCGATCCGGGACCTTCCTGCCGGAGCGCCTCGAGACCGGCGAGGCATTTTGGCGCGTTGTCGGGCTCTACCTCGCCGAGGGTCACATCGGTCGCGATCGCGGTCGCAACGGTGCCGTGCGCGAACGGGTCAGCTGGTCGTTCCATCCGACGAAGGAGGAGCACCTGGTCCGTGAGGTGCTCGACTACTGGCACTCCCAGGGCGTCAAGGCCAGTGTCCATTCGGCGCCGACCTCGCGCTGCGTGCGGGTTTCCTCGCGGATCCTCGCTTCCTGGTGGACTGCGATCCTCGGTCTCGGTCGCAACAGCTATGCGCAGCGCCTCCCGGATCTGATCTGGGAGCAGACCCCGGAGAAGAAGTGGGCCCTGCTCTCGGGCCTGTGGGAGGGCGACGGGTCTTGGTCGCTCGTCAACCACGGGCCCAGCGTGCAGCTCGACCTCGGCACCGTCAGCGATGAGCTGGCTGACGGCGTCGTTCGCCTATTGGGCGATCTGGGTGTGGTCGCTAGCTGGAAACGGGGACGAGGGGCCAAGGCAACGAAGGAGACGCACTGGATCAGGGTCAGCGGCGCCGACCAGATCGAGCGTTCGCTCGTTCTGGTGCCGGACCACCAACGGACGCTCGTGCTGGAGCAACTCGACCTTCAGAGCAAGCGGATCGCCCCGACCGGATACCGGCGCTTCGGCGGTTCGAGCATGGCTTGGGTGCGCGTGGCTTCCATGGCGAAGAGTCGATTCCAAGGATCGGTCTACTCGCTGGAGGTGCCGGGATCGAACACGGTTGTCACCAGCGGCGGCCTGGTCGCTCACAACTGTTTCCCCAAGGACGTCAGCGCCCTGAAGATGCTGGCGGGGAACACCGGCTACCACTTCCAGCTGCTGACCTCGGTGATCGAGGTGAACGAGCTGCAGAAGCGTCGCGTCGTCGGCAAGCTCGAGAAGCACCTCGGCTCGCTGATCGGCAAGCGGATCGCCCTGCTCGGCCTCGCCTTCAAGCCCGACACCGACGACATGCGCGAGGCCTCGAGCCTCGTCCTGGCGGCGCGGCTGCAGGGCGAGGGGGCGGAGGTCGTCGCCTACGACCCGGTCGCCGCCGAGCGCGCCGCCGGTCTGCTCGGCTCGGTCGAGATGGCCAACTCGGCGATGGAGGCCCTCGACGGTGCCGACGCCGCCGTCCTCGTCACCGAGTGGGGCGAGTTCGCCGAGCTCGACTGGGCCGCCGCCGCCGAGCGGATGGCGCGGCCGCTGGTCGTCGACGGCCGCAACTTCCTCGACCCGGAGGCGCTGGCCTCCGCCGGCTTCGAGTACGAGGGCATAGGTCGTTCCGTAGCCAGTCAGCCGGCGGCCAACGCCTCCTAGTGGAGCGCTGATGCAGGCAATAGTTCTCGTGGGGGGCGAGGGCACTCGCCTGCGGCCGCTCACCTCCGACGTGCCGAAGCCCGCGGTGACGCTGGTCGACCGGCCCTTCCTCGCCTACGCGATCGAGTGGCTGGCCGGGCACGGGGTCACCGAGATCGTCCTCGCCTGCGGCTTCCTCCCCGGCGCCCTGCGCGAGGCGCTCGGGGACGAGGAGCGGCACAGCGGCGTGAGGATCATCTACGTCGCCGAGCCCGAACCGCTCGGCACCGCAGGGGCGATCCGCTTCGCCGCGGAGGCGATCGGCGAGCGCCTGGAAGACCGCTTTTTCGCCCTCAACGGCGACGTCCTCGCCGATCTCGATCTCAGCGCCCTGATGCGAGCGCACCGGGAGCGCGGGGCGCGGGCGACGATCGGCCTGCATGCGGTCGAGGACTCCGCCGCCTACGGCCTCGTCAGCTGCGACGGCGACGGCTGGGTGCTGGAGTTCACTGAGAAGACCGGCGAGCCGGTGCCGGGCGAGATCAATGCCGGCGCCTACGTGCTCGAGCGCTCGGTCCTCGATCTGGTCCCGGCCGGGCGGGCCTGCTCGATCGAGCGCGAGGTCTTCCCACAGCTCGTCGGCGACGGCCTCTGCGGGCTGCTGCTCGACGGCTACTGGATGGACATCGGCACTCCCGAGCGCTATCTGCAGGCCAGCTGGGACATCCTCGAAGCGAGGGTCGAGACCGAGGTCGAGCCGACCGGCCCGGGGCGCCTGATCGCCGGTGGGGCCGAGGTGGACCCGGAGGCCCGGCTCGGCGACCGGGTCGTCGTCTCCTCCGGCTGCCGCATCGGCGGCGGGGCCGAGGTGAGCGAATCGGTCCTGCTCGAGCGCTGCACCGTCGGTGCAGGGGCGCGGGTCGAGCGATCGATCCTCGCGCCCGGCGCAACGGTCGATGCCGGCGCACGGCTCATGAACACCGTCGTCGGTCGAGATGAAAGAGTCCCCAGCTGATGTGCCCGATGCTCGACGACGTCCTCGCCCTCCCCGACCAGCTGCGCGACGCGATGTGGCGGCTCGAAACGGCGCGGCTGCAGCCCGCCGAGTCGGCCGGGCTGATGGTCTGCGGGATGGGGGGCTCGGCGATCGGCGGCGAGCTCGCCGCCGCCGCCATCGGCGACCGGCTGACCAAGCCGATGCTCTCGATCCGCGGCTACGAGCTGCCGAGCTGGGCGACGCCGGAGTGGACGGTCCTCTGCTCGAGCTACTCGGGAAACACCGAGGAGACGCTCGCCTGCTTCGAGGCGGCCGAAGTGCTGGGGGCGCGGCGGATCGTGCTCAGCACCGGCGGCGCCCTGGTCGAGCGCGCCCGCGAGGCGGGCGTTCCCGTCGTCGCGCCGCCCGGGATCTACCAGCCCCGGGTGGCCGTCGCCTACATGTTCGTCGCCGCGGCGGAGGCGGCGGCGCTGGCGGGCGCCGCTCCCAGCATCCACACCGAGATCGACGCGGCGGCGGCCTTCCTGGAGCGCGAGCGGGGGGCGCTGCAGGCGCGGGCTGCCGAGATCGCCGCGGCGCTCGACAGCGCGGTTACGGTGATCTACGGCGCCGACCTGACGGCGCCCGTCGCTCAGCGCTGGAAGACCCAGATGAACGAGAACGCGAAGCTGTCCTCCTTCTGCGCCGAGCTGCCGGAGGCCGACCACAACGAGGTCTGCGGCTGGACGGGCGGCGGGGCGGCGAAGATGGCGGCGGTCTTCCTCGAAGACTGCGACCAGCACCCGCGCGAGCGCCGCCGCTTCGAGCTCACCGCCGAGGTCGTCGGCGAGGGCGCGGCTGCAGTGGCGCGGGTGGAGACGGAGGGCTCGACCCGGGTCGAGCGCCTCCTCTGGGCTTCGCTGCTCGGCGACCTCGTCTCGCTGGAGACCGCCAGGCAGATCGGCGCCGACCCCGAGGAGATTGAGGCGCTGGACCGGATCAAGGAGGGGATGTCGAAGTGAGAGCGATGGTGCTGGCGGCGGGGCTGGGGACGCGGTTGCGGCCGATCACCTACGCGATGCCGAAGCCGATGGTGCCGGTGATCAACAAGCCGGTGATGGAGCACATCCTGCGCCTGCTCGCCCGCCACGGCTTCGAGGAGACGATTGCCAACCTGCACTGGTTCCCCGACGTCATCGAGGGCCACTTCGGCGACGGCTCGGCCCAGGGGGTCTCGCTCACCTACAGCCACGAGGGGCAGCTGCTCGGGACCTCCGGCGGGGTGCGCAACGCCGCCGGCTTCCTCGGCGACTCCTTCCTCGTCATCTCCGGCGACGCGCTGACCGACATCGACCTGACCGCGATGCGCGAGTTCCACGAGTCCCACGACGGGATCGCCACGCTGGCGATGAAGCGGGTCGAGGACACCAGTCAGTTCGGCGTCGCGATCGTCGGCTCCGACGGGCGGATCCAGGGCTTCCAGGAGAAGCCCGACCCGTCCGAAGCGCTATCCGACCTCGCCAACTGCGGCATCTACATGTTCCGCAGGGAGATCTTCGACTACTTCCCCGCGCCGGGGACGAGCAAGGCGGCAAAGCCCGACGACCCGGACGGGTTCGCCGACTGGGCGATGGACGTCTTCCCGCGCCTGCTCGACGGCGACGTCCCCTTCTACTCGCATGAGATCGACGCCTACTGGAACGACATCGGCAACCTCGAGGAGCTGCGCGACGGCAACGTCGACGCCCTGACCGGGGCGGTGCAGGTGGAGCGGGAGGGCGAGCTGGTCGACGGCTACCGCAGCGGCACCGATCCCGGCGACGAGGGTGCCCTCGTCGGCCCCGTCCTCCTCGGCCCCGGCTGCGAGATCGGCGAGGACGTCCGCATCGACGGCCCCTCGATCGTCGGCGACGGCGCCCGCATCGGCGAAGGCGCCCGCCTAAAGGAAGTAATCGCCCTTCCCGGCGCCGAGATCCCCGCCAACGCGGTCCTGATAGGCGCCATCGCCGCCGCCCGCGGCTGAGCCTTTCGCGAGTCCGTGATAACCGGCGCTGTACGCCGGTTTTCACGGACTCGTTGCGCAGGGCCGAGCGCGGGGGAGGGTTCGGCAGACGCGTTTGCGGTCTCGGGATGCGGCTCAGGCCGTTCCAGCTTTGACACGAAGTTGGGTCTGAAGATTTTGTTTTCGCGCGCCATAGGTGCGGTTTTGCTCGGCAGGGTGGCGGCATGGAGGTCGCTCAGGCTGTCGCAGCTGCTTTGGTGCCCCCGCTTTGCGCGGCCTGCGGGCGGGTTTGCCGGCCTGATGCGGTGCTCTGCAATCGCTGTGGGCGGCGGTTGGCTCGGGTTGAGCCGTTCCTGAGCTCGGGGCCGGATGGAGTGGATAGGGCTTGGTCTTCGGCGCCTTACGAGGGGGTCGCTCGGGACCTGGTGGCGGCGCTGAAGTTCCGGCGCCTCCTGCCGGTCGCCGACCTGATGGCGGAGCGGATCGAGTGGCTGGCGCCGGCGCACATGCTGAGCGGCGTGGTCGTGCCGGTGCCGCCGGCCCCGGCGCGGCTACGGCGGCGCGGCTTCGATCCTGCCGGAGAGGTGG
>DASTAR010000099.1:0-16639 GCA_035712505.1 Solirubrobacterales bacterium
CGAGATCGAGCCGGCTCGCCCCTCCTCGCGCCCTGAAGAGAGTGCTTGTGTGGCGATGCCCACCGCCCTTGTGAAAGGGTGCGGGCGACCAGTCAGAGCCCCGATGAGCACCGCCGAGCCGAGTTTACCCGGATACGACACCGATCGGTGCAACATTTAAACTCGGTGTCACCGGGCTCGGCTCGGCGCTCCTCGCCGATCCCTCCTAGACGTGCAGCTCGAACTCGAGGTCGCCGATGCGGACGTCGTCGCCCGATTCGAACCCGGCGCGGTCGAGGGCGGCAAGAACCCCAATCTCCCTCAGCCGCTGCTCCAGGTAGGCGAGCGCTTCCTCGTTGCCGGTGTCATGGCGCTGGAACAGCAGCTCGACGCCCCGGCCGAGGACGCGGAAGCCGCCGTCCTCCTCCCTCTCGACCCAGTACCCGCCCTCGCCGGCGGGGCGGTAGACGCGATGCTCGGCCTCGAATTCCCTATCGGGCGCGCCGGCGGCGGACGGAGCGGTCGAGACCTCCTCGGGCAGCTCCGCGAGGACCTGCCGGCGCAGATCGTCGAGGCCCTCCCCCGTCGCGGCGGAGACGGCGAGCACGCCCAGCGCCTCTCCCCCGACCCGCTTCTCCCACTCTCGCAGGGCCTCGGCGACCTGCTCGGGTGGCAGCAGGTCGCGCTTGCTCAAGACGACCAGCTCGGGCAGCCGCTCGAGACCGGCGCCGTGGGCCCTGAGCTCGCGCCGCACCGTCTCGTAATCGGCGACCGGATCGCCATCGCTCGGGGCGACGTCGACCAGGTGGACGAGCATCGAGCAGCGCTCGACGTGGGCGAGGAACTCGTGCCCCAGTCCAGCCCCTTCGGCCGCCCCTTCGATCAGGCCGGGAATGTCGGCTACGACCGCCTGCCGGTCCTCGCCTTCGATCGTCCCCAGCACCGGCGAGATCGTCGTGAACGGATAGTCCCCCACCTTCGGCGCCGCCCGCGTAAGCCGCCCCAGCAGCGAAGACTTGCCCGCGTTCGGCAGCCCGACCAGCCCGACGTCGGCGAGGAGCTTCAGCCGCAGCTCGATCCAGTCCGCCTCCCCGGCGCTCCCTTTCTCCGCGAACCGCGGCGCCTGCCGGGTCGAGGTCGTGAAGCGTCGGTTCCCATGCCCCCCGCGCCCGCCATGAGCGACAACCGCCCGCTGCCCCGCCGCCACCAGGTCTATCCGACTCCCGTCAACGGCCGTCGCCTGCGTCCCCGGAGGCACCGGAATCTCCCGATCCTCCCCCCGCGCCCCCCTGCCGGTTCGACCCTTCCCCATGCCGCCCCCGCTGCGCCCGAAAGTGCTTGCTCCCCTTCAGCGCCCCCAGATCCCGCTTCGAGGGATCGCAGACGAGCACCACATCTCCCCCGTGCCCCCCATCCCCCCCATCGGGACCACCACGCGGCACGTGAGCCTCTCTACGAAACGAGATGCTGCCGTTCCCACCGCCGCCGCCCTCAACCCAGATTTTCGCGCGGTCATACATCAGCAAACGAGGTTAATGCGGACGAACGAATCGCCACGCGGACCGGTCGGGAGGGGCGGGTGCCCCTCACCAGACACTCAACCACGAGCCATTGGCGAGTGGTGTCTGGGTTGGGGCACCCGCCCCTCCCCCAGCGCCTAACCCTGAAGAACCGAGATGGTCCGGCCCTTACGGGACGGCTTGAACTCCACGACCCCCTCGCGAGTCGCAAAGATCGTGTGATCGCGACCGAGCCCGGTGCCATCACCAGGCCAAAAGCGAGTGCCGCGCTGGCGGACGATGATCTCGCCGCCGCTGACCTTCTGGCCGGCGAAGACCTTGACCCCGAGCATGTTGGGGTTGGATTCGCGGCCGTTGCGGCTGGAGCCGAGTCCTTTCTTGTGAGCCATCTAGCTCTTGCCCCCTTTGAGCGTCGTCACCTCGAGCCGGGTCAGCTCGGAGCGGTGGCCGGCGCGGCGCCGGTAGCCCTTCTTCGCCTTGTATTTGAAGACTTTGACCTTCGGGCCGCGCAGGTGCTCGGCGACTTTCGCCTCAACTTTGACTTTGCCGAGGTCTTTGCTGCCGGCGAGGACGTCGTCACCGCGGAAGAGCACGGGCCGCAGCGCGACTTTGTCGCCCTCTTTGGCGTCGAGACGGTCGACGAGCAGGGACGTGCCTTCCTCGACTTTGTACTGCTTGCCGCCGGTTTCGACTATCGCGTAGGTGCTCATCGATCTTTCTCGCTGCCTTGCTTGGCGCGCGAACGCCCCCGGCCGCCCCTGCGGCCACGACTACGTTTGCGCGAAGGAGCGTCGGAGTCTAGCTGGGAGCCGTTCCGCTCGCCTCCCGAAGACCCGTTCGGAGACTCGCCGCCCAACAGCGAAGCGATCGCCGCCGACCGCTCGACCTCGTCGATCCGCACCATCTTGCGCTCGCCGACGAACGGACCGCCGCCGGTGACGCTGACGATGTAGGAGTCGATTCGGGCGACCGCGTCGTCGGCGTTGTACATGTGCGGCTCGTCGATCTTGACCAGTACCTCCTCGCCGACCTTGAACGGCAGCGCCCGCTCCTCGATCTCCTCGCGGCTGCCCTGCTCGACGACCTCGAAGGTCTCGATCGCCAGCGCCTCGCCGCCCTCGAAGTGGAACCGCTTGCCGGTCTCCTCCTCGAACTCGGCCAGGCCGCTGTCCTCGTCGGTCAGCTCGTGGGCGACCTTGGGGTTGACCCGGATCAGGAAAGCCTCGTCGTCGGGGTTGTCGACGACGATGTCGCGCATCTTCCGCAGACCCTCCAGCGCCACGGTCTCGGCCGAGAGGACCACGCCCTCGCCCGCGCAGGTCGGGCAGGGCTCGGTGAGGATCTCCCGCACTCCGTCGGTCACGTTCTGCCGGGTCATCTCGACCAGCCCCAGCGGCGAGACCTCGACCACGTAGCTCTTGGACTTATCGGCGTCGAGGGCTTTGCGCATCGTCTTCAGGACCTTGTCGCGATTGCTCGCCTTCGCCATGTCGATGAAGTCGATGACGATGATGCCGCCGATGTCGCGCAGCCGCAGCTGGCGGACCGCCTCCTCGGCGGCCTCGGTGTTGACCTTCGTGATCGTCTCCTCCAGGCCGCCTTTGCCGCGGCCGGTGAAGGAACCGCTGTTGACGTCGATGACCGTCAGGGCCTCGGCGTAGTCGATGATCAGGTAGCCGCCGGAGGGCAGGTCGACCCGCCGGTTCAGGGTCGACTCGATCTCCTCGTCGACCTTCCATTTCTCCAGCAGCGGCTTCTTGCCCTCGTAGAGCTCGACGCCGTCGACCAGCTCCGGCGCGGTGCGCTGGAAGAAGTTGGTCACCCGCTCGTACTGCTTCGGCGAGTCGATGATCGCCTTCTCGAACTCGCTGAGGAAGACGTCGCGCAGGACGCGGATCGAGAGGTCGGCCTCCTGGAAGACGAGCGAGGGCGCCTTCGTCGAGTCCGAGCGCCGCTCGAGGACTTCGTTCAGCTTCTCCAGGTATTTGATCTCCCGCACGAAGTCGGCTTTCTTGGCGCCGTGGGCGGCGGTGCGGACGATCAGGCCGCCCTTGCCCTCGTAGGTGCGGTCGACCATCTTGCGCAGGCGGTCGCGCTCTTTTTCGGCCAGCCGGCGGCTGACGCCGACGCCGCTCCCGTGCGGGGCGAAGACGAGGTAGCGCCCGGCGATCGAGACGTTCATCGAGAGCCGCGCTCCCTTGCTCTTCAGCGGGTCCTTGACGACCTGGACCAGGATCTCCTGGCCGGGCTTGATCAGCTCGTTGATCCGCCGGCCGCCGCCGCGCCCGCGGCGCGGGGCCTGCTGGCCGTCGGGGGTGAGGATCTCGTCGACGTGGAGGAAGCCGTTGCGCTCGAGGCCGATGTCGACGAAGGCGGCCTCCATACCGGGCAGGACGTTGTCGACCTTGCCCTTGTAGATGTTGCCGACGATCGACCGCCGGCCCCGCCGCTCGATGTAGAGCTCGGCGACGTTGCTCTTGCCGCCTTTCTGCTTTGCCTCGAGGACGGCCACACGGGTCTCGCCGCGCTCGGCGGAGACCAGAATCGTTTTTTTCATTTGTGATTCAGCTCAGTTCAAGTAGGTACGCGATGCCGGACCTCGTTCTCGCGAGATCACCAGGCGAACCTGCCCCTCTGACCGAGATGCGCTTGGACGTTGATGCTCTGAAGAACGCCGACCGCCAGGAAGGTAGCGAGCACGGAGGACCCTCCGTAGCTCATCAGCGGCAGGGGGATCCCGGTGATCGGCATGATCCCGAGGTTCATCCCCACGTTGACGAAGGTCTGGAACAGCAGCGAGACGGCGATTCCGCCCGCGACCAGGGTCCCGTATGAGTTCTTCGAGAGCGTCGTTATCCGCAGCGCCCGCCAGAAGAGCAGGGCGTAAAGGGATAGGACGAACGCGGCGCCCATGAACCCGTAGCGCTCACCGATCACCGCGAAGATGAAGTCGGTGCTGCGCTCGGGAACGAAGTCGAGCCGCGTCTGGGTGGCTTTGTCGCCTCGGCCGGTGCCTTGACCGGCGCCGATGGCGACGACTGACTGGTTCTGCTGATAACCCGCGCCGGCTTCGTGCTCGTGGGGATGGAGGAACGACGTCAGCCGTTCTTCCTGGTAGCCCTTGAGGACCGGGTGGCCCACCGCCGGTGCGACGATGAGGACCAGCGCGATCAAGCCGACGATGCCGCCGCCGATGACCGCGAAGTGCGTCCAGGGGACGCCTCCGAAGTACATGACGGCGAGGGTGGCGACCACCAGCACCATCGAGGTGCCGAGGTCGGGCTGCAAGAAGACGAGAGCAGCCGGTGCCAGGCCGAGACACAGATAGCGCACGGTCCGCTGGACCGGCGAGCCCCGCCTGGCGCCATCGATCACGAACCCGGCAAGCGCAAGCACGAGCAGGAGCTTGCCGAGCTCCGATGGCTGGAAGCTGAAGAAGGGAAGTTCGAAGGCCCGCCGCGAGCCGCGGGCGGCGAAGCCGAAGACGAAGACCAAGGCAACGCTGACGCAGAGGAAGGTGTAGAGGCCGACCCGCAGCTCGCGGAAGCGCGAGTAGTCGATCCGGGTCAGCAGGAACATGCCGAGGACCCCGAGGACGGCGTAGATCGCCTGGCGCTCGAGGTAGTAGTCGGGACTTCCGGGAACGTCGTGCCGGGTGGCCTGCCCCAGGGCGAAGACGCTGAAGGCGACGAGGGCGACGGCGGCGAAGGCCAGCGGCCAATCCATGTGGGCGAGCCCGAGGCGCTCGCCGAGGCTGACCTCGACCGCGAACGGCTCCGGCCGGGCATTCCTGGTTCTGGTCGCGTACATCATCCGGTTGGGGCTTTCGTTGCGCCTTCGGCGGCGGCTTCGAGCTGAGGGTGGAAGAAGGCTTCGAGGATCGTCCTCGCGGCGGGGGCGGCCGATTCGGCGCCGAACCCGCCTTCCTCAATAGTCACACAAGTGACGATTTTGGGGGACGGATAGGGGGCGAGGACGCAATACCAGGACTGATCGGCGTGGCCCGGCCGTTCGGCGGTGCCCGTCTTGCCGGCGACCGGGACCGGGAAATTGCCAAAGATCGCGTCCGAGGTTCCGCTCGCCCCCTGCGCCGCGTCGTGCAGGCCTTCCAGGATCACCGAGCGCGTGCCGGGTTCGATCTGAAGATGGCGGCGCGGGCCGGGATCGAATTCCTTCAACACCCGGCCTGCCGCGTCCTCGACTTCCAGGCCGAGGTGCGGGGTGACGATCGTCCCGCCGTTGCCGAGCGCCGCGTAGGCCACGGCCATCTGCAACGGGTTGGTCTGCAGGTCTCCCTGGCCGGTCGCCAGCTGGATGTTGTCGCCGGCCGACCAGGGCCGTTCGGTGTTCCCTTCCTTGTAGAGCTGGTCGCGCCAGTGCCGGGTCGGCAGCAGACCATTGGTATTGACCTGGATGTCGAGCCCGGTGGGACGGCCGATCCCGAGCTGGTGCGCCCACCGTTGCAGCTCGCCCGTCTTCCACATGTCCAGGCCGAGCGTGTAGAAGAAGACGTCGTCGGAGACTTCGAGCGCCGGCACCAGCGTCAGGGCGCCGTAGGCCGCGCCTTCGGCATTGTGGAAGCACTCGCCGCCGACGCAGAGCTGCCCGGGATCGGTGATCACGCTGTTCGGCGTGATCACGCCGTTTTCCAGTGCCGCCAGCGCGGTCATGATCTTGAAGGTCGAACCCGTCGGGTATTCCCCTTCGGTCGCGCGGTCCAGCAGCGGCGCCGATTCGTTGCGGTAGAGCGCGTTGACCTGGGCCTGCGTCATCGGCGGGGTGAGCTCCGCCGGTTCGAAAGTCGGAAAGGAGCCGAGGCCGAGGATCTGGCCGTTGTGGACGTTCATGGTGATGAACCCTCCCGGCAGGCCCCGACCGGCGAGGGCGCTTTCACCCGCTTCCTGCACCGCCGGATCGATCGTCAGCCTCAGATCCTCGCCCGGCGTCGGCGGCGTTTCCACCAGATGCCCGCCGGGGGTCGGCTCGCCCAGGGCGTTGACTTGGATCTTCGTCAGGCCCGGCTGTCCCCGCAGGTACCTGTTGTAAGTCGTCTCGACGCCTCCCTTGCCGACCATTTCGCCCGGTTCCATGCCCTTGTTGCGCGCTTCTTCCAGTTCTTCTTCGGAGATCTCGCCGACGCTGCCGAGCACGTGGGCGGCGAGGGTCCCGTGGGGGTAATGGCGGACGAATACCCGCTGCACCGCGACTCCCGGGAACCTCGGCTGATTTTCTTCGATGTAGGCGACCAGGTCGAAGCCGACGTCCTGGCGCAGCGTCACCGGGGCGCCGGCGGCGACTTCTTCTTCTTCGCCGATCTTGCGCCGGACCTGGCGCAGGTTCATGTGGACGAGGGCGCCGATCCGCGTCAGCTCCGCCCGTTCTTCGACCGGGTCTTCCGGCAGTTTCGACGTGTTCAGCTGGAGCGCCAGGGCGCTGCGGTTGTCGACGAGCACCTTGCCTTCGCGGCCGAGGATCTCGCCGCGGGGAGCGATGACCTTGAACGAGCGGGTGCGGTTGTTCTTCGCCTCGGCCAGGTACTTGTCGCCGGAGAGGACCTGCAGGTTCCAGAGCCGGAAGAAGAGGATTCCGAAGAGAGCTACGGCGAGGCCGCCGAGGACGGCGATCCGCAGCGAGAGGCGGCTGCCCTGCGGACGGTCGTCATTGCGCAGGTACACCGACCTATGCTCCCATCATCCGCGGTCGTCTGCCACGACCCGACCGCAGGGCGCGACGGCGCGACGGCCGCCTCGCGGTCGGCTCCTCCACCAGCGCCGGCCGCAGGACGCGCCGCAGCAGCGCGTAGACGGCCCAGCCGAGGAAGAAGGCGAAGATGCTCTTCAGCAGCAGGTCGCGGATCACCAGCGTGCTGACGTCGGCTTCGTTCAGGCCCAGCGTCAGCTCCACCGCGCCGAAGCCGAGCTCGGCGACCAAGGTCAGGCCCATGCAGAGGAGCGGCGGCACCAGCGGGCTGTGGATCTCGAAACGCTCGCGGAAGAGCCCGGCGAGATAGCCGACGCCGAGCAGCACCAGGGAGCCGCCGCCGAGCGGCACGATCAGCAGGCAGTCGAGCAGGAGCCCCACCGAGAAGCCGCAGACGGCGCCGGTCAGCGTGCCGCCGAGCAGGCCGAGGACGGTGACGAGCGAGGGCAGCACGTCGGGGCTGACGTGGAAGAGGGAGACCTGGGAGAAGAAGCCGAGCTGGAGGAGGACGCCGACGACGACGATCGCGACCAGCCGGGCGACGATGTTGGGAGTGAGGATCATCCGCGCGACCCCCCGGTGAGGACCTGGACGCGGTCCAGGTTGCGGAGGTCGGCGAAGGGCTGCACGTGGACCTGGTGCTGGGCCTCCTGTTCGGTGATCGCGGCTTCGACCACCTTGCCGATCGGCAGGTTCGGCGGGTACCGCGATTCGATCCCCGGGCCCCGCCAGCCCGAGGTGACGACCCATTGGCCCTTGCCGACGATCCTTTCCGTATCCAGGTATTCGAGGACCATGTCGCCGGGGTCGCCGACCGAGGGCTTGAGGATCCCCTGCGCCCCGTTCGGGACGATCTTGGCCGCGACGGCGCTCGAGTGATCGGCGATCAGCGTCACCTTGGCGCTGCCGTCGGTCACGGCCGAGACGTGGCCGATGAGCCCGTCGCCGGTGACGACGGGGTCCCCGACTTCCACCCCGTCTCCGGAGCCGGCGTCGATCGTCACGTCGGAGAACCAGACCGTCGGCGAGCGGGCGATGACCCGCCCGGTCACCACTTCGTAGCCGGAGGGGATCGCGCCGCTTTCGTCGAGCTCGAGCAACTTGTGCAGCTGCGCGTTTTCGGCAAGGGCCGCCTTCGCCCCGACCGCCTCCTTGCGCGCTTCTTCGAGCTCGACCTGCAGACGGGCGTTCCTGCCCTTCGCGTCGAAGGTCTCGTCGAACCAGTTGACGAGATCGCGGGCGGGCTTCAACGCCCGGTCTGCGACCGACTGGACCGGGCTGAAGATGGTGCTCACGCCGCGCTGAACGCCGTTTGACCCCTGCCCGTAGGTGAGGCTGAGCAGGGCGAAGGAACCGACGATCAGCAGCGCCAGCACCGCGCGGCGGCGGCGTACTTGCTTTCGATACACGTTGAAGTTCTGTTCTCGGGGTTTCGCATGAGCGCTGGCTAACGCCGGGGGCGCGCTCCGTTGTTCCGACCGGCCTTGTGGATCGTCTCGACCTCCTCGAGGGAGATGCCGGACCCGACCGCGACGCACGTCAACGGCGACTCTGCCAGTTGACAGGGCATCTGGCACTCGTCGCGCAGGCGCTGCTCCAGTCCTTGCAGAAGCGCGCCGCCCCCGGCGAGGGTGATACCGCGGTCCATGATGTCACCCGCCAGCTCCGGCGGGGTGCGGTCGAGGGTCTCCTTGACCGCGGCGACGATGTGGCTGACCGGCTCTTCGAGGGCGCCGCGCACCTCCTCGGAGCTGAGTTCGACGGTTTTCGGTAGGCCGGAGACGAGGTCGCGGCCGCGGATCTCCGTCCGCACCTCCTCCGGAAGCGGCGAGGCGGAGCCGGCCTCGAGCTTCACCTCCTCCGCCGTCTGGGTGCCGATCGCGAGTTTGTAGTTCTGTTTGCAGTGGGCGACGATCGCCTCGTCGAGCTCGTCGCCGCCGACCCGGATGGACTGCGAGACTACGATGCCGCCGAGGGAGATGACCGCCACCTCGGTGGTGCCGCCGCCGATGTCGACGATCATCGAGCCGGTCGGCTCGGCGACCGGCAGCCCCGCCCCGATCGCGGCCGCCATCGGCTCCTCGATCAGGTAGGCCTGGCGGGCGCCGGCCGAAAGGCAGGCCTCCTCGACGGCGCGCTTCTCGACCCCGGTGACGCCGGAGGGCACGCAGACGACCACCCGCGGGTGGGCGAAGCGGTTGGAGTGCACGGAGGTGATGAAGTGGCGCAGCATCTGCTCCGTGACGTCGAAGTCCGCGATCACCCCGTCCTTCAGCGGCCGGATCGCGGTGATCGTGCCGGGGGTGCGGCCGAGCATCCGCTTCGCTTCGACGCCGACGGCGTGCACGTGACCGGAGATCGAGTCGATCGCCACCACCGAGGGCTCGGAGAGGACGATCCCGCGCCCGCGCACGTAGACGAGCGTGTTGGCGGTGCCGAGGTCGACCGCCATGTCCCGCCCACCTAGTCCGATCCTGCTGAAGAGGCCCATTTGCAGGGGCCGATGATGGCAAACGCGTCTTAGCGTTCTGTGAGCTTGGTCAGACTCGTTGGAAGAGTTGCGGCGAAAGCTCGGCCAGCAGACCGACCGGAAGGCCGACGACGTTGGAAACGCTGCCCTCGATGCGTTCGACCAAGGTCGAGCCGAGGGTCTGGATCGCATAGCCGCCGGAGCGACCTTCCCACTCGCCGAAGCGGACGTAGCGCTCCTTTTCTCGATCGGACAGCTGCTTGAAGACCACCTCGGTCTTCTCCACCCCACTCCGCTCCCCGCCATCGACCACGACGACCAAGCCACTCATGACCGTGTGGGCCCGGCCGGACATCCGGTCGAGAAGTGCGCGCGCCTCCAAAGCATCAGCGGGCTTGCCGAGCACCTCGCCATCGAGCACTACATCCGTGTCGCAGGCGATAACGAGCTCGCCTTCGACCGCAGCTGCCTTGCGCCGGGCGTTCTCGACGACGAGCTCCTCGGGATTTCCCGCCGTCAGCTCCTCGACGCCCGGCACGACGACGTCGAATTCGACTCCGAGCTTCTGCAGGATCTCCCGCCTTTGGGGAGACCCCGATGCAAGCGTCGCCTTCAGGACAGCTCGGGGAACCAGATCCCGATCTCGCGCTCGGCCGACTCGTCAGAGTCGGATCCGTGGACCATGTTGAAGGTCACCTCGAGCGCGAAGTCGCCGCGGATCGAGCCGGGAGCGGCCTCGACCGGGTTGGTGGCGCCGATCAGCTGCCGGGCCGCCTTCACGGCTTCGGTCCCCTCCAGCACCATCGCCACCAGCGTGCCGCCGGTGATGAAGGAGACGAGCTCACCGAAGAACGGCTTGTCGCTGTGCTCGGCGTAGTGCTGGTTGGCGATCTCCTCGCTCGCGCGCATCGACTTCAGGGCGGCGATCCGCAGGCCCTTGCGCTCGAAGCGGGCGATCACCTCGCCGCTGAGGGCGCGCTCGAAGGCGTCAGGCTTGACGAGGATCAGGGTCCGGCTCACGGGTGGGGCTCCTTTGCTCTTGGGTTGGCTCGGCCCCTTCGTTCGCCTGCGGCGCAGCTCGTTTGCGGCGCGGTGCGGCTTCGCTTCTCGGCGGCGGCGCCTGGCGCTCTTCGGGGTTACGACGTTTGCGGCGCGGCCGCTCATCACCGGCGCCCCGGAGGTTGGTCTCGCAGTAGGGGCAGAGCCCCCAGCGCGGGTCGACCGGCTTGCCGCAGCTCGGGCAAGGGTCCTTGAGGCGGCGCTGGCAGTTCGGGCAGCGCAGGTAGTTCTTCTCGACCGGGTACTCGCAGTTGGGGCAGGTCTGCTCGCGCAACTGGCGCACCCGCAGCTCGGCGGCCTTGATCTCCAGCTCGCGCTCGTGCGCGTCCTCCAGGTACTCCGGCGGCCGCACGATCGCGTAGACGGCGGTGCCGACGAAGGGGAAGAAGGAGGCGACGGTGGCGCAGGCGACGAGGAAGGGGTCGGAGATGCGGCGGCGGGCGTCGAGGTAGGTGTAGACGATCAGCGCCAGCCAGAGGACGACCAGCAGCAGCAGGAACAGAGTCGCGACGAGGTTGAGGCCGCTGTTGGTGATGCCGAAGATCGCTAGGGACATGATTTAGGGGCGCCGCCGGGGGAGCGGCAGTCTACTTCGCCGCCGCCGACGGTAACCCTGTTACCTAAAGGAAGAGCCTTCCGAACAGGTAGCCGACGCCGAAGAAGAAGAGGATGACGATCGCCACCACGGCGGCGACGAGGCCCATCATCGAGAGCAGTTCGGAACCGGCGCTGCGGGGTCGATCCATGCCGAAATCCTCGCACAGTGCCGCCGACGGGCCTATTTCGATCTATATAGGCCCGTTTTCGTCCCCTCGGCGAGGATTGCGCGGGAAGGGGCGATGGCGTAGTGGGAGCCGGCGACGACGACTGCGCCCGCGGGCTCTGCGGCGGCCAGGGTTACCGCGCGCCTCAGGGCGGCTTCGAGGTCGGGCTGCGCTTCCGCCTCCAGCCCTGCCGCCGCGCAGGTACCGGCCAGCTCGGCGGCGGAGCGGGATCGGGCGCCAGGGCGGCCGTGGCCTTCCAGGGCGGCCTGCGGCAGCTCGGTGCAGACTGCGCGCTCCAGCGCCGGCGCCAGCGCGCCGACCATCGCCTCGGCGTCCTTGTCGGCGAGGACCGCCAAGCAGGCGACGACGCGCCGGCCCTCCGCCACGGCGGGCAGCGACTCGGCCAGCGCCGCCGCTCCTGCCGGGTTGTGGGCGGCATCGACGAAGACCGGCGGCCGCTCCGCGATCCGCTCGAGCCGGCCGGGGATTGTGACGCTCGCGGCGACCTCGGCCGCCAGCTCGCGATCGAGGCGGCCCAGGAAGGACTCCGCCGCCAGGCAGGCGAGCGCGAAGTTGCGGCGCTGGAACTCCCCCGGTGCCCGCAGATGCACCTCGAAGCCGGGCTCGGGTGGGGCCGGCACGAGGCGCGCGCCTCGCTTCCGCGCAGTCTCCTCGGCCAGCTCCCGCACCTCGTCGGAGACCTCGCCGAGCACCAGCGTCGTCTGGTCGCGCAGGACGGCGAGCTTCTCCGCCGCGATCTCCACCTCGGTCTCCCCCAGCCACTCGGTGTGGTCGAGCCCGATCGAGGTGAGGACGGTGACCTTGGAGGGGATCGTGTTGGTGGCGTCGAGCCGGCCGCCGAGTCCGGCCTCGATCACCCCGGCCCGCACACGGGCGTTTGCCAGCGCCACGAAGCTCGCCGCGGTCGCCGCCTCGAACTGGGTGACCGCCTCGCCCTCCTCGAGGCTGCGGTCAACCCCCTCCGCCGCCCGTGCCACCTGCTCGACCGCCTTCTCCCAGGCCTCCGGCGCCACCTCATCGCCATGCAGCAGCGTGCGCTGCGACCAGCGTTCGGCATGGGGCGAGACGCAGGCGCCGGCGCTCACTCCATGCGCCTCCAGAAGCGCCGCCGTCATCCGCGTCACCGAGGACTTGCCGTTGGTGCCGACGACGTGGATCGACGCGAAGCGATGCTGCGGCATGCCCAGCGCCGTGGTCAGCCTGCGCATCCGTTCGAGGCCGAGTCGCATCCCGACCGGCTCGAGCGAGTTCAGGTAGGCATCCGGGTCCAAGATCAGCCGACGGTGCTCCGCTTCGCGTCCGCGCCGTCTATCCCGCTACTCGAGCTCGGCTAATTCCGTGCGGTAGCGCGCGAGCTTGCCCCGCTCCTCCTCGACCACCTCGGCGGGCGCCCTGGCGACGAAGCCCTCGTTGCCGAGTTTGCGCTCGCCGCGCTCGACCTCGGCCCGCAGTTCCTCGCGCCGCTTCTCCAGCCGCGCCGCGACCGCCTCGGCGTCGAGCTCGTCGGAGTCGAGCACCCGCACCGGACCGACCGAGGCGACCGGCTCGGCCCCCACCCCGTCGAACTGGAACCGGGAAAGGCGGGCGACGAAGTCCGGGGGCCCGACCCCGTCGATCGCCGCCGGCAGCGTCGCCCCTACCGGCACCCCGGCGAGGTCCCGCCAGGCGCGCAGGCGCTGGGTCAGCCGGATCCCGCCCTCGACGTCCTCCTCGGCGGCGGCGTCGAGCAGTGCCTCGTCAGCCGCCGGGAAGGGATGGACGGCGAGGTGACCCTCGCGAGCGGGATGGAAGCTCCAGATCTCCTCGGTGACGAACGGCATCGTCGGGTGCAGAAGCGCCAAGACGCGTTCGAGCGCGTAGAGCAGCGTCGCCGAGACCTCCGCCTCGCCGTCGTAGAGGCGGGGCTTGACGATCTCCAGGTACCAGTCGCAGAGGTCGCGCCAGAAGAACGAGTAGGCCTCCTGGACGGCGTGGGCGAAGTCGTAGGTCTCGAGCTTCTCGGTGACCGAGGCGATCGTCCGCTCGAGGCGGGAGAGCAGCCAGCGGTCCTCGACGCAGCTCGGCCGCGGCGCCGGCTCCACCTCGGCCGCGTTGAGGAGGATCAACCGGCTGGCGTTCCAGAGCTTGTTGGCGAGGTCGCGCCCCTGCTGCACCTTGGCGTCGGAGAAGCGCACGTCCTGGGTCGAGGACATCGCCAGCAGGCCGAAGCGCAGCGCGTCGGCGCCGTGCACGTCGATCTCCTCCAATGGGTCGATCCCGGTCCCCAGGCTCTTCGACATCCGCCGTCCGTCGCGGGCCTGGATCACCGAGTGGACGTAGACGTCACGGAAGGGGACGGCGCCGGGGAACTCGATCCCCATCATGATCATCCGCGCCACCCAGAGGAAGAGGATCTCCCGCGCCGTGGTCAGGAAGCTGGTCGGGTAGAAGGCGCGCAGCTCGGGGGTGTCGTCGGGCCAGCCGAGGGTGGCGAAGGGCCAGAGGGCCGAGCTGAACCAGGTGTCGAGCACGTCCTCCTCCTGGCGCAGCTCGCCGCCGCACTCGCCGCAGCGCTCGGGCTCGTGCTCGGCGACGATCGTTTCCTCGCAGGGGTCGCAGTACCAGACCGGCAGACGATGTCCCCACCAGAGCTGGCGCGAGACGCACCAGGGGCGGATTTCGCCCATCCAGGCGAGGTAGACCCGCTTCCACTGCGCAGGCGCGATCCGCACCTCGTCGCGTTCGACCGCCTCGATCGCCGGCCGCGCCAGCTCGTCCATGCGGCAGAACCACTGCAGCGAGATCAGCGGCTCGATCCGCTCGCCGGAGCGGTGCGAGAACGGCACCGAGTGGACGTAGGGCTCTTCGGCGCGCAGGCGACCCTCCTCGCGCAGCGCCTCGACAACCGCCTTCTGCGCCTCGGCTGCGGTGAGGCCGGCGAAGCGGCCCGCCTCCTCGGACATGCGGCCGTCGGGGCCGATCACGCCGATCTCCTGCAAGCCGTGCCTGCGGCCGATCTCGAAGTCGTTGGGGTCGTGGCCGGGGGTGATCTTCAGCGCGCCGGTCCCGAACTCGACGTCGACGTGGTCGTCGGCGATGATCGGGATGCGCCGGCCGACCAGCGGCAGCACGCAATAGCGGCCGACGAGGTCGCGGTAGCGCTCGTCGTCGGGGTTCACGGCGACGGCGGTGTCGGCGAGCATCGTCTCCGGTCGCACCGTGGCCACGGTCAGCACCCGGTCGGAGTCCTCGACCGGGTAGTCGATCGAGTAGAGGGCGTCCTCGACCTCGCGGTTTTCGACCTCGAGGTCGGAGATCGCCGAGTGGGAGCCCGGGTCCCAGTTGACCATGTAGTTGTCGCGGTAGATGTAGCCCTTGTCGAACAACCTCTTGAAGACGTGGTGGACGGCCTTCACGTAGCCCTGGTCGAGGGTGAAGCGCTCGCGCTCGTAATCGCAGGAGGCGCCGAGCCGCTTGTACTGCTCGACGATCCGCGAGCCGTACTCGCCTTTCCACTCCCAGACGCGCTCGACGAAGGCCTCGCGTCCGAGGTCCTGCCGCGTCTTGCCTTCTTTGCGCAGCTCTTTCTCGACCACCGCCTGGGTGGCGATCCCGGCGTGGTCGGTGCCGAGGATCCACAGCGTGTTGCGCCCCCGCATCCGGTTCATCCGCACCAGCGCGTCCTGCATCGACCCGTTCAGCGCATGCCCCATGTGGAGCGCCCCGGTGACGTTGGGCGGCGGGATCGCCACGGAGAAGGTCTCGTCCGCCGTCCCTTCCGCCGAGGGATGGAAGTAGCCGCCGTCCATCCACTCCGCAAAGACCCGACTCTCTACCTCAGAAGGGTCGTACCGCGTCGTCTCTTCGAGCTTCTTCCGCTTCCCGGCGTCCACGCGCCGAGTCTAGATAGATGGCACAGGGCGCTGCGTTGGAGAGGACAAAGCGGGTGCGGTAGAGAGCCGACCATCTCCCCGGAAATGCGTCACAAGCCGCTGCGCGGCAAGCGACAGCTACAGAGCGCGCCTCCGGCCGCGCAAGGGACAGGTTGGCTAATCGCCGAGTATTCACCACGGTGGTCTGTGGACCCCGTTCCCACAGACCTCTGGCAGACGGCTCAGCAACCCGTGGTTCCTTTGTCCGGCCATAGCGGACAAAGGAACCACGAAAGTCCGCGCAGCGCTGGTCCGCCCGTTCCGTGGTTCCCTTGTCCGCTTATTCAGGACAAAGGAACCACGAAAAGGTTGGCGTCCCGGCCTGCAAATGCGGCATAGGGAGTGCGACAAGTTCTTCGCGAAGAAATGAGCGGGGGCTTACCGACTGCGGCTCAAGCTGATTCCTCGCTGAGACCCGGGTCGGCCGGCCCGATGTCCTGCTGGACCGCCTCGGTGACGAGCGTCGGGCGGCGGCCCTCGGTGATCGTCTCCCTGGTGACGACGCACTTGGTGACGTCGCGGCGCGAGGGCAGCTCGAACTGGACGTCGAGCAGCGTCTCCTCGAGGATCGAGCGCAGGCCGCGGGCGCCGGTCTCGCGCTCCAGGGCCTTGTCGGCGATCGCCTCGAGGCTGTCCTCGGAGAAGACCAGCTCGATGTCGTCGAACTCGAAGAAGCGCTGGAACTGGCGGGTGAGCGCATGCCGCGGCTCGGTCAGGATCGTGCAGAGGTCGTCGCGGCTGAGCTGGTGGATCGCGGTGATCACCGGCAGGCGGCCGATGAACTCCGGGATCAGGCCGTACTCGACAAGGTCCTCCGGCAGCACCTGCTCGAACCATTCGCCGGCGTCCTTCTTCTGGCGCGAGGAGATTTCGGCGCCGAAGCCGATGCCGCGGTCACCGACCCGCCGCTCGATCACCTTGTCGAGCTCGGCGAAGGAGCCGCCGCAGACGAAGAGGATGTTGGTGGTGTCGATCGTCAGGAACTCCTGGTGGGGGTGCTTGCGCCCACCCTGCGGCGGCACCGAGGCGGTGGTTCCCTCGAGGATCTTCAGCAGCGCCTGCTGCACGCCTTCGCCGGAGACGTCACGGGTGATTGAGGGGTTGTCGGCTTTGCGCGCGATCTTGTCGATCTCGTCGATGTAGATGATCCCCGTTTCCGCCTTCTTGACGTCGAAGTCGGCGGCCTGGATCAGCTTCAGGAGGATGTTCTCGACG
>DASTAR010000100.1:0-17761 GCA_035712505.1 Solirubrobacterales bacterium
CTCGGCCGGCGCCCACCGCCCGATCGAGGTCTCGGCCCCGGCCGGCTCCCTCCTCAACGCCCGTCCCCCGGCCGCGGTCGCCGCCGGCAACGTCGAGACCTCGAGCCGCGTCGCCGACCTCGTCCTCGCGGCGCTCTCGCAGGCGCGTCCGGGACCGGCGCAGGGCCAGGGGACGATGAACAACCTGACGCTCGCAAACGACGAGTTCACCTACTACGAGACGCTCGGCGGCGGCCAGGGCGCCTGCCCCGATGCGCCGGGACCCAGCGCGATACACGTCGCGATGTCCAACACGCTGAACACGCCGACCGAGGCGCTGGAGAGCGAATTCCCGCTGCGGGTGCGCGAGCTGTCGCTGCGGCGGGGCAGCGGCGGCGACGGGGCGCGGCGCGGCGGCGACGGGATCGTGCGCGAGATCGAAGCCCTGGCGCCGATGCGCTTCACCCTGATCACCGAGCGCCGCCGGCACCCGCCGCGGGGGCGCGACGGCGGCGAAGACGGCGCCCGGGGGAGGAACTTCCTCGACGGAGCGCCGCTGCCCGGCAAGGCTGCAGGCGAGATGTCGCCCGGCGACCGCTTGAAAATCGAGTCGCCCGGGGGTGGCGGGCATTCCTAGTGTGACGTCGGCCACGCTCGGCGGACGAATCCGGATATTTCGCGGTTTTTTAGTTGAAATTTCGCTGCACCCCTCTAGAATGCGCGCCCTCGGGCGGGTGCAACGGCCTGTGCAACGGGCCGAATACGGATGCCCAGCTCCTAGATAAGAAACACACGAACTACCGACCTTCGCAGGACTACTTCAATGCCGATCGCTCTCAAGGAATGGGCTGTAACCGTTCGTGCTCTCGCCGAGGGCGAGCAGCTGCTGACGATGCGGAAGGGCGGCATCCGCGAGGAGAACAAGCACTTCGAGATCGAGCACGAGCGCTTCTTCCTCTACCCGACCTTCGACCACCAGCGGAACGACCTGGTCCGCGAGTCCCACCATCCGGAGCTGCGCCGCGCGCTCGAGGAGGGTGTCTGGCCCGACGAGGAGCCGCCGCCGAAGGCGCTGCTCCAGGACGGCGGCATCCCGCAACCCGACCGCGTCCGCCTGCGCGCCTGGGCCGAGGTCGTCGACCACGTGACGATCAACGACCGCCGCACGCTGGACTCGCTGTCGCCTTATTACATCTGGACCCCGGACTACGCCGAAAAGCGGCTCGCCTGGAAGCGCCGGCACCCGCTGCACGTGCTGCTGCTGCGAGTCCACCGGATCCCGCGCCCGGTCACGGTGCGCGTCCGCGACGAGTACCACGGCTGCCGCTCCTGGGTCGAGATCGACCGCGACCTCCCCTTCGAGGGCACGCCGGTGATGGCCGACGAAGAGTTCGACCGGGCTCGCAGCGAGATAATGGAACGCTGCGGCGTCGCCGAGCCTGCGCTCGTCTGACCGGCGCATACCGGCGTCCTCCCTCGCTCACGTGCAAAGCACGCTTCGCTCAGTGCGTCCTTGGTCTGCTTGGTCAGACCAGCGCAGGAGCTAGTCTCGGCGCATGTCTTGGGTCGAGACCGAGAGTCTGTCGTTCACCGCCAGGCACGACTCCGACGACTCCTCCTACGCGGAGCGCACGCTCGACCGGCTCGAGGACCTGCGGCTGCGGCTCGAAGACCGCTTCGACTCGATCCCGGAGGAGGTTACGGTCGTCGTCCACACCAACCCCCTCTGGCTGACCGCGGCCCACCCCTTCCTCCCCGCCGCCCGCTGGTCGGCCGCGCCCGCCGGCCGCCGCTACCTCGCCGGCTGGCCGATGTCCACCGAGCTCCACGTCCTCAACGACACACACATGGAACGCCGCGCGGCCGGCGACGACTCCTGCGAAGCCCTGCGCGGCACCGCCGAGCGCCTCTACGCGCAGATGACGATCGCCCACAACAACACCGACCTGCCCCCGTCGTGGACCCCGCGCCGCTTCGCCAGATATCTGCGCTGGGCCTGGCTGGTCGAAGGCGGCGCCCAGTACTTCTCGCGCCAGGTCGGCCTCTACCGCGCCGCGGTGATCCGCCGCCTCCGCGAGAGCTCCCGCCCGTCCTTCCCCCCCTCGCGCCGCGACGCAGTGATCCTCGGCGGCACGATCTTCGACCTGCTCGAGAACGAGCGCGGCCCGGAGGCCTGCGAGCGGCTCGTCGCCAAGCTCCTTCCGCAGGGGCCCGAGGTCCAGCTCGAAGACGCCTTCGACGCCCGCTTCCGCGAGATCGAGGACGCCTGGCGCGACCACCTCCGGGAGATGGTCCGCGGTCCGGCCGCGGTCAGGTAGCTCAGGCGACTTCGTAGAGCAGCCAGACCAGCAGGAAGGCGCCGACCAGGGCGACGCCGATCCAGAAGGCGAGCTTGGCCGGCGGGACGGCGCCGGTTTCGCCGCGGGCGAGGCGGCGCTGCTCTTCGAGCTCCGCCCGCTCGTCCTCCTCGCTCTCGATCATCGTTTCGGCGAGCACCTCGCGGGCCCGCTTGGCGGCGCCCTCGTTGACCATCACGTCGCGCGGCCCGCTGGCGAGGAAGTCGGGGTTGTCGAAGCCGAAGCTGCGCTTCAGGACGCTGGGGATGCCGGCCTCGGCCAGCAGGCCCTGGAGCATTTCTCCCTCGACCTGGTTGCGGGCGAAGGCGACCTTGACGAGCTTGCCGTCGCCGCCACCGCCGCCGCCACCGCCCTCGTCGCCGCCGCCCGACCCGCCGCCGCCCGACCCGCCGCCGCCGTGGGCGCCGCGCTGATGCGGGCCGCTCGGTTTTCTATGCGACGTCGAGATCGACATCGGCGATCTTCATGTCGGCCAGGTCGAAGGCTTTGACGTCGGGGGCTCCTTCGTCGGCGAGCGAGACGATCACGTAGACCTGTTCGGGCCACATCACCGCCTCGTTGACGTCGGTCTGCGAGGGATAGGCGGCGCTGCGCGTGTGCGAGTGGTAGATCGCGACGAGCTCTTCGCCCCCGTCTTCGATCGCCTTCAGCGCGTCGTACTGCCCCTGCGGGTCCATCTCGTAACGCAGCGGGCTGGCCGCGGCGTTCTCCACCCGCACCACCCGGGTCGCCTCGCCGTCGCGCCCGCCGATCATCCCGCAGCACTCATTCGGCAGGTCCTCGCGCGCGTGCGCGACCATCTCGTCGATCAATTGCTGCGAGATCTTCACGCGGCGAGGCTAGCGGAGACCGGCTCTCTTCACCGTGCGGCGGTAGGCCCACCAGGCCGGCTTCGGCTTGCCGTCGAGGCCGATCAAACCCGCCCCTTGACAGAAGGAACAGGTGGGATCGGCCAGCGACTGGTCGCGCCAGGTGTACCAGTCGACCCCGGCAACGTGCCACCGGTGCCGCATCTGGATCAACCGGCTATAGGCGGACTCGAGGAAGTCGGCTTGCCCGAGAGTGCCCGCCACGAAGGCCGACGGATAGCTCCCCCACGACGCGACGCCCAGCTCGGTCACGAGCAGCGACCGCCCTCCCAGCCCCGCTTCCACCATCGCCCCCCGCACCTTCCGCACCTGGTAGTCGAGCTCCGGGATGTTCGCCGAGTAAGGATGGAGAGCGACGAAGTCGAAATCGCGCCGGATTCCAGGGACTCGGAAGAGCCTGCGCAGGAAGACCCACGTCTTGACCCCCGCACCGACGGGAGCGACGCCGGCAAGGACGATTTTCGCCCGCCGGTCAGCGCCGCGGATGGCCCGAGTGGAAACGCGCAGCAGCCGGGCATAAGCAGAGGGGCGGGGCCACGGCTTCCAGAAGACAACGAAGTTCGGCTCGTTCCAGACCTGCCAGAGCCGAATCGGCAGTCGCCGCGATCGGCCCCGCCAGAACTCACCGCCGCTCCCGTAGCGGCCGACCAGGACACGGAGGAACTTGGTCCACGCGGTTCTCGCCTGCGGCCCAAGCGGCGGGCGCGCCGGCTGGACAGCGAGCCAGGACGGCGTCCCGTAGACAACCGGCTGCACCCGGATCCCAATCTTCGCGGCCGCGGCAACCTCGGCATCTAGGGGCGCGAAGTCGTATTCACCTGGCGCCGGCTCGCAGAGCGACCAATAGATGGGGATCCGCAAGGTCCCCACCACTCCGTTCATCCGCGCAAGGTCTCCCGATGCCGGCAGAGTCTGTGCGACGACTCCGAAGAACCCAGGCGACGTCGATGCCGCCGCGGCCCTTCCTGCCGCCGGAGCAAAGACGACTGCCACGACAGCGGCCATCCCGATAACCCGGCGGCCGACTCTGTTCATGGCGCTAGCGTCGATTTCGCCGCGGTACTTCGAGATAGCGCACCAGCTTCGGGTCTTCCCCGCAGTAGCCGCGACATTCCTGGAGACCCCGATCCAGCACGAGAGCTGTGCGGCCTTTCTGCGTGACGATCGACATCCCGTGATCCGCCTCCCCGTCAGGTACGCGCTCGCGGCCGAAGCGCCGGTCGAGACGGCCGTTCGGAAGGATCCTCACGACGATCCCTCCCGCCCTGACGCCTTCGGCACTCACTGCCATGACCGCGCCTTCGCTGCCGAGGGCCGCGGAGGCAATCGGGAAGGGCAGGATCCGCAGCCCGTTCTTTCCGAACCGACGATCGGGTTGACCATTTGGCCGCAGCCGCAACATGAACCCGTGTTCGTATCCGGCCGCTCCGAGCAGATCGATCTTTCCTCGACGCCTGATCAGCACCGCGTTCACCGATCCGCTGAAGGTGACGAATTTCGACAGCGGGCGAAGCGCACGGCGGGCGGCTGCGGTGAAGCGACGGTCGAACTTGCCCTTCGCCGAGAGGCGGGTCACGTAGCCAGGCAGAGGCGAGGAGCAACATCCCCCGCCGGCCAGGTAGAGAGCACCGCCCCGGCCCACCGCCGAGGTCCCGAAGGGTTCGGTGCCCACCAGCCCGAAGGTGGAACTGCCATCCGTCCCGAAGCTCGCGACTCGGGAGCCGTCAGCTCGAAGCCGGACGACCGTAGTGATCGTGCCCGTCTGCCCGAATCCGTACCTGCCGGCGCCTTGCCTGATTTCCGAGAAGCCCACCGAGAGAGTCCCACCGGGGCCGGGCGCGAGCTGCCCCTGGCCATATATGCAGGCGCATTCGAAGCTGAGGAACCCGTCGCCGTCGAAGGTTGGATCGAGGACGCCCGAGCGAGTCAGGCGCCAGACGCGCATCTCTCCTTCCTCCGAGCGGGCGATCACCGGTCGCCCCGCCGAATCAACGGCAAGCACCGGAACGCTCTTGCCTTCGTTCGGTAGTTCAAAGTAGCCCTGGGGTCCGCCAAAAGACGGGTCCAGGTTGCCGTCACTGAGATAATGGAAGAGGACCACCGAGTCAAAGCAGCCGGCCTGGCCGGCACAGTACATACGGCCAAACAGCGCATAGCTGCTGCCGTCCGGTGCGGCCGCCAAAGCACGGAGCCACTGGTCGTGCCAGGGAGGCGAGATCGGCGGGGAGACCTCGACCACGCCGTCCTGCCCGAACGAGCTGTCGAGCCGAGCCTGCGCCACGCCGACGCTGACCGTCGCCATCGCTGCCAGCGCACCTATCGTCAAGACCAGCCACAGCTTCCGCATCAACGTCTCCCGCTCAGAGTTGGTTACGCGGATTCAAACCGACCGATCGGAAGGAGTTGCGGCAGAAGAAGCTACGCCGCGAGTGGCCGGTGCCGGCGGGCTACCACCAAACGGTGGAATCCAGGTTTTCGATCTCCTCGATCGGCTTGGTGTAGACGCCGGAGGAGAGGTACTTCCAGCCGTCGTCGGGGATGAGGAAGACGACGTTGCCGCCCTCCAGCTCGCCGGCGATGCGGTTGGCGATGTAGGCGATCGCGCCGGCCGAGACGCCGGCGAAGACACCCTCCTCCTGCAGCAGCTTCTTCGTCCAGACGATCGCGTCGCGGTTGGAGACCATGATCTTGCGATCGAGCAGGGAGAGGTCGATGATCGGCGGGATGAAGCCGTCGTCGAGGGAGCGCAGTCCCTGCACGAGCTCGCCCTGTTTCGGCTCGGCGGCGACGATCAGCGTCTCCGGGTTGGCCTCCTTCAGCCGTTTGCCGTTGCCCATCAGCGTGCCGCCGGTGCCGAGCCCGCCGACGAAGGCGGTGACCTCGTCGAGCTCGTCGAGGATCTCGAGCGCGGTGCCGTTGTAGTGGGCGAGCGGGTTCGCCTCGTTGCCGTACTGGTAGGGCATGTAGTAGCCGGGGTCCTGCGCCATCTCCAGTGCCACCTCGACGGCGCCGTTGGAGCCCTTCGCGCCCTCGGAGTAGACGATCTCCGCCCCGTACATGCTGAGCAGCTGGGTCCGCTCCTCGGTGACGTTGTCCGGCATCACCACCTTCAGCGGGTAGCCCTTGCGGCGACAGATCATCGCCAGCGCGATGCCGGTGTTGCCGGAGGTCGGTTCGAGGATCGTGTGCCCCGGTTCGATCGCCCCCTCGGCCTCGGCCATCTCGATCATCGACTTGGCGACCCGGTCCTTCACCGAGCCGGTCGGGTTGCGCCCCTCCAACTTCGCGTAGATCCGGACCTCGGGCTTGGGCGAGAGCCGCGGCAGCTCGACCAGCGGCGTATTGCCGATCGACTCGACGATGTCGCCAAAGCGCCCGCCGCAGGGTTTGTTGAGGAGCTCGTCTCGCATGGCCCGCCCGTTACTTCAGAAAGTGTAGCGTGGGTTGCGCGCCCGGCCCGCGGGCCTCAGCCCGCTCGATCGGCTGCGGCGAGAGCGGCGTCGTCGGCGCTGAAGTCGCCTGGGCCCTCAGGGGGCGGGTTGTCGAGATGCCAGCGGACTGATTCGACGACGCACTCATCTGCGGGTGCGTGGACCCAGCCGAGTTGCCGGGCGGCCTTGGCCGCGTCCATCATCCAGGGCTGGGGGATCTCGCCCGTGACGGCCAGGTCTCCGGGTAGGTCGTCGTCGGGGACGCGCACCAGCTCGGCTCCGTGGTCGGCCGCGGCGAGGATCTGCTCGACCCAGAGCCGGATCGGCGCGCAGGTCTGCTCGGCCAGGTTGAAGACTTCGCCTTCGTCGGCGTTCTCGGCGGCGAGGCGGATGCCGCGGGCAAGCTGCGGTGCGTAGCCGCGGGACCAGAGGAAGCCCCCGGCGCCGACCGGGACTCTGGTCCGCCCCGCCCTCACCCGGCGAAGGACGAACTCCTCGCGGCGCTTGTAGTCGTGCTCGCCGTAGACCATCGGCAGGCGACAGATCACCCCGCCGGCATCGAGGAAGGTCCGCTCGACGTCGAGCTTCTCGTAGCTCTCCGGGTCGTAGTTCCATCCCGGCGGCACGACCTCGCGGTCGGGCGTCGGTCCTTCTCGCAAGGGGGCGTCCTCGCTCAGCGGCACCGCGTCGGTGATCTCGTTCTCGAAGACCGAGGTGCAGGCCCGGTAGACGTCGCCGCTCGATGCCGCGACCAGGGGGATCGACGAACCGAGAACATCGACGGTCGCCTCCGCCTCCGCGGCGGTCATCGCGGCGAGATCGATCGCGACGTCAGGGCTGAACCGCAGCAGGTCCTCCCGGCGCTCCCGTAGGGCGAGCCGCTCGACGTGGATGTGCTCGACGTCGAGCAGTTGCTCGGGCTCGTGCACCCCGCGATGGACGACGCAGACCGCGTGGCCGGCGTCGAGCAGCTCGCGGACGAGCGCCAGGCCGAGGAACCGGGTACCGCCGAGGACCAGGAATCGCATCGGCCGATCATGATCGATCGGCGAGAAAGCGCCGCTCCCGCGGAGGATTCAGAAGCGCCTGCGCTGGGCATGTGAAGGTGCAGCTTGTATGTTCGGCACGTCCGGAAAACCTTTCATCGGAGGGAACGAATGAGAAAGACCCGGCTGACCGCGCTCTTCGCGGTCCTCCTGCTGGCCCTGGCGGCCCTCGTCGCAGCGGGTTGCGGCGGCGGCGGCAGCAGCACCAGCGAAGAATCGACCGCGGGTGGCGGTGGCGGCGAACCGCTCAACGTCGGCTCCGACATCCCCTATCCGCCGTTCGAGCAGGGGAAACCCGGCAACTACACCGGCTTCGACGTCGAACTGATGGAAGCGATCGCCGAAAAGATCGGCCGCAAGGCTGAATTCCACGACACCTCGTTCGAAACGATCTTCCGCGACGTCGGGCAGGGCAAGTTCGAAGCCGCGATGTCGGCGGCGACGATCACCGAAGAACGCGAGAAGGCCGTCGATTTCTCCAACCCCTACTACCTCTCCGAACAGGCGGTGCTGGTCAAGGAAGGCAGCCCGATCAAATCCATGGAAGACCTCGAAGGCAAGACGGTCGCAGCGCAGCAGGGCACCACCGGGCTGGAACTGGCCAAAGAAGAACTCGGCGGCGGCGAAATCAGGCCCTACCCCGAAGGCCCCGACGCGATCAACGCGCTCAAGGCCGGCACCGTCGAAGGCGTGATCATCGATGCGCCGGTCGCCCAGAACGCGGTCGAAGAAGGGGGCGGCATCGAAATCGTCGAAAAAGTGCCGACCGAAGAAGACTATGGAATCGCCGTCGCCCAGGGCAACGAAGAACTGCTCGACGAAATCAACAAAGGGCTGGAAGAAGTGGAGAAAGACGGCACCTACACGAAGATCTACAAGAAATGGTTCCACCTGGAACCGCCGAAGGCGATCTTCTCCGCGACCCACGAAGCGGAATAGCGGCCGCCAGTTGAGTTGAGCGGGAAGGGGCGCCATGATGGCGCCCCTTCTCATTTCCGGGAAGGCAAAGGAAACGGGCGATGAGCGAATTCTTCAACCAGTACTTCGACTTCCACGTGATGGGAGAACACTTCGGCGAAGTCCTCACCGCGTTTCTGCAGAACATCCTGATCTTCGCCGTCGCCGCGGCCCTGGCTCTCATCTGGGGCCTGACGCTGGCACTCTTGCGGCAGCTTCCCGGGAAGAAGTTCCTCCCGATCCGCTTCGTCACGATCGCCTACATCGACGTCTTCCGGGCGATCCCGATCCTGATCATCATCCTGCTGATATCGGGGGGCGTCCCGTTCCTCAGCTTCATCCCGAAAGACATCCGGATCCCCCAGTGGTTCGGCAAGCCCGATCCCTTCTGGTACGGCGTGGCGGCCCTGGTGATCGTCTACGGGGCCTTCACGGCCGAGGTCTACCGGGCGGGCATCGAAGCCGTGCCGGGAGGGCAGATGGAGGCCGCCCGCTCCCTCGGCATGAGCCACTGGCAGGCGATGCGCCACGTCGTCGTGCCCCAGGCGGTCACCCTGATCCCCGCCCCGATGCTGAACGAAATGATCTCCCTGCTGAAGGACACGACCCTGATCAGCGTCATCGCCTTCGGCGAGGCCGTGCTGGTCAGCCGCGAAGTCCTCTCGGAACGGTTGAACAGCTCGGCGATGATCCTCACGGCCTTTTTCTTCCTGGTCATCATCCTGCCCCTTGCCCGCGTCGTCGACAAACTGATCTCCCGCCAGCAGGGCAAGATCGCCCGCGGCTCCCATATCGAGGTGGCTTGATGGCGGAGGCGATGGTCCGGCTTGAGGGGATCCGCAAACGCTTCGGCAAGCTCGAGGTCCTCAAGGGGGTCGACATCGAGATCGCCCGCGGCGAGGTCGTCTGCATCCTCGGGCCGAGCGGCTCCGGCAAGAGCACGCTGCTGCGCTGCGTCAATCTGCTGGCGCCGCCCGAGGAGGGTGAGGTCTTCATCGAAGGCCAGGACATCTGCAAGGGCCCTGGGTCGGGGACCGGCGAAGAGAGCTGGGAGCTCGACTTCGTCCGCCAGCGGGTCGGGATCGTCTTCCAGCAGTTCAACCTCTTCCCTCACAAGACGGCGCTGGAGAACGTGACCCTGGCGCAGGAAAAGGTCCTTGGCCGCTCCCGGCAGGAGGCGCGGGCCAAGGCGACCGAGCTGCTCGAGCGGGTGGGCCTGGGCGAGAAGCTGGGCGCCTATCCCGAGACCCTCTCCGGCGGGCAGCAGCAGCGCGTCGCGATCGCCCGGTCGCTGGCGATGGACCCGCACGTGATGCTCTTCGACGAGGTTACGAGCGCCCTCGATCCCGAGCTCGTCAAGGAAGTCCTCGACACGATGCGCGAGCTGGCCGAGGAAGGGATGACGATGATCGTCGTCACCCACGAGATCGGCTTCGCCCGCGAGGTCGCCGACCGCGTGATCTTCATGGACGGCGGCGTGATCGTCGAGGAGGGGCCGCCGGCGCAGGTGCTGGAGAACCCGCGCGAGGAGCGGACCAAGCAGTTCCTGGGGCTGGTGCTGGACCGTTAGCGCCAGCGACTGGAGAGTTGATCTGCCTATAGCGAGATTAACTCGCCACTCGTCAGGAGCCGCCGGCCATCGCCGGGAGGATGACGACCGTGTCGCCGTCCTTGACCGCAGTGTCCAGACCGTCGAGCACGCGGACGTCCTCGTCGTTGAGGTAGACGTTGACGTAGCGGTTGAGCTCGCCGTCCTCTCCGAAGAGCTGCTCCTCGGTGTCCGGGAACTCGCCGGTCAGCGAGCGCAGAACCTCGCCGACGTCCGAGCCCCCGGCCGCGACCTCGGCCTGTCCACCGGTTTTCGGGCGCAGCACAGGAGGGATGCGAACGGTCGCCATGAGGGCGTGATCCTAGAGGAGCCGGCGCCTACGGCGTTGCCGCCGTTTGGCGATCCCCGCCTGCTCCCGCGCAGAAAGCGTCGTAGTCGGGGAACTTGCCTATCTCCGACTCCGGGATCTCCTCGGCGTGCTCGCCGCAGATCGGGCACTCGGGGTCGCGGCGGACCTTCAGCTCGGTGAAGCGGGTGCCGAGCGCCTCGTAGAGGAGCAGGCGGCCGACCAGCGGCTCGCCCTTGCCGAGCACGAGCTTGATCACCTCGTTGGCCTGCAGCGTGCCCATCGTCCCGGCCATCACCCCGAGCACCCCGTTTGCGGAGCAGCTCGGCGCCAGCTCGGCCGGCGGCGGGGTCGGGTAGAGGCAGCGGTAGCAGGGCCCGTCGAAGGGGACGAAGGTCGAGATCTGCCCGTCGAAGCCGAGGATCGAGGCGGAGACGACCGGCTTGCGCAGCCGCACCGAGGCGTCGTTCAGCAGGTAGCGGGTGGGGAAGTTGTCGGCGCCGTCGACGACGATGTCGTAGTCGGAGATGACGTCGAGGATGTTGGAGGCGTCGAGACGGCCGTTGTGCTCGACGACGTTCACGTCGGGGTTCAGCCCTTCGATGAAGATGCGGGCCGAGGCGGTCTTCGCCATCCCGATCCGCTCGGTGTTGTGGATCACCTGGCGCTGCAGGTTGGAGGCGTCGACGACGTCGTCGTCGACGAGGCCGATCGTGCCGACGCCGGCCGCGGCGAGGTAGAGCGCGGTCGGGGCGCCAAGGCCGCCGGCGCCGAGCAGCAGCACCTTCGAGTTCAGAAGCTTGAGCTGGCCGTCGACCCCGACCTCTGGCAGCAGCGTGTGGCGCGAGTAGCGCTCGCGCTGGTCGGTGGTCATCCCGGAGGGCGAGACGACCGGGAGGCCCTGCTCCTGCCACTGGACGATCCCGCCGCTCATCGAGGCGACGTTCTCGTAGCCGAGCTGCTGCAGCTGCGCGGCGGCGATCGCCGAGCGGTTGCCGGAGCGGCAGTAGAGGATCGTGCGCGCGGACTTGTCCGGCGCCGCGCCCTCGATTTCGTCGGCGATCAGGCCGGGCGGCACCAGCTTGCCGTTCTCGAGGTGAGCCTCCTCGTACTCGTGGGGCTCGCGGGTGTCGATCAGGACGACGTCGCCGCCCTCGATCTCCTCCGCCGCCTCGAAGGGTTCGATCTCCTCGATCGTCTGCACGCGCTGGGTGTCGATGGCCATCTGAAGTAAATCCCCTAAATCGGATCAGCTTTTACTTCAAAAATGATAGCGCCCTCGGGCAATTGACCCGAAGGCGCTGAGCTTCCCTGGGTTTCGCCCTGTTTAGAGGCTGGGACGCATCTGGCGCAGGCGCCGGACCCGCTCCTCGATCGGGGGATGGGTCGAGAAGAGGCCGGCGATGCCCCCGCCCTTGAAGGGCCTGACGATGTAGAGGGGCTCAGCCGCCTGGTTGACCTGCATCGGCATCGCTTCGGCGCCCTGCTCGAGCCGCAGCAGCGCGCTCGCCAGCGACTCGGGGTTGCCGCAGATTTCGGCGCCGCCGGCGTCGGCCGCGAACTCGCGCTGGCGGGAGATCGCGAGCTGGATGATGCTCGCTGCGATCGGGGCGAGGATCACCATCCCCAGCGCAGCGACGATGCCGAGCGGGCCGTTGTCCTCGTCGCCGCCGAACCACATCAGCATGTAGGCGAGGTAAGTGATCGCGGCGCCGATCGCCGAGGCGACCGACTGGATCAGGATGTCGCGGTTGCGGACATGGGTGAGCTCGTGGGCGAGGACGCCGCGCAGCTCGTCCTCGGAGAGCAACTTGGTGATCCCGCGGGTGACCGCCACCGCCGAGTGCTTCGGGTTGCGCCCCGTCGCGAAAGCGTTCGGCTGGTCCTGGGGGATCATGTAGAGGCGCGGCATCGGCAGATCGGCGCGGGTCGTCAGTTCCCGCACGATCTGGTAGAGCCGCGGCGCTTCCGCCTCGTCGATCGGCTTGGCCCGGCTCATCGCCAGCGCCATCTTGTCGCTGAAGAAATAGCTGAAGAAGTTGATCGCGAGCGCCATGAAGAGGAAGAGCGTCGCCGTACCGGCGCCCCCGATCGCGAAGCCGATGGCGACGAGGAGGCCGCCCAGCGCGGCCATCAGGATCGTGGTGCGCAGGGTTGCGCCCCAGGTGGATTGCTTAGTGGTGGTCATCGCGTGATCTCACTCCTGAGTTGGTTGGTCGTCGAAGTATGCGACGAAAGCGCGAAATCGCCTATAGGGGCCAACCCCCGTCAAGGCCGGGAAGGCCCCCCAGGCGCGGGGGATTCGGCCGAACTGCATCAAATTTCATGCCTGCCAGGGCGGAAACTTGATGCGGTTCGCTTGGACGTAGGCTGAATGGGTGACGCTCGTGCTGATCGGACTGGCGCTGGTGGTGCTGGCGTTGGCCGTTGCTCTGGTGCGGGAGCGGCGGCGGTTGCGGCCGCTGGAGGACCTGATCGAGGCGATGGAGAAGGTCGATCTGTCGAGCCCACGGCCCCTCCTCCCCGCCTCGATCGACGGCGTCGGCGAGACCGAGGAGGTGGCGCGGATCGAGCTCGCCTTCCTGCGGATGATGCGGCGGCTGGAAGCCGAGCGGCGGCGGGCCGGCTCGGCGGCGCTGCACGCCCAGGAGGAGGAGCGGGCGCGGGTCGCCCGCGACCTCCACGACGAGGTCAACCAGTCGCTGACGGGGTTGCTGCTGCGGCTGGAGGCGGCGCGCGAGGCGGCACCGCCGGAGCTCGAGGACGAACTGGCGGAGACGAAAGCACTGGCGAACCAGGCGATGGGGGAGCTGCTCTCGCTGGCCCGGCACCTGCGGCCGACCGCGCTCGACGACCTCGGCCTGGCGGCGGCGATCGAAGGCCAGGTCGGGCGCCTCGGCGGCGAGATCGAGACCGGCCTCGAGGTCGAGGGCGACTTCTCCGACCTCGGCGACGACGCCCAGCTCGTCGTCTACCGCGTAGCCCAGGAGGCGCTCTCGAACGCCGCGCGCCACAGCGGCGCCGGGCGGGTCGAGGTGCGCCTGCGGCGCACGGTCGCCCCAGAGCCCGGTTCTTCAACGGCCGGGGGCGGCGGCGTCCTCCTCGAAGTCGGCGACGATGGCCGCGGCTTCGCCTTCGACGAGTCCGAGCGCGGCCTCGGCATCGGCGGCATGCGCGAGCGCGCCCTCCTGATCGGCGCCGAGCTGACGATCGAGTCGAGGCCCGGCCGCGGCACGACGGTCCGCCTCACTGTCCCGACCTGACTGCCGACGGGACGAAAACCGGTTACATGGACCGGTTCTCGTCCCGTCGGCGATAGTTCTGCTGTGCGTGTGCTGATTGCGGACGACCACGGGATCGTGCGGTCGGGGCTGCGGCTGCTGCTGGAGCGGCAGCCGGACATCGAGGTCGTGGCCGAGGCCGCGGACGGGGCCGAGGCGCGGGAGCTGGCGGTGCGGGAGCGTCCGGAGCTGGCGATCCTCGACGTGAAGATGCCGAAGCTGACCGGGCTGCAGGCGACGCGGGAGATCAAGAAGCAGGCGCCGGAGGTCGCGGTCCTGATCCTCTCGATGCACGACGACGAGCGCTATCTGTTCGAGGCGCTGAAGGCGGGGGCCTCCGGCTACGTGCTGAAGGCGCAGGCGGACACCGACCTGCTGGCGGCGATCCGTGCGGTCGAGCGGGGCGAGCCGTTCCTCACGCCCCAGGCGCAGCGGACGCTGATCAAGGACGTGCTCGAGCGCGGCCCATCCGGCGAGGAGGAGCTGACCCCGCGCGAGGAGGAGATCGTCAAGCTCGTCGCCGAGGCCCACACCACGAAGGAGATCGCCGCGGTCCTCCACCTCTCCGAGAAGACGATCGAGAACCACCGCGCCAACGCGATGCGCAAGCTCGGCATGCGCGACCGGGTCGAGCTGGTCCGCTACGCGATCCGCCGCGGCCTGATCGAGCCATAACCGACCGCTCTAGTAGGATTTACCTCGATGCTGTTTTCGACCAAAGCCGAGTACGGAGTGCGCCTGATGGTCGAGCTGGGCCGCCAGCCCGGCTCGCAGCCCGTCAGCCTGGGCTCCGTCGCCGAAGCGGAGAACCTGCCGCTCTCCTACCTGGAGCACCTGGTGGCGAAACTGCGCAAGGCCGGGCTCGTCACCTCGACCCGGGGCGCCCACGGCGGCTACCGCCTGGCGAAGCCCGCCGCTGACATCAGGATGGACGCCGTGGTCGAGGCGCTGGAAGGGCAGATCGCCCCGATGGAGTGCTTCCACGACAGTCCGGAAGGCAAAGTCCTCTGCTCGCACGAGTCCGACGGGGACCACGCCTGCTCGACCAAGCTGCTGTGGATGCGCGTGCAGGGCGGCGTCACCAAGGCGCTCGCCGGCACCACCCTGGCCGAGCTGGTCGAGTTCTCGAGCAAGGGCGAGCCGGCTCGAGAAGCGGTCCTCGGCGGCGTCGCGTAAGAACAGCGCCCCGCGCAACGCAAACGACTTCAACCGAAAACCCAGAAACGGAGCGAAATTGGCTGAGCTGGAGATCCGCAACCTGCACGTGGAGGTCGAGGACAAGAAGATCCTCAAAGGCCTCGACCTCGACGTCGAGAAGGGCAAGGTGCACGCCCTGATGGGCCCGAACGGCTCCGGCAAGTCGACGCTCGCCAACGCGATCATGGGCCACCCCGCGCTGGAGGTGACCGAGGGCACGATCACCTTCAAGGGCGAGGACATCACCGACGCCGACCCCGAGGAGCGCTCGCAGGCCGGCCTCTTCATGGCCTTCCAGTACCCCGTCGCGATCCCGGGCGTCTCGGTCTCCAAGTACCTGCGGATGATCATCAACGCCCACCGCGAGGCCCGCGGCGAAGAGCAGATCAAGATCAAAGACTTCGCCAAAACCGCGCAGGAGGCGATGGAGCTGGCGAGCATCCCCAAGGACTTCTCCAGCCGCTACCTCAACGACGGCTTCTCCGGCGGCGAGAAGAAGCGGATGGAGCTGCTGCAGCTGGCGCTGCTGCGGCCGGAGATCGCGATCCTCGACGAGACCGACTCGGGCCTCGACATCGACGCGCTGCGGACCGTCGCCGAGGGCGTCAACGAGTTCGCCGGCCCGGACATGGGCGTCCTGATCATCACCCATTACCAGCGCATCCTCCACATGGTCAAGCCGGACGCGGTCCACGTCATGTACCAGGGGCGGATCGTCAAGGAAGGCGGCCCGGAGCTGGTCGAGACGCTGGAGGAGAAGGGCTACGGCTGGATCAAAGAGGAGGTCGCCGCGAGCCCGGAGGGCGAAGCGTTGACCAGGGGCGCGGCCGCCTGAGCTCGTGATGGAGCCGGTGAGCGCAAGAGGTCCCTCCACGGCTTCCGTCGATATCGAGAAGGTCCGCGCCGCCTTCCCGGCGCTGGAGCGCGAGGTCCACGGTCGCCCGGTCGCCTACCTCGACAGCGGCGCCAGCTCCCAGCGGGTGCTGGCCTCGATCCAGGCGGTCGACCGCTACGAGCGGCGCCACCACTCCAACGTCCACCGCGGCTCCCACACCCTCTCGGCCGAGGCGACCGAAGCCTACGAGGGGGCGCGCGCGACGGTGGCCGACCACATCGGGGCGGGCGACCGCCGCGAGGTCGTCTTCGTCCGCAACGCCACCGAGGCGATCAACCTCGTCGCCCGGGCCTGGGGGGACGCCAGCGTCGGCGCCGGCGACCGGCTGCTTCTGACCGAGATGGAGCACCACTCCAACATCGTCCCCTGGCAGCAACTTGCCGAGCGGGGCGGGGCGGAGATCGACTGGGCGCCGATCGACGAGGAGGGCCTGCTCGACATGGACGCCTTCGGCGCGCTGTTGGAGCGCGGGCCGAAGCTGGTTGCGGTAACCCACGTCTCCAACGTGCTCGGGACCGAGAACCCGGTCGCCGAGATCGCCCGGCTGGCGCACGACGCCGGCGCGCTTGTGCTCTGCGACGGCGCCCAGGCGGCGCCGAAGCTACCGATAAGCGTGGCCGAGCTCGGCGTCGACTTCTACGCGATCACCGGCCACAAGCTCTACGGCCCGACCGGGATCGGCGCCCTCTGGACCAAGCTGGATCTGCTGCGCGAGATGCCGCCCTTCCTCGGCGGCGGCTCGATGATCCGCAAGGTCACCAAGGGGGGCACCGCCTACGCCGACCCTCCCGCCCGCTTCGAGGCGGGGACGCCGGCGATCGCCCAGGCGATCGGGATGGCCTCGGCGATGCGCTGGCTCGACCTGGTCGGCATGGAGGCCGTCCGCGAGCACGAGGAAGCGATCGCCGACTACGCGCTGGAGCGCCTCGCCGAGGTGCCGGGCCTGCGCGTATTCGGGCCGCTCCGCGGCAGCGGACGCCTCGGCCCCGTCTCCTTCGAGATCGACGGCATCCACGCCCACGACGTCTCCGAGATCCTCGACCGCCACGGCGTCGCCGTCCGCGCCGGCCACCACTGCGCCCAGCCGCTGATGGACCGCCTCGAGATCGCCGCCACTGCCCGCGCCAGCTTCGGCGTCTACACGACGACCGAGGAGATCGACCGCCTCGTCGAGGGACTGGAAGACGCGCGTAAGGTGTTTGGCCTCTGATGGACGAGCTCTACCGCGACCAGATCCTCGAGCACTACAAGCGGCCGCACAACTTCGGCCACCTCGAGCGCCCCGACCTCGAGTTCGAGGACACGAATCCGTTCTGCGGGGACGAGCAGCACGTGACGATCAGGCTCGACGCGGACGACCGCGTCGAGGCGATCGCCTTCGAGGGCAAGGGCTGCGCGATCTCCACCGCCGCCACGTCGCTGCTGACCGACGAGCTGGTCGGGATGAGCCGCGAGGAGCTGCTGCGGCTGCCGAAAGACTTCGTCCTCGAGCTGCTCGGGATCGACATCTCGGCGACGCGGATGAAGTGCGCGATGCTCGGGCTGAAGATCGTCAAGAGCGCCTCCCTCGGTGAGCCGGCCGAATGGGAGGACGAGGGCGAGGCGGGCAACCCGGCCGAAGCGGTCACCGACCTCGGCCACCTCTAACGAGTCCGCGAAAAACCTTGCTCTACAAGGAATTTCGCGGACTCGGTCCACACGGCGGTCCTATTTGAGGGATTGGCGAAACCCCCGCGCACGCCTGGCGGCGCCGGACACACTTCGCGGGGCGGCGTCCTCGGTCGGCCAAATGGCGCTGCCATTCGGCCTCCCTGCGTCCTACCCCCGCTCGGTCCGGCACTCGCCAGCCGCACA
>DASTAR010000101.1:0-32309 GCA_035712505.1 Solirubrobacterales bacterium
GGCGTCCCCTCCGCCGCCGAGGATCTCCCCCAGCTCGTCGACCAGCGTCGGCCCGCTGTGCGACGGGGCCGGGTGGACGACGAGGCCGGCCGGCTTGTCGACCACCGCGAGGTGCTCGTCGAGATGGACGATCCGCAGTTCCGGCTCAGTCACCGTCCGCCCCCGCCCCCCTCGCTCCCTCCGGCTCGGCGTCCCGCAGGTACAGGTAGACGAGCAGGAGCACCCCGAGCGTGATCGAGACGTCGGCGAGGTTGAAGGGGGGCCAGGAGCCGACGGCGATGAAATCGGTGACGGCGTCGTGGCGAATGCGGTCGGCGAGGTTGCCGATCGCCCCTCCGGCGACGAGGCCCACCGCGAGCCACATCCCCGGACGCTGCGGCTTGCGGGCGAAGAGGTAGCCGATCACCGCAAGCGCAACGGCGGTGACGAGGACGAGCCCAACCCCGGCCCCGCCGGCCAGCCCGAAGGCGACGCCGCTGTTGTGGGAGAGGGTCAGTTCCAGCGGCCCCAGCACCTCTTCGTACTGCCCTGGCACCAGGTGCGCCTCGACCACCGCCTTGGCGGCCTGGTCGGCGGCCACGACGAGCGCGCAGACCGATCCCGCGAGTGCCCAGGCGCGGGCGGTCGCCGAGCTCATCCAAGGATCGCCTGGACGACGATCCCGTCCAGGACGACGAGGACGATGATCGCCAGCATCGGGCTGAGATCGAGGGCGATCGGGCCGCTTCCGATCGGGCGGATGATCCGCCGGAAGATGTTGATGTAGGGGTCGGTGGTCTCGTGGATGAAATCGATGACCGCCTGCGACCAGAGGCTGAACGGCATCCGCGGCATGAAGGACAGGATGATGTTGGCGAAGATGAGGATGAAGTAGACGAGGAACAGCGCCTGCACGTAATCGGCGACGTCGCCGCGGTTGAGCGCGAAGGGAATCACCCCCTCATTCTCTCCAACGAGGCCTCCACGGCCGCCTCGAAGGCCTCGCGGGCGCCCTCGCGGTCGAGCGCCTGCAGCCCTTTCTCGGTGCTGCCGCCGGGAGAGGCCACGGCCCTTCGCACGGCCTCGGGGCGGTGGCGGCGCAAGAGCTCGGCGGTACCGACCGCGGTCTCGACCACCAACCGGCGCGCGAGCTCGGGGTCGAGCCCGTCGGCGGCGCCGGCATCGGCGATCGCCTCCACCGCCAGCGCCAGGTAGGCGGGCGAGCAGCCCATCACCGCGGTCGCGGCGTCGAAGTCCTCCTCGGGCAGTTCGAACACGCGGCCGAGCAGCTCCAGCTTGGCCCGCACCTCCACGCTGGCCGATCCGGCGACGCAGAGGACGCCCTGGCGGACCTCGACGCCCACGTTCGGCATCACCCGCAGCACGTGCCCGGCGGCCGGCAGGGACGCCCGCAAGCGCTCCAGCGGCGTCGCCGCGAGGACCGAGACGACCTCCTGTGCCTCCGCCAGCTCCGGCGCCACCTCCTCCAGCCTGTTCGGCTTCACCGCCAGCAGCACCAGATCGGCGCGCGAGGCGACCTCGGCGTTGGCGGCAGCCTCTCCCCCCAGCTCCTCGGCCAACGCCTGCGCCCGGCCCGAGCCGCTGTCGGAGAAGAGCATCCGCTCGAACTCCCCCGCCCAGCCGCGCGCAAACGCCGCGGCCATGCTGCCCGAACCTATGAATCCGACGACCATGGCGGGGAGACTAGCCCCGGACCGCCTAAGACTGGTTGAAGAACCCCTTGTCGATCAGCCTCGCCTTTTCCTCGGCGGAGACGTCGACGTTGCGGGGCGTCAGCAGGAACATCTTCTCGGCGATCCGCTGCATGCCGCCGTCGAGGGCGTAGGTGAGGCCGGAGCAGAAGTCGATCATCCGCTTCGAGAGCTCGTGGTCGGCGGTCTGCAGGTTGAGGATCACCGGGACCTGACGTTTGAACTGGTCGGCGACCTGCTGGGCGTCGTTGAAGTTGCGCGGGATCACCAGGTGGACCTGGAGATCGCCTTCGCCGCCGTTGTCGACCGGGCGCAGCGTGCGGGTGCGGCCGCCGCCGATCGGTTCGTCGTCGCCGAAGATGTCGTCGATCTCGTCGCGACGGGGGCGGCGCGAGGTCGGCAGGCGACGGACCGAGGAGCCCTCGCCCCGTTCCCGGCGTCCCTCGTATGCCTCTTCGGTCCCGGTCTCGGGCTCGAAGTCTTCCTCGTACTCGGGGCCGTAGTCGTGGTCCTCGGCCAGTCCGAAGTAGACCAGTGCTCTATGCCAAGTGTCTTTAAGGGCCATCTAGCTCGCGTGTTTCGGCCTCGACCGGCCGACTCCTTTACAGATTATTCCCAGATCTCCGGCGAAATCACCCGAAGAGGGCGTGACCGAGGCGGACGATCGTCGCCCCCTCCTCGACCGCGACCCGCCAGTCCTGCGAGGTTCCCATCGAGAGGCGCTCGAGGCTGTTCTCTGCGGCGAGCTCGGCGAGCCGGGCGAAGTAGGGCCGCGAGCGCTCGGCGTGCTCGCTGAACGGAGGCATCGTCATCAGGCCGGCGACCCGGACCGGGCAGCGCTCGATGAAGGCCGGCAGGTCCTCCGGGTCCACCCCGCCCTTGCCCTCCTCGCCGGAGACGTTGACCTCGACCAGGACCTCCGTTGCCGGCGTCCCGTGCTTTTCCAGCTGCGCCAGGACCGAGTCGGTTGCGACCGAATGGACCAGGCGGCAGAGCGGCAGCACCTGCTTGACCTTGCGGCTCTGCAGGTTGCCGATGAAGTCCCACTCGAAGGCGTCGGCCCAGCGCCCCTGCTTGGCGGCGAGGTCCTGCTGGCGGTTCTCGCCGACCAGCCGCACCCCCGCCTCGGCCAGCTTCCCCATCTCCTCGAGCGGGACGTACTTCGTCGCGACCAGGAGCTCGACCCGATCGCCGGCAACCGACCGGACCTCCTCGAGCTTCGCCGCCACCTTCGCCGCGTCGATGCCGTGGACCAGCTCGGCCATCAGTCCTCGATCCAGGCGATGCCCGCCTGGCGGCCGGTGCGGCCCCGGTCGCGCCGGTGGGAGAAGAAGAGCCCGCTTTCGCAGCTGGTGCAGAGGCCGGCGGCCTCGACCTGCTCGACCCCCGACTGTGCGAGCTTGCGCAGCGCCACCTCGGGCAGATCGAGCATGCGCTCCCGCGCGACCCCCGCGCCGAGATCGCCGAAGGCGTCGCGGACCTCCTCACCCACCTCGTAGCAGCAGGGGCCGATCCCGGGCCCGATCGCCGCCGCAGTAGCCGCGACCGCCTGGGCGGCCAGCTCGACGATGCCTCCCGCCAGCCCGCGCCAGCCAGCGTGGACCATCGCCAGGCCACCCGGGCCGTACAGCACCACCGGCAGGCAATCCGCAACGAAGACCAGCGGCGCCTGCCCCGGCTCCCGCACCACATGCCCATCTGCTTCGGCCAGCCCATCCCGTGGTTCCTTTGTCCTGCTATGGCGGACAAAGGAACCACGGGATGCGTTTGAGCCCTCGCTGTGGTCGATCAGGCGGGTGCCGTGGACCTGCAGGGCGAAGACCACCTGGTCCGGGTCGCGGCCGAGGGCACCTGCCAGCCGTCGGCGGTTCTCGGTCACTGCCGCCTCGGCGTCCTCGGTGAGGACGCCGAGGTTCAGCGATTCGAAGGGCGGACCGCTGACCCCGCCGAGGCGGGTCGAGAAGGCCGCGCGGGCGCCGCCGAGCTGGGCCTCCAGCCATCTCACGCCGTCGCGCTCGCGCCAATCCATTCCGGTAACAAAGCAGAAGCGGACGTCAGTCCCTCAGCGCCGCCGCCAGCGCCGCCGCCAGCTCCTGGTCGCGACCGCTGATCTCGCCTTCGAGCTTCCTGCGCCGGGCGGCGCGCAGGCCGCGGCCGATCGCCGGCCCCTGCTCGACCCCGGCCGCGATCAGGTCGTCGCCGTCGATCTCGAGCCCGACCTGGCGCCAGGAGGTCAGGTACTGGTCGAGCCAGCCGGCCCCCATCGCGCGGGCGAGGACCAGCTCCACGGGGTCGCGCCTTTCCGCCAGCTCGACCCCCTCCCCCGGTTTCGGCGCCCACATCGAGGCCAGGACCTCCTCGGCCCCCGGCGGCCCCAGCGCCGCCGCGACCAGCGCCCGCTCGCGCGGCACGGCCTCTGCCCAGTGCGGTGCCTTCAGCAGCGAGTCGACGGCCTGCATCAGCTCGATGCCGCCCGGGCGGAGGTCGATCACCCCCCACTCGCCGAGCAGCTCGAAACCCGCGCAGGCGTTCTCTTCCGCCGCCAGACGCTCGAGCTCGGTGCGCCGCCGGTCAGCGGAGACGGTCGTCAGGTCGGCCTCCCGCAGCAGCTCCTCGGTCCTCGGCTCGAGCGCGAAGCCGAAGCGGGAGGCGTAGCGGGCGGCGCGGATCGCCCGGGTCGGATCGTCGGCGAAGGAGCGATCGTGGAGGACGCGCAGCACACCCTGCTCGAGGTCGCGCCTGCCGCCGTGGGGATCGATCAGGCGCGGCTCCCCCTGCAGGGGGATCGCCATCGCGTTGATCGTGAAGTCACGGCGGGCGAGGTCCTCCTCGGCCCTCTCGGCCGGCGTTACGACCGGCAGCGCTCCGGGTCGCTCGTAGGTCTCGGTCCGGGCGCCGACGATGTCGACCTCGTGCCCCTCGACGTCGACCTTGACGGTGCCGAAGCGGTCGTGCTCGGAGTTGGCGCCGCCGAGCTCCGCCGCCAGCGCGGTCGCGTCGCCCTCGACCATCAGGTCGACGTCGGCGCGGTTGCGGCCGAGCAGCAGGTCACGCACCGCGCCGCCGACCAGGTAGACCGGTTGCCGCGCCGCCGCGCGCACGGTCTCGAGCTCCGGGTGGGCCTCCTGAAGCGCTCGCGCCAGCTCGTCCATGGACGCCCTTACGATGACCGCTCCCGCGGATGGGCGACGACTACCTAGACGAACCGGTGGAGAGAAGCCAAGCTGCCGAGCGCGCGCATCGCCGCGAGGAGCGGCGGCGTCGGGTGCGACGGCAGCGGCTGCTGGCCGGCGCCGCCCTCGTCGTGGCCGGCGCGGCGCTGGTCGCGCTGATCGCCTCGATGGCGGGAGGGTCGGGTGGGAGCGACCGCGAGCCGGCCCCATCCTCGCCGCAACAGCACCCCGGCCACGCGAGGACCGGCAAGGGCGAAGCCGCCGGCGAGGTGCGCAACGCCACCCCCCAGCCCGGCTGGAAGCCCTATACCGGTCCGGTTCCGATCCTCGAGTACCACGTCCTCGGCCGGCCGCAGACCGAAGTTCCCTACCCGGACCTCTACGTGCCGCGGGCGAGCTTCCGCAAGCAGATGGACTGGCTCGACCGGCAGGGCTACGAAGCGGTGACGCTCGAAGCGGTCGAGGAAGCCTGGTACCACGGCGGCACCCTGCCGCCGAAACCGGTCGTCCTCTCCTTCGACGACGGCTACCGGCCCCAGTACACCTTCGCCCTGCCGACGCTGCGCAAGCACGGCTGGCCCGGGGTCCTGAACCTGAAGGCCGAAGGGTCCGACCTCTACGAAAGCAACGTGAAGGCGATGCTCGAGGCCGGCTGGGAGCTCGCTGCCCACACGATCCATCACTCCGACCTGACCACCTTGGAAGGCGAAGCACTCGAAGAAGAAGTGGCCGGCTCGCGGAGGCTCCTGCAGCGCGAATACGGGGTGCCGGTGAAGGACTTCTGCTATCCGTCCGGGCGCTTCGACGAAACGGTCGTCGCTGCCGTGGAAGCCGCCGGCTACGTCGGTGCGACCACCGAGATCCCCGGATTCGCCACCAAGGAGCACCCGTACGAACTGGCGCGGATTGAGGTGCTTGGGAGTTGGACGGTTAGGGATCTTGCGGAAGCGTTGCGGGGCTGACCCGGATGTCCCTCGCCCTGACAAGAGCCGGCCTGATCAGGCCGTCCGCCAGTTCGAGGGACATCCGGGTCAGCTTCAGAGACGCACCGGGATTCCATCTGCTGCCAGCCGCTCCTTAGCCTCTCGGACGCGGTAGTGGCCGTAGTGGAAGATTGAAGCGCATAGGACTGCGTCGGCGCTGCCCTGCGAGATAGCGTCGCAGAGATGCGATAGCTCGCCGGCGCCGCCCGAGGCGATGACGGGCACATCCACCGCGTCAGCCACGGCTTTGGTCAGCTCGAGGTCGTAGCCGTCGTTGGTGCCGTCGCGGTCCATGCTCGTCAAGAGGATCTCGCCCGCCCCGCGCTCGACAGCCTCTTCGGCCCAGGAGACCGCATCCCGGCCCTCGACGCGTCTCCGGCCGCCGTTCACGTAGACGCCCCACTCGCCGCCGTACCACCCGTGCGGCGCCTCGCAGGTCGGCGAGGAGTTCCCGGGGACCGGCTCGCGTTTGGCGTCGATCGCGATTACCACGCACTGGGCGCCGAACTGGCCTGCCAGCTCGCCCAGCAGCTCCGGCCGCGCCAGTGCCGCCGAGTTGACCGAGACCTTGTCGGCCCCGGCGTCCAGCACCGCCTGCGCGTCCTCGACCGAGCGGATTCCGCCTCCGATCGTGAACGGGATGAAGACGTTGTCGGCGGTGCGCCGCGCCAGTTCCACGATCGTCTCCCGCTGCTCGTGCGAGGCGGTGATGTCCAGGAAGACCAGCTCGTCGGCTCCCTCGGCGTCGTACCGCTCCGCCAGCTCCACCGGATCCCCCGCATCCCGCAAGCCGACGAAATTGGTTCCCTTGACCACCCGCCCCGCGTTGACGTCGAGGCAGGGGATTACGCGTTTCAGTGCCATCAGGGGAAGCGTAGGTGGTACAGGGGACCGGCACTCCGTTCCGGAGGCGACCCCCACGGCACCCCGTTTCCCTCAGTCATCCAGGCCCAGCTCGGCGCGGACCACTTCGACCAGCTCGTCGGCCGCGCGGGAGACGTCCGCGTTGACGATCTGGTGGTCGAAGTCGTCCTGGGCGGCCAGCTCCTGCTCGGCCACCTTGAGCCGCTCGTCGATCGCCTCGGTCGAGTCGGTGCCGCGGCCGATCAGCCTTTCGCGCAGGACCGCGGGATCGGGCGGGGCGATGAAGATCTGGACGGAGTCCGGTTCTGCCGCCCGCACCTGCTGAGCCCCCTGCACCTCGATCTCCAGCACGACCGACCTGCCGGCCTGCAGGCAACGGTCGACCTCGCTGCGCAGGGTCCCGTAGCGGTTGCTGCTGTAGGTCGCAAACTCGAGGAAGTCGTTTTCCTCTTTGCGCCGCTCGAACTGCTCAGGGGTGAGGAAGTGGTACTCGCGCCCGTCGACCTCCCCCTCGCGCGGCGCCCGGGTCGTCGCCGAGACGGACAGCTCGAGGTCCGGCACCCGCTGCACCAGCTCGCGAATCAGCGTGCCCTTGCCCACTCCCGACGGGCCGGTGATGACGAAGACCTTGGCCATGCGGCCGGGGATACTGACCGCTGCGGCGGTCGCTACCGACGCAGCTGGGAGATCAGCTCGGCGCGCTGGCGCTCGGAGAGGCCGCCGATCGTCTTCGACGGCGAGATCCGGCACTGGTTGAGGATCCGGTTCGTCTTCACCCGGCCGTACTTGGGGACGGCGAGGAGCATGTCGAAGACCTTCGCCGTGAGCACGTACTCCGGCGGATCCAGCAGGATCGTCTGGATGCTCGCCCGGTTGGCCTTCAGGTCCTTCTTGAGCTTGGCGCGCGCGGTGCGGATGTCGTTGGCACGTTTGAGGGCGTCCATCCGCTGGTCGAGCGACCGTTCCGGGGCCGCCAGGGAGGATTTGACTGGGGGGGCGCTCATGTGGGCGGCGAGTATAGCCGCGACTTCGGGGCCTGCAAGGTGACAACGCCAAATTGCCCCAAAATTCGTGTGGACCTCTAGTAGAGGTCGACCCTCTAGAGGGGCAGCGACGTCCGATACATCCCGGTTTCCAGCTCATTTGCGATCCGCAAGCCCGCTCTCGGATCCCGGAAACTCTCGGTTCCCACCGCCACCAGGGTGGCTCCGAGCGCGAGGAATTCCGCCGCGTCGGCGCCACTGGAGATCCCGCCCATGCCGACGGCGGGAATATCGGTCACGGCGGTGACCGCCCGCAGCTGCTGCAGGGCGATCGGCCGCACCGCCGGTCCCGAGAGGCCGCCGTGGCCTGCCGCGAGGGCCGACTCCCTGCTCACCGGATCGACCGCGCTCGCCTTCAGCGTGTTGATCAGCGAGACCGCGTCGGCACCGCCGGATTCCGCGGCGACGGCGACAGCCTCGGGCGCGGCGACGTTCGGCGTCAGCTTGACGATCAGGGGCTTCTCCGTCAGCGGCCGCAGGACCTCGAGCAGCGCCTCGGTCTCCGCAGGCTGCTCGCCGACGATCAGGCCGGAGTGCACGTTGGGGCAGCTGACGTTCAGCTCGATGGCTGCGACCTCCCCGCGCGCCTCCAGGGCTCCCACCAGGCGGCTGAAGTCTTCGCGGTTGGTCGCCATCACCGAGACGATCAGGGGCACCGGCAGCTCGGCCAGCTGCGGCAGGTCCTCCGCCAGGAAGCCTTCCAGGCCCTTGTTCGGCAGCCCGATCGAGTTGATCATCCCGGCCGGCGCCTCCCAGATCCGCCGCGGCTCGTTCCCCGCCCGCGGCTGCGGCGTGATCGTCTTCGAGACGAAGGCCGAGAACGGGAAGTCCTCCAGCAGAGCGTCGCCGAACACCCTGCGGGCGGCGATCGCGTCGTAGGTGCCCGAGGCGTTGATCACCGGGTGGCCCAGCTCGATCCCGCAGAAGTCAGGCATGCGCCACCTCCGCCACCTCCTCGCCCCTGACGACCGGGCCGTCGACGCAGAGGCGCATGTAGCCGCCGCCAGGCTTCAGGACGGCGCAGCCGAAGCAGGCGCCGAAGCCGCAGGCCATCGGCGACTCCATCGCCAGCTCGCAGGGCACCTCGTGCTCCGCACAGAGGGCGCGGACGGCCTCGAGCATCGCCGGCGGGCCGCAGCTGTAGACGACGGCCGAGCCGGCGTCGTCGCCGGCGAGCATCGTCGCGAGGAGATCGGTGACGTAGCCCTGGTGGCCGGCGTGGCCGTCCTCGGTCGCCAGTCGCACGTCGGGGCAGAGGCTGCCGCCGGCGCAGAAGAGCTCCTGCAGGCCGCCCGAGTGCTCCTGGTTGCGAAACCCGAGCAGGACGCGGATCGGGATGCCCCGTTCGACCAGGTGGCGACGCCAGATCGCCAGCGGCGCGATCCCGATCCCGCCGCCGACGAGGATCGCCCCCGCCGCCTGCGGATTGACCTGCTTCGGGATCGAGAACGAGTTGCCGAGGGGCCCGGTGACCCAGACTTCCTCCCCCGCCGCGAGTTCGCAGAGACGGTCGGTGCCTGGGCCGACGCCCTCGACGAGGAAGTCGAGCCGCGTCCCGCCCCGGGCCGCAGGGGCCGCCTCGGCGACCGAGATCGCCCGCGGCAGGAAGGGACGCCCGTCGCCCTCTCCCCAGCTGCGCTCGGCGGCCAGCATGTAGAACTGGCCGGGCGCGGGGGCCGGCCCGTCGGGGTCGAGCAGGGAGAAGATCCGGTAGCCGCCGCTCGCCTCGTTCTCGGCGACCTCGCAGAGACGACGGCCGAAGGGAGCCGTCATCGCGGCTGCGGGTCGCCGGCGGCGGTGCCGTGGATCTCCTGCAGCGAGCGCACCTCGGCGTCCCCCTGCTTGGCGGCGGCGATCGCCCGGGCGGCGGCGGTGGCACCGGTCATCGTGGTCACGCAGGGGATGCCCTGGCGGACCGCGGCGGTGCGGATCTCGTAGCCGTCGCTGCGCGCCCCCGAGCCGGTCGGGGTGTTGATCACGAGGTCGCATTTGCGCTTGCGGATCAGATCGACGACGTGCGGCGAGCCTTCCTGCAGCTTGTTGATCGGGGTGACCGGGACACCCATCCGCTCGATCGCCTGGGCGGTCCCGTGGGTCGCGATCACCTCGAAGCCGAGGTCGTGGAAGCGGGTCGCAAGCTGGGTGGCCGCGGCCTTGTCGGTGTCGGTGACGGTGATGAACACCGAGCCCGACTCGGGGAGCCGAACCCCGGCCGCCGCCTGGGCCTTGCCGAAGGCGGTCGGGAAGTCGCCAGCGATCCCCATCACCTCGCCGGTGCTCTTCATCTCCGGGCCGAGGACCGAGTCGGCGCCGGCGAAGCGGGCGAAGGGCAGGACCGCCTCCTTGACGCTGACGTGCTCGGGCATGCCCTCCGGCAGCTCCATATCGGCCAGCTTCTCGCCCAGCATCAGCCTGCAGGCGAGCTTCGCCAGCGGCACCCCGATCGCCTTGGAGACGAAGGGGACGGTGCGGGAGGCGCGCGGGTTGGCCTCGATCACGTAGAGCCTGCCGCCGGCGACGGCGTACTGGATGTTGATCAGGCCGATGACGCCCAGCTCGAGCGCAATTCGCTCGGTGGTGGCGCGGATCTGGTCGAGCATCGGTTCGCCGAGGCTGAGCGGCGGGATCACGCAGGCCGAGTCGCCGGAGTGGACCCCGGCCTCCTCGACGTGCTGCATGATCCCGGCGACGTAGACGTCGGCACCGTCGCCGAGCGCGTCGACGTCGACCTCGATCGCGTCCTCGAGGAAGCGGTCGAGCAGCAGCGGGTGCTCCTGGTCGGCCTTGACGTTGGCCTCGAGGTACTTCTTGAGGTCGTCGGTCGAGTAACAGATCTCCATCGCCCGACCGCCGAGGACGTAGGAGGGCCGGACCAGCAGCGGGAAGCCGACCTCCTGCGCTATGACCTCGGCCTCCTCGGCCGAGAGCGCGGTGCCGTAGGGCGGGTGCTCGACTCCGAGGCGGCGCAGCAGGGCGCCGAACCTTCCGCGGTCTTCCGCGAGGTGAATCGCGTGAACAGGGGTGCCCAGCAGGCGGACGCCCGCTTCTTCGAGGGTGCGGGCGAGCTTCAGCGGCGTCTGGCCGCCGAACTGGACGATCACCCCCTCCGGGTTCTCCTGGGCGCAGACCGCGAGCACGTCCTCTGCGGTCAGCGGCTCGAAGTAGAGGCGGTCGGAGGTGTCGTAGTCGGTGGACACGGTCTCCGGGTTGCAGTTGACCATCACCGCGTCGCGGCCGAGCTCGCGGGCGGTCATCGCCGCATGCACGCAGCAGTAGTCGAACTCGATTCCCTGGCCGATGCGGTTGGGGCCGGCGCCGAGGATGACGACCGAGTCGTTGTCGCCGCGGCGGATCTCCGAGGCGGGTGGCGAGCCGTCGTGGCGAGTGCGCTCGTGGCCGGAGTAGTAGTAGGGCGTCGCCGCCTCGAACTCGGCGGCGCAGGTGTCGACCGCCTTGTAAGTGCGGGCGAGGCCGTCGGTGCCGTCCCCTTCGGTGGCCAGCGCCTGCAGCTCGCGCCGGAACCAGCGGTCGACCAGGCAGCGCTCGTGGACGGCCTCGACGTCGAGGCCGCGCTCGAAGGCGGCGAGGACCTGGTCGAAGCGCTCGGCGCAGGGCACCTCGAGCGCCGCCAGCAGCTCCTCGTCCGACTCCGGGATCTCGGCTGGCGAGTCGAGCTCGCGCGAGCGCATCGCCTTGGCGAAGGACTCGCGGAAGGTGCGGCCGATCGCCATCGCCTCCCCGACGCTCTGCATGTAGGTCGAGAGCCGGCCCTCGGAGCCGGGGAACTTCTCGAAGGCGAAGCGCGGGATCTTGGTGACGACGTAGTCGATCGTCGGCTCGAAGGAGGCCGGGGTGGCGCGGGTGATGTCGTTGGGGATCTCCTCCAGCGCGTAGCCGACCGCCAGCTTTGCCGCCATCTTCGCGATCGGGAACCCGGTCGCCTTGGACGCCAGCGCCGAGGAGCGCGAGACGCGCGGGTTCATCTCGATCACGACGATCTCCCCGCTCTCGGGGTCGACGGCGAACTGGACGTTGGAGCCGCCGGTCTCGACGCCGATCGCCCGGATCACCTCGATCGCCTGGTCGCGCAGGTCCTGGTAGAGCGGGTCGGTCAGCGTCTGCGCCGGCGCCACCGTCACCGAGTCGCCGGTGTGGACGCCCATCGGGTCGACGTTCTCGATCGAGCAGATGATCACGACGTTGTCGTTGCGGTCGCGCATCACCTCGAGCTCGAACTCGCCCCAGCCGATCACCGACTCCTCGACCAGCACCTGGTTGATCGGGCTGGCCGCGAGGCCCTCGGAGACGACCTGGCGCAGCTCGGTCTCCGAGCGGCCGATCCCTCCCCCCTGGCCGCCCATCGTGAAGGCCGGGCGGACGATCGCCGGCAGGGTGATTTCCCCGGCGGCCAGCTTGGTCTCCATCTCCCCGACGCTCTCGACGATCACCGACCATGGAACCCGGATCCCTGCCTCCTGCATCGTCGTGCGGAACTTGTCGCGGTCCTCGGCCCGGCTGATCGACTCGGCGTTGGCGCCGATCAACTCGACCCCCAGACGCTCCAGAGTGCCGTCCTCGTCAAGCGCCATCGCGATGTTGAGCGCGGTCTGGCCGCCGAGGGTCGGCAGCAGCGCGTCGGGACGCTCCTTTTCGAGGATCTTGGTCACCGGCCCGGGCAGCAGCGGCTCGATGTAGGTGCGGGTGGCGAACTCGGGGTCGGTCATGATCGTCGCCGGGTTGGAGTTGACGAGGACGACCTCGTAGCCCTCCTCCAGGAGCACCTTGCAGGCCTGCGCGCCGGAGTAGTCGAACTCGGCCGCCTGGCCGATCACGATCGGCCCCGAGCCGATCAGGAGGATCTTCCGGATGTCCTCTCGTTTAGGCACTCTCCACCTCCCGCGCCCCTGCCAGGCGCCTCTCCAGGTTGTCCCGCACGGCGGGCCACTCGTCGTCGACGATCGAGAAGTAGGCCGAGTCGCGGACCCCGACGATCGGCATCAGCATGTGCTTGCGGAAGATGCCCTCGAACCTCGCCGGCAGGGCTTCCATCGCGCCTCGCGAACGCTCGTTGCGGGCGTCGGTCTTCAGCTCCACCCGCATGCAGCCGAGCTCCTCGAAGGCGAAGCCGAGCATCAGCAGCTTCGCCTCGACGTTGGCGCCGGTCCGCCAGGCCGAGGGCGTGAGCCAGGTGCTGCCGATCTCGACGCCGTCGTGGATCGGCCGCGGCGCCAGGTAGGAGGAGCTGCCGAGCGGCTCGCCGTCGGCGCTCAGGGTGGCGAAGCCGTGCTCGTCGCCCAGCTTGCGAGCGAGCAGGCGGCCGTCGAACCACTGGTCGAAGCCGTCGTCGGTCTCGGTCACGCGGCGGTCGATCCACCGCCAGACCTCGGGATGGATCGCGACCGCGCGCAGCGGCTCACGGTGCTCCTCGGCCAACGGCTCCAGGCGCACGCAGCCGCCCTCCAGCCGGCGGTCGGGCGGCGGCCAGATCACGCCGCCAGCTCCAAGAAGCGGTCGAAGAGATGTCTCGCGTCGCGCGGGCCGGGACCGGCCTCGGGGTGGTACTGGACGGTGGCGCCGGCGACGTCGCGCAGGACCAGGCCCTCGACGGTGCGGTCGTAGAGGTTCAGCTGCGAGAGCTCGGCGACGCCGAAGTCGGTGTCCCAGCGGACCGGCTCGTCGCCCTCGATCTTCGGCTCGCCACCGGGGCCGACGACGGCGAAGCCGTGGTTCTGGGAGGTGATGTCGATCCGCCCCGTCTCCAGGTCCTTGACCGGGTGGTTGGAGCCGCGGTGGCCGAAGGGCAGCTTGTAGGTCTGCAGGCCGACGGCGCGGCAGAGCAGCTGGTGGCCGAGGCAGATGCCGAAGACCGGTCTCTGCCCGAGGACTCCGCGGACGGTCTCGACGACGTAGTCGAGCGCGGCTGGGTCACCGGGTCCGTTGGCGAGGAAGACGACGTCGGGCTCCTCGGCGAGCACCTCCTCCGGGCTACTCGTGCAGGGAAGCAGGGTCAGCCGGGTGCCGTGCTCGCGCAGCTGGCGGACGATGCTGAGCTTGACCCCGGTGTCGATGCCGACGACGTGCGGCCCGTCGCCCTCGAAGCGGACCGGCTCGGGAGGGGTGACGGTGCGGGCGAGGTCGGCGCCGTCCATCGACGGCTCGGCGGCGATCCGCTCGCGCGCCTCGGCTTCGGGCGTCTGCGCTGGGAAGATGCCGCCGCGCATCGCTCCCTTGTCGCGCAGGTGGCGGACCAGGGCGCGCGTATCGACGCCGCTCACCGCCGGGACCCCGCAGTCGCCCAGCCACGCCAGCCAGCCGCCCTCGGCAGTGGCGGCGTCTTCGCGGTCCTTCGCATCGCGCATGACGACGCCGCGGGCGTGGACTCGGTCGGACTCCATCGCCGTCTGGGAGACGCCGTAGTTGCCGATCAGCGGATAGGTGAAGACGATGATCTGGCCCGCGTAGGAGGGGTCGGTGACCGCCTCTTGATAGCCCGTCATCGCGGTGTTGAAGACGACCTCGCCGGTGGCGGCGCCGTCGTGCCCGCAGGCGAGCCCGTCGAGCCGGGTCCCGTCCTCGAGCAGCAGATAGGCCTCGCTCATCGCGACCTCCTGGGCGACTTTGCGAACCACTGGTTGACAAGGGCGCCCGTCACGCGGCGACTCCGAGCGAGAACGAGCGTAGGCGGAAGGCGACCTGGCCGGCGGCGACCGTCATCAGGACCCTGCCGGTGAGCGTGCGGCCGGCGCACCAGGAGTTACCCGAACGGCTCTCGTATCCGTCCTCCCCCACCGTCCACTCGGCGCTGAGGTCGCAGAGGACGACGTTCGCGTCCGCGCCCGGCGCCAGCGTCGGCCGCGGCAGGCCGAAGGGCTCGGCGCCGCCGGCCATCCGCTCGACGAGGAGGCCGAGCCCGATCACGCCCGGCAGTACGAGCTCGGTGTGGAGCGCGGCGAAGGCCGTCTCCAGGCCGGTCACGCCGAATGCCGCCTGCTCGAAGGGCACGTCCTTTTCTTCAGGCTGGTGCGGCGCGTGGTCGGTGGCGATGCACTCGACCGTGCCGTCGCGCAGGCCGTCGATCAGCGCTAGGCGATCGCGCTCTGCGCGGATCGGCGGGTTCATCTTGAAGCGGTGGGGATCGAGGCTGCGAACCTCCTCGTCGGTGAGGCAGAGGTGGTGGGGGCTCGCCTCGGCGCTGATCTGGACGCCGGCGGCCTTGGCGGCGCGGACGATCTCGACCGACTCGGCGGCGGAGAGGTGCTGGACGTGGATCCGGGCCTTCTCGTGGGCGGCCAGGGCAGCGTCGCGGGCGACCATCGTCGACTCGGAGACCGAGGGGATGCCGCCGATGCCGAGCAGCGCCGAGACAGGGCCCTCGTGCATCGCGCCCCCCTGGGAGAGCTGCGGGTCCTCCTCGTGCAGGGCGATGTTGCCGCCGCTGAGGTGCTGGTACTGCAGGGCGCGGCGCATGACGCCGGCGTCGGTGATCGGCAGGCCGTCGTCGGAGAAGCCGAGCGCGCCGGCTTCGCGCAGCTCGACCATCTCGGTCAGCTCCTCGCCGGCCATGCCCTTGGTCACCGTGGCGAGGAAGCCGACCGGGACCGAGGCGCCGAGGCGGGCCTGCTCACGCAGCGCGGAGACGTCAGCGGCCGTCGAGACCGGCGGCTCGGTGTTGGCCATCGCCAGGATCCCGCAGTAACCGCCGGCCGCGGCGGCGCGGGTGCCGGTCTCGACGTCCTCTTTGTGCTCGTGGCCGGGGGTGCGGAGGTGGACGTGCGGGTCGAAGAAGGCCGGGAAGGCGTGCAGGCCCTCGGCCTCGACCACCTCGGCGCCGTCGGCGTCGGCCTCGCCGGGCGAGGCGAGGGCGGCGATCTCGCCGCCCCGGATGACGACGTCATGCACCGCGTCGATCCCCGCCGCCAGATCGAGCACCGTCGCCCGGCGCAGGACCAGGTGGGCGTCCTCGCCCGCGCGCACGTCCAACTGGTCGCGCAGGCTCGGCGTCACGAGTTCGCGCTGCGCGCTCATGCCGAGGTCCCGATCGGGGTCGGCCGGCTGCCCTCGCCCTCGGCGGCGGGCGTCGAAGCGTCGCCGCCGGCGAGAAGCTCGTAGAGGATCGCCATCCGCACCACCAGCCCGGCGGCAACCTGCTCGGCGATCAGCGACTGCGGTGAGTCGACGACCTCGCCCGAGAGCTCGACGCCGCGGTTGACCGGCCCGGGGTGCATCAGGAGCTGGCGGGGGTTGAGGCGGCGGCTGTCGATCTGGAAGCAGGCGGCGTACTCGCGCAGCGAGGGGACGAAGCTCTCGCCCATCCGCTCCTTCTGCATCCGCAGGGCGTAGACGACCTCGGCCTCCCCGATCCCGTCGAGCGTGTAGGAGACGGCGCAGCCGAGCTCCTCGATCCCCCGCGGGACCAGGGTGGGCGGGCCGCAGACGGTGACGCGGGCGCCCAGCTTCGTGAAGGCGATCAGGTTCGAGCGGGCGACGCGGCTGTGGAGGACGTCGCCGACGATCCAGATTCCGACGCCCTCGAGCGAGCCGAGCCTGCGTCGTAGCGTGTAGACATCGAGCAACGCCTGGCTCGGGTGCTCGTGCTTGCCGTCGCCGGCGTTGACGACGCCGGCCTCGGTCCATCCGGCGACCATCTGGGCGGCGCCGGCGTAGGGGTGGCGGATGACGATCGCGGCCGGGTCGTAGGCGGAGAGCGTCGCCACCGTGTCCTTCAGCGACTCGCCCTTCTCGACCGAGGAGCCCGAGGCCTTGACCGAGACGAGGTCGGCGGAGAGGCGCTTGGCGGCGAGGTCGAAGGAGCTCGAGGTGCGGGTGCTCGACTCGTAGAAGAGCGAGACCACGGTACGGCCCCGCAGCGTCGGCACCTTCTTGATGTCGCGGCGGCCGACCTCGGCGAAGCTCTCGGCGCGGTCGAGGATCGCCTCGATTTCCGCCCGCGAGAGCTGCTCGATCGAGAGCAGGTGCTTCATCGCGTCACCTCCAGGGTGCTCGGTTCGGAGATCGTCACCTCGTCTGTCCCGTCGATCTCCTCCAGCCGGACGTTGACCCGCTCCTCGCGCGCGGTCGGCAGGTTCTTGCCGACGTAGTCGGGCCGGATCGGCAGCTCGCGATGGCCGCGGTCGCAGAGGACCGCCAGCTGGACCCGCTGCGGGCGGCCGTAGTCGAAGAGCGCCTCGATCGCGGCGCGGACGGTGCGGCCCGTGTAGAGGACGTCGTCGACGAGGACGACGGTGCGCTCGCTGGGGTCGAAGTCGATGTGGGAGGCGTGGACGACAGGCTGCGAGCCGGGGGCCTTGGCGCCCACGTCGTCGCGGTAGAAGGAGATGTCGAGGTCGCCGAAGGGCAGCTCGGCACCGGTCAGCTCGCCGAGGAACACGTGCAACCGACGCGCCAGCACCGCGCCCCGGGTATGGATCCCGACGACCGCCAAGCGCTCGGAATCGGGGTTCCCCTCGGCGATCTCGTGGGCGATCCGCCGCAGCGTTCGCTTCAGATCGTCGTGCTCCAGCACGACCTTCTCGTTCACTTCAGTGGCTTCCTTCCTGGCCTCACGGGACCGGGTTAAAGGACGGCCTCAATGTAGCAGCGCTTGCGGCGGGTGGGGTCTGCCTCTCCGGACACCACTCGCCATGGCTCGTGGTTGAGTGTCCTGAGAGGCAGCCCCCACCCGCCGTGGCCGGCAGCTGCGCTCGGCTTCAGCTGGGGTTTGCGTCGGGCCGTTCCGTGGCTCCGTTTGGAATCAGCTTTGGCTCGCCGCGCTCCGGGAATGGGAGCTCGATTTGGTCGAAGTCCCGCGGGGCGACCGTCGGCTCGAAGACCTCCCTCGCCTCCTCGATCACCTTGCCGACGTGGTACCGGGAGGAGATATGGACGAGGGCGAGCAGCTTCACGTGCGCCTCGGCAGCGACGGCGGCGGCCTGCCCCACCGTCGAGTGGCCGGTTTCGGCGGCCCGCTGCACCTCCTCCTCGGCGAAGGAGGCGTCGTGGATCAAGAGGTCGGCGTCAGCGGCTGCAGATACGCTGGCCGGGCTCGGGGCGGTGTCGCCGGTGACGACGATCGTGCGCCCCGCGCGGCTCGGCCCCATCACCCGGTCCGGGGTCACCTTCCCGGCCTTGCCCTCCACCGCTTCACCTCGCTGCAAGGCGGCGTACGCAGGTCCTTCGGGCACCCCAGCGGCAGCCGCAGCAGCGGGATCGAAGCGACCCGGCCGCTCGGCCTCGACAAGGGCATAGCCGTTGGCCCGGGCAGTGCGGTGCGAGGCTTCGAACGGGCAGACCTCGTAGCCGTCGTGCTCGACCGCATCGCCCGGCCTCAGCTCGATCAGATCGAGGGTGAAGCCGAGCCGCCCGATCAGCGGGGAGAACACCTGGAAGAGCTCCGTAAGGCCCGGCGGCCCATAGACCTTCAGCGGCACCTGCCGGTCGGTCAGGTCATAGGTCTTCAGCAACCCCGGAATCCCCAGCACGTGATCGGCATGGAAATGCGTCAGGTAGATCTCGTCTACCTGCACCAGCCCCAGCGACCGCTGCATCTGCCGCTGCGTCCCTTCCCCGCAGTCGAAGAGCAACCGCTCCCCCCCACGGCCGACCAGCACGGCCGCAGTAGACCGCCGCGCCGAGGGCACCGAACCCCCGGTCCCAAGAAAAGTCACCGCCAAATCCATAGGGCGGCGAGCCTACGCGATGTTCAGCGCTGGCTCCGCTGCGACCTCGGCTTCACGCTTGACCTCCAGCAGTCGCTCCACCGACCATCGATCGACCTCATAGTCAGCTGCATATCGAACGCCCTTCTGCTGGCTATTGAGCGTCGGCTCAAGCCGCAGACGTCCATTGAACCCGGCCACGTCCAAGGGCACTAAATAGACCGATCGCGTCGGCGGGAAGTAGACGCCGAAGATGTGGGCAAGGCCGACGTAGGGTCGCCTTCCCTGTCCGTGGTCCGTGCTCCTCGCATTGAAAGAAATACAGCCCTTATGAAGCCACCCGGTCTTGCACTGGACCTTCAGGAGGTCGAAGCCGCCGAGATCGACCACCAGGTCGTAAGGCTGACCGCTGCCGAACGGAACGGAGACCTCAAATCCCCGCTCTATCAAGGCGCACAGGATCATCGCCTCTGCCTCGTTGCCTTTAGTTGCGGTCTTCATTCCTCGCAACTTTATGTCTGTGCTCAGACGGAAAGGTGCCACATCACTCACCCCCGTAGATGGCTAAGCTGCGAACACGCGCGCCCGTAGCTCAGCTGGATAGAGCGCTTCCCTCCGGAGGAAGAGGCCGCAGGTTCGAATCCTGCCGGGCGCGCTCTTCTATTGCCGTCAGTTTTCGGCAGCTTTGAACCTTGCGACCCACTCTTCGCGGTTGAATTCCGCGGGGTCGGTTTCGGCCAGGAAGCGCTCCAGGGCGGCGATGAAGCGGCCGGGGCGCTCGAGCATGGGGACGTGGCCGGTGTCTTCGAAGATCTCGAGGCGGCTGCTGGGGAGGGCGGCGTGGGCTTCGCGGCCGTGCTCGACCGGGATGATCGGGTCGTTTTCGCCCCAGACGATGAGGACCGGGAGGGTCTCGGCGAGGTAGAGGCGGTCGAGGGCGGCGATGCGCTGGCCGTCCGTGTCGACCACGGAGCGAAGGGTGGCAAGGAACGCCTTGCGGCGCTCGCGGTCGGCGAGCGTGGCGTAGCCGCGGATGATCTCGGCGAGATCGGCGTTGGGGCGCAGGCCGACCATCCCGAAGCCGCGGCCGATCGCGCTGCCGAGCGTCTTTCCCACCCCGGCCGTGGCCGTGATGAAGAGGTCGGCACCCGGCAGCGCCGCCGCTCGCAGGAGCGGGCTGACGTCGGGGCCGAGACCGCCGCTGGAGACGAGCACGAGGCGCTCGACCATCTCCGGAAACTGGTAGGTGAACTGCATCGCGACGCCGCCGCCAAGGGAATGGCCGACCAGGGTCGCCCGCTCGTGGCCGAGCGAGAGCATCAGGTCTCGCAGCGCGCTCGCGAGGCCGCCCAGAGAGTAGTCACCCCCGCCCGGCGCCGAGGCGCCGTGCCCGGGGAAGTCCGGGGCGATCACCGTGTGGTCGATCGCGAGCGGCTCGATCACCGATTCCCAGTTGGCGCAGGTGCCCGCCATCCCATGGATCAGCAGCAGGAGCGGCCCGGAACCGGCTTCGACGAAGTTCATCGGCCTGCCGTGGACCTCGACGGCCCTCGGCTCCGGTCTGGCCCTGCTCAGCCGCGTCTGCTTGGTTGCCACGCCAGGTCCATACCCCCGAACCGTGCAGAGGTATCGCCCGGCGGCGAATCCGCCCCCGATTCCAATACTGTCGCGGCGTGCGCCTGCCGCCCCGATCCGCCAACCCGCATGACGACAGGCCGCCCCGGGGGGCCCTGATCGTCGTCGCGATCGGGCTCGTCGCCTGCGTCGTCGCCGCCTTGGCGACCGTCGGCAAGGGCGAAGGAGAATCGGCCCACCTCGAATGGGTGCAATCCGGGACCACGGCGAACTCGAAGGCCACCCCGGTCCCCGGCGGTAAGGGCACCATGCAGCTCGTCAACACCAACGTCCGCGCCACCGGCACCAACGTCAGCGGCTACTCGCTCTTCACCGCCGGCTCGACCCTGAAGGTCTCCGCCGGGGCCCCCATCGGCGGCGCCCGCATCCTCTGCAGCGTCAAAGCCAACAAAGGCACCGAAATCGCCCAGAGCGCGGGCGGCTTGCGCGGGACCTACCCGCGCTCCTCTGAAGCCGGCATCTACAACCAGGAAGTGCCGGAAACGGTGCTGATGGACTTCAGCTCCCACAGCAGCGAACTCGCAACCCTCGAAGTCCTCGACCGGCCGAAGCGGTTCACCACCGAACAGGGCGTGAAGCTGGAATGGCCCGAATACGAAGTCGGGACCGAGCACCTCAAGTACTTCATCACCGGCAAGCCAAAGAAGGACCTCGAACTGCCCTTCTTCACGATCTGGCGGACGACCAAAGTCCCGGCAGCCAAACTCGCCTGCATGATCGAAACCAGCGCCGGCGAAGCGACCGTGACGACGCAGGTGAAGCTGAAGCACCGCTCGCCGCCGATCAACGAACAGGCCGAAGAAGAAAAGGCCGAAGAAAAAGAAGAACTGGAAGCGGAAGAGGAAGCCGAAGAAGAAGGCTAGACGTCGAGCTGCTCCTGCGGCGCGGCCAGCAGCTCCGGACCTTCCGCCATCCCTTTGCCGACCTTGTTCAGCGCCGGATTGGCCGGTGCGCCCTCCATCCGCCGCGGGTCGAGCGGCGCGCACATCGCCACCGCGTCCTCGGCGCTCAGGTCGGGGCGCAGCCAGGCCGCCTCGGCCTCCGGGCTCGGCAGGATCGCCGGCATCCGGTCGTGGACGGGCGCGACCACCTCGTTCGGGGTCGTGGTGACGAGGGTGCAGGTGTAGAGGTAGCCGTCGTCGTAGCCGCGCTCCTCCGGGTCGTCCCATTTCTTGCGGGTGCAGAGGCCGGCGAAGGCGAACGGCTCGCCGCCGTCGACCGTGAACCGCCAGGGCTGGCGCGGCTGCTTCGGGTCCTCGGCCTTCATCCACTCGTAGAAGCCGTCGGCGACGATCAGGCAGCGGTGGCGGAACTTGTCGACCAGCGGCCCGTAGGCCTTGCTTTTCAGCAGGTTCTCCCGTTTGGCGTTGATCATCCGGTAGCCGACTTTCAGATCGTTCGCCCAGATAGGGACCAGCCCCCAGCGCATCAGCTGGGCCTGGCGCTCGCCGCGCGCCGCCTCCTCTTCCTCGGGCGAGGCGCGAACGACGAGGATCTCCTGGGTCGGCGCGACGTTGAAGCGGCCGAGACCGGGGGGCGCTTTCTCCGTAGTGGCCTCCTCGGCGGCCTCCTTCGCCTCTCCCCCGTCCTTCACGCTCTCTTTCGCCGGCGCACCCCCGCGTTCCAGCGCCTTCTCCAGTTCGACCTGGAAGCGATCGGCGAGTTTCTTGGTGTCTTTGCTGGTGACCGTGAAGCGCCCGCACATGGGCTCAGCCTAGCCGGCGAGGCCGGCGCCCTCGGGCCGCAGCTCCGCGTGGTCGCGGTACCAGTCGAGGGTGCGGATCAAACCGTCACGCAGCTCGACCTCAGGCGCCCAGCCGGTCATCTCGCGCAGCTTGGTCGAGTCGACGTACTGGCGGTCGATCTCGCCGGCTGGGTTGCCGGTGCCGAGGAACTCGGGTTGCAGGTCGGTGCCGGAGACGTTGACGATCGTCTGCAGGACCTCGGCGACCGAGTAGGGACGCTCGCCGCCGGCGTTGAACGCCTCCCCCGCGCCCGGGCCGCCGGCGCCGACTGCGTGCTCGACCGCCAGGTAGGCGGCGACGGCGTCTGAGACGTAGAGGAAGTCCCGTTCGGGGCTGCCATCGGAGCGGATCTGCGGACGGCGGCCATCGAGGACGGCGGCGATCGCCTCCGGGATCAGTCGCGAGAAGTTGGGGTCGCCGCCGCCGTAGATGTTGGCGAAGCGGGTGACCGCCACCGGCAGGCCGTAGGAGGGCCGGTAGCTGAGGGCGATCGCGTCGGCCGCCGCCTTGCTCGCCTCGTAGGGTGAGGCCGGCCGCAGCCGCATCGTCTCTCGGTAGGGCAGCTCCTCGCTGGGGCCGTACGCCTTGTCGGAGGAGGCGACGACCACCGCCGGGACGTCGGCGCAGCGGCAGGCCTCCAGCAGCGACCAGGTTCCGCGGACGTTGACTTCGAAGGTCTGGGTCGGATCGGCCATCGCCGGCCCGACCAGCGTCTGCGCCGCGAGGTGGAAGACGACGTCGAACTCGCCGGCCGTGATCGCCGCCTCGACGGCGGGCGCGTCGCGCAGGTCGACTTCGAGCAGCTCGACGTCCGACTCGATCCCCTGCAGCGCGAGGCCGGAGCGCGGCGACGGCGCCAGGTCCAGGACGCTGACCGCGTCCCCGCGTTCCAGCAGCGCCCGCGCCAGGTTCGAGGCGACGAAACCGTGGCCTCCGGTGACCAGTGCCCGCTTCAAGAGGCGTCCACCGACGCCGCGTCCCAGATCCGCCAGGCGGCGCGACCCGCGGTCCAGAGGTCGTTGAGCACGACCGCGTCCTTGTAGGTGTCCATGCAGTCCCAGAATCCCTCATGGCGGAAGGCCCGCAATTGCCCCTCGCCGGCGAGACGCCCCAGCGGCCCGCGCTCGAGCACGCTCTCGGAATCCAGGTACTCGAAGACGCCCGGCTCGAAGCAGAAGAAACCGCCGTTGATCCAGTGCTCGCTGCGGGGCTTCTCGACGAAGCCGGCGACGACGTCGTCTCGCAGCTCGGCCACGCCCCACTGCAGGTTCGGCCGCACGACGGTGACCGTCGCCAGCGCTCGCTGCTCCCGATGGAAGTCGAGCAGCGCGTTCAAGTCGATGTCGGCGACCCCGTCGGCATAGGTCGCGCAGAAGGTCTCGTCACCCAGCCGGTCCGCCAGCGCCGCCACCCGGCCGCCCGTCGGCGTGTCCAGGCCAGTGTCCACGCACTCGACCGTCACCCCCTGCGGCCAGAGCTCTGCGGCGGCGAACTCCTCCACCGCCTCGCCCATGTAGCCGGTGGCCAGCAGAAACCGCTCGAATCCCTGCGCGGCGTAGATCTGGATCACGTGCCAGAGGATCGGCCGGCCGCCGATCTCCACCAGCGCCTTCGGCACCGACTCGGTCCGCTCCCGCAGCCGCGTCCCGCGGCCGCCACAGAGGATCACCACGGGGGGCTTCATCGACTCCGAGTTTTACCCCACCAGGGCGGGGTCAAGTTCGGAGAGGCTCAGCCGCCGGCCACGGCCGGAAGAATCGTGACCTCGTCGCCGTCGTTGATCGAGGTCTCCAGCCCCTGCTGGAAGCGGATGTCCTCACCTGAGACGTAGACGTTGACGAACCGGCGCAGGTCGCCGTCCTGGGTGATGCGATCGCGGAGGCCGCCGTGGGCGTCGAAGACGGCGTCGAGCACCTCGCCGACGGTGTTCCCTTCCACCTCGAGCTCCGCCTGGCCGCCGGTGGCGGCGCGCAGCTGCGTCGGGATCTTCACGGTGACACTCATCTAGGCGGTTACCTCCTGGCGGAACTCGCTCTCGAAGCTCTCGAGGCTGGGGTCGATCTCGTGCATCTGGAACGTATCGCGCGTCGCGTCGAGCGTCTTCAGCCCCTCGCCGGTGATGTAGACGACGACCCGCTCGCCGTCGGCGAGCTCGCCGCGCTCGGCCAGCTTGCGGAGGACGCCGACGGTGACGCCGCCGGCGGTCTCGGTGAAGATCCCGGTCGTCTCCGCCAGCAGCTTGATCCCTTCGCGGATCTCCTGGTCGGTTACCGAGTCGACGCCGCCGCCGGTCCTGCGGGCGTGCTCGACCGCGTAGGGGCCGTCGGCGGGATCGCCGATCGCCAGGCTCTTGGCGATCGTGTCGGGCCGCTGCGGCTTGCAGACGTCCCAGCCTTCGGCGAAGGCGGTCGCGACCGGGCTGCAGCCCGCCGCCTGAGCGCCGTTGAAGACCGGCTGCCCGCCCTCGACCAGGCCGAGGTCGAGCCACTCCTGGAAGCCACGGCCGAGTTTCGTGAAGAGCGAGCCGGAGGCGATCGGGCTGACGACCCGATCGGGAAGTTTCCAGCCGAGCTGCTCGACGGTCTCGTAGGCGAGCGTCTTCGAGCCCTCTGCGTAGTACGGGCGGAGGTTGACGTTGACGAAGGCCCAGGGCCGCGTCTCCGCGAGCTGCGTGCAGAGGCGGTTGACGTCGTCGTAGTTGCCGCGCACGCCGACCAGGTTGGTCCCGTAGACGCCGGTGGCGAGCAGCTTCTGCTCCTCGAGGTTGGCCGGGACGAAGACGTAGGACCGCAGCCCGGCCGCGGCGGCATGGGCGGCGACGGCGTTGGCGAGGTTGCCGGTCGAGGCGCAGGCGACGGTCTCGAAGCCGAGCTCCTGCGCTTTCGCCACGGCGACCGCGACGACCCGGTCCTTGAAGGAGTGGGTCGGGTTGGCGGCATCGTTCTTGATCCAGATCTCGGCGCCGACCCCGAGCCGCTCGGCCAGCCGGTCCGCCTTCAGCAGCGGCGTCAATCCCGGCTCCAGCGGATCGCCCGCCCGCCCCTTGAACGGGAGGAAGTCGCTGTAGCGCCAGATCCCCTGCGATCCCGCCTGGATCCGCCGCTTCACCGACCCCGCGTCCAGGGCGCTGAAGTCGTAGGCGACCTCCAGCGGACCGAAGCAGTTTTCGCAGACGTAGCTGGCGTCCAGCTCGTAGCCGGTGCCGCACTCCTTGCAATTCAAGCTCTCGACTGACATCCGATCCTCTTTCCGCTTCTTACGAAAGAACCTCGCCATCTGTGGGGCGAGGTCCGGTCGGACGCCTCCCCACATCTTCCAAATCGCTTGCATCTCTGCTTCCGCGACCTGCTGGACTTGGCACCTGTCTCGACCTTGCGGTCGCGATGGTTGCCGGGGCTTCACTGGGCCAGTCCCTCCACCCCTCTAGATGTGGCGCTTATGTGCAGGGCAAGATACCGAAAGGACTGGAGCGAGGCAACCATTTGCTCCGAGAACGCACGCTTTTCGTCGCTCCCGACTAACCTAGGCACCGCGATGAGCCCGCTGCACCACGAGACGATCGGCCTGAGCGATGCCGAACCTTCCGAAACCGAGGCTGCGACGGCCCGGCCGGCGCGGCGAGCTCGTCTCTCAGCCCGCGGCGCCTGAGCCCCAGAAGCCGAACGTCGAGCAGATCGAGTCGAACGGCCTGCGCTGGGTCAACATCGAGTGGCCGGGCTCGCTGGAGCGGACCTGGCTGGAGGAGCACTTCGACTTCCACGCGCTGGACCTCGAGGACGTCCTCTCCCGCAACCAGCGACCGAAGATCGACGTCTACGACGACTACCTCTTCATCGTCCTGCACCTGCCGGTCTTCGACCTGAAAGCGGGCCGGCTCGGCACCGGCGAGCTCGACCTCTTCATCGGGCCCGACTACGTGGTGACGATCCCGAACCTGCCGCTGCAGCCGGTCGAGTACCTGTTCGAGCGCTGCCGCGCCAAAGAGGAGCTGCGCGAACAGCTCTTCTCCCGCGGCTCCGGCTACCTGCTCTACCGCCTGGTCGATGACAGCTTCGACTACTGCTTCCCGATGCTGCGCAAGATCGGCAACAAGCTCGACGCGCTCGAGGACGACATCTTCGAAGAGCGCGCCGAGGAGGTGGTGCGCGACATCTCCAACGTCAAGCAGGAGATCATCAACTTCCGCAAGGTGATCCGGCCGCAGCGGCCGGTCCTGCGGGACCTCGAGAAAGTCAAGCAGCGCTACCTCGCCTCCGACCTCGACCTGGAGATCTACTTCGACGACATCGTCGACTCGCACGAGCGGATCTGGGACATGCTCGAGAACTACAAGGAGGTCGCCGAAGCGCTCGAGGAGACCAACGAGTCGCTGATCTCCCACCGCCTCAACGACGTCCTCCGCGTGCTCACCTCGATCAGCGTCGTGATCCTGCCGCTGACCCTGATCGCCAGCATCTGGGGGATGAACGTCAAGGTCCCGGGCCAGGACAACCTCACCGACTTCTACGTGATCATCGCGGCGATGGCCATCATCCTCGTCGGGATGGTCATCTACTTCCGCAAGCGCCGCTGGCTGTAGCCTGCCGGCTCCGTGGCAAATTTCCGCATCTGGGCGCCCTGGCGCCTCGCCTACGTGAAGGACGCGTCCAAGGACATCGAGGAGGAGTGCATCTTCTGCGCCAAGCCGGCGGCGGGCGACGACGAGGCGAACCTGATCGTCCACCGCGGCGAGCGCTGCTTCGTGATCCTCAACCTCTTCCCGTACACCAACGGGCACCTGATGGTCGCGCCCTACGACCACGTCGGCCGCCTGCAGGAGATCCCGGCCGAGACCCTGGCCGAGATGATGGCGCTGGCGCAGCGGGCGATGGACCGGCTCGAATCGGTCTACCAGCCGCACGGCTACAACGTGGGCTTCAACCAGGGCCGCGTCGCCGGCGCCGGGGTCGAGCACCACATCCACCTGCACGTCGTCCCCCGCTGGGCCGGCGACAACAACTTCATGCCGGTCATCGCCGACACGAAAGTGATGCCGCAGTCGATCGAGCAGAGCTACGAGGCTTTGAAAGGAGCGCTTTGAACGATCAGTCCCCCCTCGCACCGCCCGGGATCTTCAAGGCGTATGACATCCGCGGCCTCTACAGCTCGGAGATGGACGAGACGACGGCGCGGGCGATCGGCCGCGCCTTCGCCCGGGTGCTGGGACGGCTGCGGGGGAAGCAGCCGAGCGACCTGCAGGTCGGCCTCGGCCGCGACATGCGGCTGACCGCGCCGACGATGGCGAGTGCGGTGCGCGACGGGTTGATCGCCGAGGGCGCGCACGTGATCGACGCCGGCCAAGTCGCGACCGAGATGCTCTACCACCTGGTCGGCTCGCGCGAGCTCGACGGCGGCGCGATGGTCACCGCCTCGCACAACCCCAAGCCCTACACGGGGGTGAAGCTCGTGCGCGAGGGCGCGCTGCCGCTCTCCGGCGACGCCGGCATCGGCGACGTCAAGGCCGAGATCGAAGCCGGGCTCGGCGAGGCACCGGGCGGAGGCAGCGCCGAGGAAGTCGACATCTGGGACGAATACCGCTCCCACGCCCTCGGCTTCGTCGACCCGGCGAACGTGAAGCCGATGACGGTGGTCGTCGACGGCGGCAACGGGATGGCGGGGCCGATGGTCGGCCCGATCCTCGAGAAGCTGCCGCTGGAGCTGGAGGAGATGTACTTCGTACCCGACGGCGAGTTCCCCGACCATGAGCCGAACCCGCTGCTGGAGGAGAACCGGCGGATGATCATCGATCGGGTCAAGGCCTCCGGCGCCGACCTCGGGATCGCCTGGGACGGCGACGCCGACCGCTGCTTTTTCATCGACGGCGAGGGCAGCTTCTGCGACGGCGACTTCATCTGCGCCCTGCTGGCCCGCTCGATCCTGCAGAAGAGCCCCGGCGCGACGATCCTCTACGACCCGCGCTCGAGCCGCGCGGTGCCTGACCTGGTCGCCGCCGAGGGCGGCCGCTCCGACCTCTCCCGCGTCGGCCACGCCTTCTTCAAGGCGCGGATGCGCGAGGAGGACGCGGCCTTCGGCGGCGAGGTCTCCGGCCACTACTACTTCCACGACTTCTGGAACGCCGACTCGGGGACGATCCCGGCGCTGCTGGTGCTGGAGCTGCTCTCGCTCGACGGTCGCTCGCTGGCCGAGCTGATGGAAGAGTTCCGCTCCAGGTACTTCATCTCCGGCGAGATCAACTCCGAGGTCGTCGACCAGGAGGCGAAAATGGAGGAGATCGCGGAGCGCTACTCCGACGGCGAGATCACCCACCTCGACGGGATCTCGGTGGACTTTCCCGACTGGCACTTCAACGTGCGGCCCTCGAACACCGAGCCGCTGCTTCGCCTCAACCTCGAGTCGCTCGTTTCGCAGGAGGACATGGAACGCCGTCGCGACGAGCTGCTCGGCCTGATCCGGGCATGACCGCGACCCCGGAGGAGGCGCTCGAGCAGTCGGCGCTGGCCGGCATCCACCGCCTCGCGATCCCGACCCCCTTCGCGGTGGGGCGGGTCAACTGCTACCTGATCGAGGACGAGCCGCTGACGCTCGTCGACACCGGTCCCAACTCCGGCAAGGCGCTCGACGAGCTGACCGCGCGCCTGGCCGAGCGCGGCCACCGGCTCTCGGACCTGGAGCTGATCGTGGTCACCCACCAGCACATCGACCACCTCGGCCTGGTCGAGATCCTGGTCGAGCACTCGGGCGCCGAGGTGGCGGCGCTGGGCGCGGCGGCCGAGCGGTTGGCGGCCTTCGAGGAGGACGCCGAGGCGGAGGACGGGTTCGCGGTCGAGGTGATGCTCCGCAACGGCATCCCGGAGGACGTGACCGTCGCGCTGCGCAGCGTCTCCCGCAGCTTCCGCGGCTGGGGCTCGCACGTGACGGTGACGCGGCCGCTCGAGGACGGCGGCACGCTGGAGCTACGCGACCGGCGGCTGCAGGTCCTGCACCGTCCCGGCCACAGCCCCTCGGACACGGTGTTCTGGGACGAGGAGCGGCGGATCCTGATCGCCGCCGACCACCTGCTGCCGAAGATCTCCTCCAACCCGCTGATCACGCGACCGCTCGACGGCAGTAGCAAGCGGACCCAAGCGCTCGTCACCTACATCGAGTCGCTGCGCGAGACTCGCGAGATGCCCGCCGAGATCGTCCTCCCCGGCCACGGCGAGCCGATCACCGACCACGCCTCGCTGATCGACTCGCGCATGGCCGGCTACGACCGCCGCAAGGAGAAGATCTACAAGCTGATCGACCAGCAGCCGCGCAACGCCTACGAGATCGCCCAGGCGCTCTGGGGCAACGTCGCCGTCACCCAGGCCTTCCTCACCCTCTCCGAGGTGATCGGCCACGCCGACCTGCTGGTCAACGAGGGACGGGTGCGGGAAGCCGACGACGGATCCGTCATTCGCTACGAAGCGACCTAGTGTCGCTTTAGTTACCTATACGGAGACAAAAGCGACATGCCTAGAGCTGCGCACCGATCGCGTGGCCGATCGCGGCGCCGGCAAGGCCGAGGACCACGCTGAGGGCGACGTTCGCGACCGCGATTCGCCGTTTCCCTGCCTCCTCGATCCGCTGCGTCTCCACCATCCAGGTCGAGAAGGTGGTGAAGGAGCCGAGCAAGCCGGCGCCGAGGACCAGCCGCGCATTGCCGTCGACTGCGGCCCCCGCCAGCAAGCCGAGCAGGAAGGCACCGCTGACGTTCACGATCAGCGTCCCCTCCGGAAAATGCGGATGCAGCCGGTCGGTGACGAGCAGCGTCAACCCGAACCGGGCCAGCGCGCCAGCGCCGCCGAGCACCGCAACTCCGATCCAGGCCAGCCAGCTCACGTAGTCTCCCGCCGCCGCGCGAAGACGGTCGCCGCCTGCACCCCAGCCAGGCCAGCCGCGATGCCGGCGACGAGGTAGAGACACGCGAGCGGCACCCTGCCGGCATCGATCATCTCCACCAGCTCGACCTGCACGGTCGAAAAGGTCGTCAAGGCCCCGCAGAACCCGGTGGTCAGCAGCGGCCGCCGGTACTGCGTATGCGGCAGGACCGTGAACCAGTAGCCGAGCAGAACGGCACCGACCACATTCACCAAGAAGGTCGCCCAAGGCCACCCCACCCCCGGGTCAGGAAGCGCTTCCGCCAGCCCCGCCCGCACCAAAGCCCCCAGCGCCCCACCGAGAAAGATCGCGCCCAGCTCTCGTCGGTCGATCATCGGCGGCAGGGTAATCGTCGATGCGGCCGACTGGACATCCCCGCTTCTTCAGCCAGTCGGTGCGCGAGGCCGCGCGTCACCAGCGATCCCTCGTAAGTGCAGGGAAGAGCTTCGCCTCCTGCCCACAGGCAGAGACCGCGAGGAATAGGCTCCAGCGTCGGTGTCTGCCCAGCTTCGTTCCCTCCGCCGCCGCAAGCCCGCCAAGAAACGGATGCTGCTGATCGTCAACCCATACGCGACGACGGTCTCGGATCGGCTGAAAAACCTGGTGGTCTATGCGCTGCAGGGGCGCTTCGAGGTCGAAGCGGTCTCCACGCAGGCGCAGAACCATGCGACGGAGATCGGCCGGGAGGCGATCGACGGGGGCTATGACGTCGTCGTCGCCTTCGGCGGCGACGGCACGCTGAACGAGGTCGTCAACGGGGTGGCGGGGACGGAGATGCCGGTGGCGATCCTGCCGGGCGGCTCCACCAACGTGGTCGCGCGGACGCTGGGGATGCCGAACGACGTGGTTGACGCGACCGAGCACCTGCTCTCGCTCGCTGACGACTGGCAGCCGCGGAGGATCGACCTGGGGATGGTCGACGGCCGCTACTTCGTCTTCGCCTGCGGTGCTGGGATCGATGCCAGCGTGGTCAAAAAGGTCGACCGCAATCCGACGCTGAAGGGGAACGCCGGCCCCTACTACTACTCGTGGGCCGGGGTCTCGAGCTTCTACCGCAGATACCTCGTCAACCCGGTGCGGATGAGGGCGACCGTCGACGGGCAGGAGCCGGTCGAGGGCATCACCACGATCGTCCAGAACTCCGACCCGTTCACCTATTTCGCCAGCCGCCCGATCCGCGTCTGCGAGGGCATCGCGATCGACGACGGCACCCTCTCCCTGGCGGTGCTGAAGCGCGCAGCCCAGCGGGACATGCCGACCCTGGTCAACCGCCTCTTCAGCGAGAAGAACCCGGCGGCGCGGCACAAGCAGGTCGCCCACTTCGACGACGTCGGCCACGCGATCGTAGAAACCGTCTCCAAGGACAAGCAGGGCGCTTTCCGCCCACTTCCCATCCAGGTAGACGGCGACTACATCGGCGAGCGCGACCGGATCGAGCTGCAGTCCGCGCCGGCGGCGCTGACCATCGTCGCGTAGAAACGTTCAGCGCTGCCTCACTAGCGCAGCAGACCCTTGTCGCGGGCGCCGACGACAGTCTCCGCCAAGGTGTCGACTGCGTCGTGCTGCGGCTTCCAGCCGAGGTTCCGGCGGGCCTTGGTCGTGTCCATCAGAACGGGGGTATCGGCAGCGATCGCCCACTCCAGTTTCGGCGAGACGAAGCTGAGCCTTCGGGCGGCCGCGGTGCCGATGCTGACCGCGGGGCGCGGGACCGGGACCCAGCGCCAGCCGAGCGCCCTGGCGATGTCGCGGACGCGGACCTCGCCCTCGCCGGCGAGGTTGTAGACGCCGGGCGGCCCGTCGCCGCAGATCGCCGCCGCCAGCGCCCGGGCGACGTCATCGTGATGGACGAGCTGGATCGGGGTGCCGGGATCGGGCAGGACGGGCGCCACCAGCGGCAGTTTTTCGACACCCCGGCGCAGCAGCGGCACCGGGTCCCCCACCCGCACGGCCTCGACCGTCTGTTCGATCAGCATCGTCGCCCGCGGCCCGGCGACGATGCAGGGGCGGAACACGTAGGCCTCGACCTCGCTGCCGACCAGCAGCTCGCCGAGCAGGTCCTCCAGCTCCGCCTTCTGCCGGGAGTAGTAGAAGCCCTCGCTCCCCCTGGCCGGCACGTCCTCGCTCAGCGGCTGCGGGTTCTCCGGGTGGAAGCCGTAGGCGGCCACCGAAGAGGCGTAGACGAGCCGTTTCACCCCGGCCTTGATCGCCGCTTCGAACACGTTCCTCGTCCCCTGCAGGTTGACCTGCCGCGTCTCCTCGCGGCTGCCGAAGATCGCGAAGGCGAGGTGGACGACGACGTCGACACCGTCGAAGAGCGCCGCCAGCGCCCCCCGGTCGAGGATGTCGCCGCGCCGGTAGGCCACCTTCTCCCACCCCTCCTCAGCAGGATCGAACGGCCTGCGCGCCATCCCCAACACACTTCCGACCGCGTCCCGTCTCTCTAACTCCCCCAGGAGCGGCTTCCCGATCTCCCCGGTAGGACCCGTAACTGCAACCTTCAACGCCATCAGCCCATGTTATGCGGGCGCTCGATCAGCGAGCCACCGTCGCCGGCGGGCGGGGTGTCCTCCTCAGGACACTCAACCACGAGCCATAGCGAGTGGTGTCCGGAGGAGGAC
>DASTAR010000102.1:0-13431 GCA_035712505.1 Solirubrobacterales bacterium
GCGGCGGCTTCCCGGCCCCGGCCATACCGACGAGCTGCACCGAAGAAGGATGCCGGCCGCCCGCAAACGCCCTCACCTCCTCCTTCCCCGGCCTCGCTTCCGAATCGCTGCAGGGCGCGGGCAACGTGAAGCCGAAGAAAAAGCACAAGCGCCACTGCCGGCACCGCAAGCACAAGAAGTGCAAGCCACGGAAACATAAGAAGCGCGGGCAGACCAAGGCGGCGCGCGCTGCGAGCATTAGCCCCACCGCAGCGGTTGTGTCGCCGGCAGAAGACGGGAGCGCGGTCGCAGCTGAAGCACCCCTGGGTCAGGTTGCCGACCCCGAAGCTGACGGCGAAGCCTCCAGCTCCCCAGGCACCTCGCCTATCACCGCGGCGGTCGAACCTCCGGTGGAATACGGGATCGAAAAATTGAGCGCGGCCCTCTCTCCGGCAGGGGCCGGCATGCACCCCGACTTCTCCAGCGACATCCTCCTCAACCACATCTTCAAGGAAAACGGGCTGCTGAGCGAAAACATGGACCGCACCGAAGAAGTCACGGTCTCGATCCCGCCGGGGCTGATCGGCAACATCAACGCGGTCCCGCGCTGCACCACCGGCCAGCTGGTGGCGGTGAGCTGCCCGCCCGACTCCCAGGTGGGGATCACGACGGTTTTCGTCACCTGGATCGGTCCCAAGTTCAGCGAGCCGATCTACAACCTCGTCCCGCCCCACCCCGACAGGGAAGTGGCGCGCCTAGGCTTCACCGCCGGGCTCTTCCCGGCCTTCATCGACATCCACGTCGCCACCGCGAGTGACTACGGGGTGACCGCCACGGTCTACGGGACCTCCGGGACGGTCTCGCTGGTGGGCGCGGAAACGACGCTGTGGGGGAACCCCTCGAACCCGGTCCACGACGAACAGCGGCTGACGCCCACCGAAGCGACCCACTGCAAAACCGCCTGCGACGCGCCGGGCGGCAAACGCCCGAGCACGATCCCGGTCGACCAGCGCAAGGCGTTCATGACCAACCCCTCGGCCTGCCAGGCGGGGCAGATGGACGTCGCGGTGAAGAGCTACCAGCTGCCCGGGCAGACCTTTACCGGCTCAGCCGCTCTCCCCGAGATCACCGACTGCACGGGGCTGCCCTTCGCCCCCAGCTTCCAGGCCGAACCCACCAGCCACGCCGCCGGCGCCCCCACCGGCCTTCACACCAAGCTCATCCTCCCCCAGCACACCGGCGAAGCAGAACGCTCCACGGCGACGATGCGCGAAGCCCGGGTGACCCTGCCGGCCGGGATGCAGATCGCCGCCGGGGCGGCCAACTGGATCGGCACCTGCTCGCCGGCCCAGGTCGGCCTCCACGAAGAAGTCGACGCCGCCTGCCCTGATGCCTCCAAGCTCGGCACCGCGAGGATCACCTCGCCGGCGCTGCCCGAACCGATCGAAGGCGCCCTCTACCAGCGCACCCCCAGCCCCGGCCACCAGTTCGGCCTCTGGCTTACCGCCGACGCCCTCGGCCTCCACATCAAGCTGCCCGGGGAACTTGAGCCCGACAAGCAGACCGGCCGCCTCACCGCGGTCTTCGGCGACCTCCCCCAGGTCCCCGCCGAAGAGATCGACCTGGACGTCTGGGGAGGCCCGCGGGCCCCGCTGCAGAACCCCGACCACTGCGGCACCTACACCACCGACTACAGCTTCGCCCCGCACTCGAACGACCCGGCGGTGTCGGGCCAGAGCCAGATGCAGATCACCGAAGGCTGCAACCAGCCCTTCGGCCCGACCCTGCACGCCGGCGTCACCGACCCCACCGCCGGGCGCTTCAGCCCCTTCGTCTTCGACCTCAATCGCGAAGACGGCTCCCAGGCGCTGCGCGGCTTCGAGCTCCACCTGCCGGGCGGCGAGCTCGCGAAGATCAAGGGCGTGCCGCTCTGCCCCGATGCAGACGCCACCGCCGCCACCTGCCCGGCGGGCTCTCGGATCGGCTCTCTCCAGGCCACCACCGGCCCCGGCCCCGATCCCCTGCAGGTGCCCCAGCCCGGCAAGCCCGAACCGGCCATCTACCTCGCCGGCCCCTACCAGGGCGCCCCCTTCTCGATCCTCAGCGAGGTCCCCGCCCAGGCCGGGCCCTTCGACCTCGGCACCCTCGCGGTGCGCTCGGGCCTGGAAGTCGAACCGGAAACCGGCAAGGCCGTGGTCGATGCCGACCCGCTGCCCCAGTTCTTCGAAGGGGTCGGCATCGCCTACCGCCACCTGCACGCGGTGGTCGACCGGCCGGAATTCTCCCTGAACCCGACCAACTGCCGCGAACTGGCCGCCACCTCGGAGGTCACCTCCACCACCGGCACGGTCGCCCACCCCTCCGCCCGCTTCCAGGTCGACGGCTGCAGGCGCCTGAAGTTCAGGCCCAGGCTCCAGCTGGCGCTGCGCGGCGGCACCAGGCGCGCCGCCTACCCGGCCCTGACCGCGACGCTGAGGGCGCGAAAGGGCGATGCCAACATCGCCTTTGCCTCGGTCGCCCTGCCCCACTCGGAGTTCCTCGCCCAGGAACACATCGGCACGATCTGCACCCGCAAGCAGTTCGCCGCCGACAAATGCCCGAAGGGCTCGGTCTACGGCAGGGCGAAGGCCTGGACGCCCCTGCTCGCCAAGCCCTTGCAGGGCCCCGTCTACCTGCGCAGCTCAAACCACCCGCTGCCAGACCTGGTGGTGAAACTGGGGGGCCAGCTGGAGATCGACCTGGTCGGCCGCATCGACTCGGTCCACGGCGGCATCCGCACCACCTTCGAATCGGTGCCAGACGCCCCCGTCTCCAGGTTCGTCCTGCAGATGAAGGGCGGCCGCAAATCGCTTCTGACCAACTCGACCGACATCTGCCGCGGCGCCCACCGGGCGACCGTCGTGATGCGCGCCCAGAACGGCCGCAGGGGGAACCTGCGGCCACGGCTCACGGCGGGCGGCTGCGGCAAGAAGAAGCACTAGGAGAACGGCAAATGACCCTCAGGCACATGACAGTACTGCTCGCGCTTTCAGCGACTGCCCTCGGCGTCGCCAGCTGCGGCACCAACACCAGTGGGGAAACCATCGCGCAGACGACGATGCCGCTGGCCAAGTACGCCCACAAGACCGACCTGATCTGCGGCAAGGGCTCGGTCGAACAGAGCGAACTCGCAGCGGTCTACCTCGAAAAGCACCCGAAGGCCGAAGAACTGGACATGGTCCTCCCGGCGATAGTCCCGCCGATCGAAAAGGAGATCCAAGAACTACATGAACTCGGCCTGCCAAAGGGCCACGAAGAAGAGACCGAAGCCTTCCTCGAAGAAATGGAAGCGGCCCTAACTTCGCTGAAGGAAGACCCGAAGGGACTTTCGCAGAAGGACAACCCGTTCAAGAAATCCAACGAACTCGGCGAAAAGCTCGGGCTCGGAGACTGCAGCAGAAACCCGTAGCCGATACAGGGAGGGAGAAGATGTTCTCGAGAATCCACCAGAAGCTCGGCACCGCCGGCTTCGTGATCGCGATCGTGGCGCTGATCGTCGCGCTCGGCGGCGCGGCCTATGCCGCACTGCCGGGGCTGAACTCAAAGGAGAAGAAGGAAGTCAAGAAGATCGCTAAAAAGGAAGTCAAGAAGATCACCAAAAGCCTGGTAAAGACGGGCGCGCCTGGGCCCGCGGGTCCCGCGGGGGCAAAGGGAGATGCCGGCGTGAAGGGCGATACCGGTGCGACGGGCGGGACCGGCGCGGAAGGCCCGCAGGGGCCGGAAGGGCCTCCGGGTCCGACCAAAACCACGCTACCGCCGGGTAAGACCGAGTCGGGACTATGGCAGTTTCAAACCAATGGAAGTTCGCTCGGAGTTGGGATCATGGCTATCGATTTCCCCTTGCGAGTGGAATCGACTCCCACCTCAGAATTTATGCCGGTAGGGGCACCGCCGAATAAAAACTGTCCAGGTAACGGAGAAGAACCCCAAGCCGCCCGCGGGTACCTCTGCATATATGCGAGAACTGTTTCCAATCTCGAAGGTTCACCGAAAGCACATCTCGAGCCAGATCCGAGGCTTGGAAGACAGGCAGAATGGGCCCTTGAAACGAACTCAGAATTTGCCTTCGCCTATGGGACCTACGCGGTCACGGCCCGCTGTCCGAAAGACGAAGAAGGACACGAAATCGAATGCTGAGGCGCACTCGATAGGCAGTGAGGAGGGCCATTCTAGGGTGGCCCTCCTCGATGTTGGCTTCTAGGGCGATCGTCGTCGCTAGGAGGACCTGAAGGTGCTTGAGATCGAGATGCCCGCCGTCACTGCGCGCTCGGAACCTCAGGCGGTGATGCGCACTCTTGCGCCGCTGCTTGAGCGCCGCCGTGCCGAACTCACCCGCGGTTGAACTAGGCTTCGTTCCGTGGCACGGAAGACCGCCCAAGGGGACGAGGCCGCGGCGCTCGCCGCCGCGATCGCGCAGTTCGAGGCGGAGCTCGCCGGCGCCCCGGCCGAGGAGGCGGCGGCTACGCCCGCCTGGCAGCGGGCGGCATACCTGGAGGGGATCAGCGCCAAGGAGACGATCGAGGACCTACGAGGAGGTTCGGCATGGCTGTCGTGAAAATCATCGAGCTCGTCGGCAGCTCCAAGACGTCGACCGACGACGCCGCCAAACAGGCACTGCTGCAGGCGCAGGGCTCGCTGCGCAACATCCGCGCGGTCGACATCGTCTCCACCGGGATCCGCGGTGAGAACCTCGACGAGTACCGCGCCCACGTACGCGTCGCATTCTTGATCGAGGGAACGGAGGTCGACTGATGGCAGAGGAGCAGGGGAACGAGGCACGCGAGGTCTCGCGTGAGGAGGCCCGCAAGATGCTCGACGAGGGCGCCCAGCTGATCGATGTGCGCGCCGATCACGAGTGGGAGGCAGGGCACATCGGCGGCGCCAGGCATGTGCCGCTGCCAGAGCTGCCGCAGCACCTCGACGAGATCGAGAAGGGCAGGCCCGTGGTCGTCTACTGCCGCGGCGGCAACCGTTCGAGCATGGCCACCGCCGCTCTCCGCGACGCCGGCTACGACGCCGTGAAGCTGACCGAGGGGATCGTCGGCTGGGAGAAGGACGAGCTGCCGATGGAGCCGGAGGGCGGTTACGTAGCCGAGTCCGGCGAAGCCGCCGCACGGCTGCAGGCGCAGAAAAGAAGCTGAGCCAGGCGCCGCGACCGCTCAGGAATTTAAATACCTGAATCCCGGTCAGCTTTGCTACCTTTCCTTCTCCGGCCGCTTTGGTCGGCGTTGAGAAACCACGACCCGCAGGAAGGACAGGAAGCATGGATTCAGTCTCTGCTCCCACTCAGAGCAAGGCGGAAGCAGTCCTCGAGGGGCTCGACGTCGACTTCGCCAAACCGCAGAGCGGCAAGACGCCCGGCTCGATCGAGAACCCGGAGACCTACGAGAACGTCCCCGGCCACGTGATCCCGGTCCTCGAGCGCGAGTTCGACGACTTCACTTCCGAAGCGGGAAGCTTCCTCGGGGGAGAGCAGGGCGAGGACACGTTCATCCCCTTCCGCCTCAAACAGGGCGTCTACGGCCAGCGCCAGGCCGACGTGCAGATGATCCGCGTCAAGCTCCCCTTCGGCGGCGTCTCCCCCGACCAGATGGAGGCCTTCGCCGACGTCGTCGAGCGCTGGGTGCCGCTGAACAAGGGGCACATCACCACGCGGCAGAACATCCAGCTGCACCACGTCCCCCTCGCCGACGCGGCGAAGCTGATCGAGGAGCTCGGCAAGTCCGGCCTCTCCTCCCGCGAGGGCTGCGGCAACACCGTCCGCAACGTCACCGCCGACCCGTTCGCCGGGATCGCCCGCGACGAGATCTTCGACCCGACCCCGTACGCGGGCGCCTACGTCCGCTACTTCGTCCGCCACCCGACGACCCAGGCGATGCCGCGCAAGTGGAAGACCGCCTTCTCCTCCTCCGAGGAAGACCGGGCGATCGTCCCGATCCACGACATCGGCTTCATCCCGGTGATCCGCGACGGCGAGCGCGGCTTCGAGGTCTGGGTCGGCGGCGGCACCGCGATCATGCCCCGCCTCGCCCACAAGATCTTCGACTTCGTCGGCGCCGACGACGGCGAGTACCTCAAGGTCAACGAGGCGATCGTCCGCATCTTCGACCGCCAGGACTGGCTGCGCAAGAACCGTGCCCGGGCCCGGATCAAGGTCCTGCTGGACAAAATCGGACCCGAGGCCTTCCGCGAGCTCGTCGACGAGGAGCTCGAAGGCGAGTGGGTCGCCGAACGCGACTTCGTCGCCGACCTCGAGCGCCTGCGCTTCGACCACGACGAGGAGGCCCACGCGCCGGAGCCTCCGGTCGCGCCCTCCTCGCCCAACGGCGACCGCTCCGAGTTCGACCTCTTCGTCGAGCGCAACGTCACCCCGCAGCGCCAGGAGGGCTTCAACGCGGTGACCGTGAAGATCACCCGCGGCGACCTCACCCCCGAGCAGTTCCGCGGCCTCGCCGCGATCATGCGCGAGTTCTGCGGCGGCTACGCCCGCAGCACCGTCGAGCAGAACCTGATCCTGCGCTGGGTCCGCGACGAGGCGCTCTACGACGTCTGGTCCCGCCTCGGCGAGCTCGGCCTCGCCGACTCCGGCGCCAACGAGATCGACGACGTGATCAGCTGCCCCGGCACCGACAGCTGCAAACTCGGCATCACCAGCTCGATGGGGCTGAACCGGGCGATCCAGGAGCGGATCGAAGCGATGGAGATCACCGACCCGCTCACCCGCGGCATCCACATCAAGATGAGCGGCTGCCCGAACGGCTGCGGCCAGCACCACATCGGCACGATCGGCTTCTACGGCGCCTCGCTGAAAGTCGGCGGCCGCCAGATGCCGGCCTACATCCCCCACATCGGCGGCACCGCCGGCGCGGGCTCGGTCGCCTTCGGCAAACGCCTGAAATCGCGCCTGCCCGCGAAACGCGTGCCGGAGGCCGTCGAGCGCTGGATCCGGATGTACGAGGCCGACCGCGCCGACGGCGAGGGGTTCGACGCCTTCGCCGAGCGCGTCGGTACCGAGCCGTTCGAAGCGGAGGTCAAGGAGCTGACGCTGCCGGCCGAGTTCAGCCTGGAGACGATGCAGCAGTTCATCGACTGGAATCGATCGAGCCCCTACGAGGTCATCCGGGGCGAGGGGGAGTGCGCGATCTAGCCTCGCGCCAGCGAAGCGATGAAACCACCTCCCGTCACCCTGTCAGGCACCGTCCCCACACCCGCGGACCTCGATCACGAGGCGATCGCCGCCGACCTCGAGCGCAGCACGGCGGAGGAGGCGATGGAGTGGATGTTCGAGAACTTCGGCGACCGCCACTACATCGCCTGCTCGTTCCAGAAAACGAGCTCGGTGACGGCGCACATGGCGAGCCGGATCAACCCGGAGGCGCGGTTCTTCTACCTCGACACCGAGGTCCTCTTCGAGCAGAGCTACGAGACCCGCGACCGCCTGGCCGAGGCGCTCGGGGTCGAGTTCGACCGCTTCCACAACCTGACGCTCGCCGAGCAGGAGGCCGAGCACGGCCCCGAGCTCTGGAACCGCGACCCCGACGCCTGCTGCGGGATCCGCAAGGTCGAGCCGATGCGCCGCGCCCTGTCTTCCGTAGACTGCTGGGTCGCCGGCGTCCGCCGGGCAGACTCCAGCTCCCGTTCCAAGACGCCGAAGTTCGGCTGGGACAAGCGCTTCAACCTCTGGAAGCTGAACCCGTTGGCGGATTGGACCGAGCGCGACGTTTGGAACTACATCCGTGAGCACCACCTCCCGTACAACCCGCTCCACGATCGCGGCTACCCGTCGATCGGCTGCACCCACTGCACCAAGCCGGTGGGACCGGGCGGGGACCTGCGCGACGGCCGCTGGAGCGGCCTCGCCAAGACCGAGTGCGGAATCAACTAGCGCCGTCTCCGCAAGAAGCGGCGCAAATTCCCGTTAATTCGCAAGAACACCCCTAACCTCCCCCGATTGGTGAAACGAGCAGATGAGCGAGACCATGGCTGAGTTGTCCCTGACCCTTTCCGAGCGCCACACCGCGGACTTCGAGATGATCGGCAACGGCGGCTTCGCGCCGCTGACCGGCTTCCAGGGCTCCGCCGACTGGGAGCGCGTCTGCAGCGAGATGCGGACCGCCGACGGCGAGTACTGGCCGATTCCGATCACCCTGGCGACCGACCTCGACTGCTCGGTCGGGGACGTCGTCGAGCTGTCCTCCGACGAAGGCAAGAAGCTCGGCCGGATCACCGTCGAGGAGATCTACGAGCGCGACCTCGAGCGCGAGGCGCAGTCGGTCTACCAGACGACTGACAGGGAGCACCCGGGCGTCGCCGCGATCTACGAGGAGGGCAGCCGCACCATCGCCGGCCCGATCGAGGTCGACGCCCTGCCCGACCACGAGGACGCCTTCATGCGCCGCTACCTGACCGCGCCCGAGACGAAGGCCGAGTTCGAGAAGCGCGGCTGGAAGCGGATCGTCGCCTTCCAGACCCGCAACCCGATCCACCGCGCCCACGAGTACCTGACCAAGGCTGCGCTGGAGACCTGCGACGGGCTCTTCATCCAGCCGCTGATCGGCAAGACCAAGGCCGGCGACATCCCCGCCGACGTGCGGATGCGCTGCTACGTGGTGCTGATGGAGAACTACTACCCGAACGACCGGGTGATGCTCGGCGTCAAGCCGGCGAAGATGCACTACGCCGGCCCCCGCGAGGCGGTCCTGCACGCGATCGTCCGCCGCAACTACGGCGCCACCCACTTCATCGTCGGCCGCGACCACGCCGGAGTCGGCGATTACTACGGCACCTACGACGCCCAGAAGATCTTCGACGACATCGACATCGCCGAGCTGGGCATCGAACCGCTGTTCTTCGAGCACAGCTTCTGGTGCAACGAGTGCGAGGGAATGGCCTCCGGCAAGACCTGCCCCCACGGCAACGAGGCGCACGTTTTCCTCAGTGGCACCAAAGTCCGCGAGATGCTCGGCAACGGCGAACGGCCGCCGCAGGAGTTCTCGCGCAACGAGGTCGCCGACATCCTGATCGACGCTTACAAGGAGGACTGACAAAGCATGGCTGGTGAGAAGGGCTTCACCCTCTGGTTCACCGGGCTCTCCGGGGCCGGCAAGACGACGATTTCCCGACTGCTGGAGGGGCACCTGCGCGAGCGCGGCTCGAAGCTGGAGATCCTCGACGGCGACATCGTCCGCGAAAACCTCTCGAAGGGGCTCGGCTTCTCGAAGGAGGACCGCGACACCAACATCCGGCGGATCGCCTTCGTCGCCGACCTGCTCAGCCGCAACGGCGTGCCGGTGATCACCGCGGCCATCTCCCCCTACAAGGAGATCCGCAACGAGGCCCGCGAGCTGATGGGCGACCGCTTCATCGAGGTCTTCGTCAAGGCCTCGGTCGAGACCTGCGCCGAGCGCGACGTCAAGGGGCTCTACGAGAAAGCCTTCAAGGGCGAGATCAAGGAATTCACCGGCGTCTCCGATCCCTACGAGGAGCCGGAGCGTCCCGAGTTCGTCTGCGACACCGAGAACGAGACCCCGGAGGAGTCGGCGGAGAAGCTGCTGGCCTACCTCGAGCAGCGGGGGCTGATTCCGGCCAGGGAGCCTGCGGCCGCTTAGTTTGCTGCAAGGGTTTGCGGGGGGCCGGGAGTCCCTCTCCAGACACCACTCGCCAATGGCTCGTGGTTGAGTGTCTGGAGAGGGACTCCCGGCCCCCTTTTTCTTTAAGCGGGGTTCAGCAGGTCGCGCAAGGGTGGAGGGGTGCAGCGGGTGCCGGCTGAGCCAGCTAAAGGACCGCGGCGTCGGCTGCCTTCCCGGGCACAGCGACGCCGTCGGTTGATCCTGCCGCTTGCCGTCCTGGCGGTCGGCGGTTTCTTGGTTGTGCGGGCGCTGGGTGGAGGTGGCGGTTCCAGCTCGGGGAGTGGTGCCGGCGATCCGGCTGCTGCGGCTCTGATGGAATTGGTTGCCCGGCAGTCGCGGTCGCTGCCGGCTCCGATCTCCGGCGAGGCGACGACGGTGGTCCCCGGGGGTGCGCTGATCGCCGGGGGGCTCGACTCGAGCGAAGCCTCGGTCGAAGGGGTGTTCCTGCTCGGGCACTCGGGGAGGCTCCAGCCTGTCGGGTCGCTGGCCGGACCCCTCCACGATGCCGCGGCTACCACGCTCAGCGAAAAGGTCCTCGTCTTCGGGGGCGGGACCGAAACGAGTACCGACGAGGTGCAGGCGCTGCCGGCCAAGCTCTCGCCCGGGGCGGAAACTACGGCAACCGTCATCGGCCACCTGCCAGCCGTCCGCTCCGATCTCAGTGCCGTCACCGTCGGCGGAAGGGCCTACGTCCTCGGCGGCTACGACGGCACGACCCCTGATCCTGCGGTTCTCTCCACCGCCGACGGCCACTCCTTCAGCCATGTCGCCGACCTCGAAGTACCGGCTCGCTACCTCGCGGTTGCTGCCCTCGGGGGTCGCATCTACGCATTCGGCGGCGAGACCGCGAGCGGCAGCCCGACCGGCGCGATTCAGGAAGTCGATCCGGCCCAGGGGACCTCGCGGCAGATCGGCCGCCTGCCCCAGCCGATCTCACACGCCGCCGCAGTGGTCCTCGGCCCTGACATCTACGTGCTCGGCGGCGAAGAAGCCGGTGGTGCGAGCGCGCGCAGCTGGCGCTTCGATCCCGCCACGGGGAACATCGCGCCGGGTCCGCCCCTGCCGCGGCCCGTGGCCGGTGGCGCCGTCGCCGGCTTCGGTCACTCCGCCTATCTGGTCGGCGGCACGGGTGCCGGCGGCGAAGCGCTCTCCACGGTGGTCGCGCTGCTGCTGCGCCCGGCGAAGAAGCAGGTGGCGGAAGGCAGAGCCGGGGGATCGAAGTCGAAAGCGAGCGCGAGCGCCTCGGGCAAGCAGCCGCCGTTCGAAGGTCGGCTGATGATCGCCGACCGGGGCAACAACCGGATCATCGTCGTCAACAACCGCAAGCAGGTGCTCTGGCGCTACCCCTCGAAGGCGCACCCGGCCCCGCCGGGCGGCTTCTACTTCCCCGACGACGCTTTCTTCACCCACGGCGGCACCCAGATCATCTCCAACGAGGAGGAGAACGAGCGCATCGTCCAGCTCTCCTTCCCGGCGGGGAAGCTGCTCTGGTCCTACGGGCACGCGGGGCAGACCGGCTCGCAACCAGGCTACCTGCACGAGCCCGACGACGCCTACCTGCTGGGCGACGGCAACGTCTCCGTCGCCGATGCCCAGAACTGCCGGATCCTGATCATCTCCCCGCAGAAGAAGGTGCTGCGCGAATTCGGCGACCCGGCTGAATGCACCCACGATCCGCCGCGCCGGCTCGGCTCGCCGAACGGGGACACCCCACTGGAAAACGGCGACATCCTCGTCTCCGAGGTCAACGGCTCCTACATCGACGAGATCACCCGCAACGGCAAGCTCGTCTGGAGCCTGCAGCTGCCGATCTCCTATCCCTCCGACCCGCAGCAGCTCGGTCCGGACAAGTACCTGGTCGTCGATTACGCCGACCCGGGCGGCATCTACGAGTTCAACCGCGCCGGCAAGGTCCTCTGGTCCTACCGCCCCGAATCAGGCGAAGGCCGGCTCAACCACCCGAGCCTCGCCGAGCGCCTCCCCAGCGGCGACATCGCCGTCAACGACGACTACCGCCACCGCGTCGTCATCATCGACCCTGAGACGAAGAAGATCGTCTGGCAGTACGGCATAACCGGTCACCCCGGCACCGGCCCCGACCACCTCCACACCCCCGACGGCTTCGACCTCCTGGAAGCCGGCGGCAAGATCCCCACGCACCCGTTTACGGGGTAGGCCGCCGCTATTCCGCGAGCCGTTCGAGGATCTCGAGCTCCTCTTCCAGGTGCTTCTTGAGGCGTCGCTGAAAATCCTTATCGGCGAAGCGCGACGTGATGTAGTTCTCCACCGCCTGCCGAACGACCTCGGACAGCGGCACGTCCTGAGTCCGCGCAATGGCGGCAAGTTCAGCTGCCATTTTCTCTGGAAGACGGAGGCTGATCGATCGGCTTGCCATAGGCAAATGGATGTTACAGCATAAAATCCCTAAGGAGACTGACTGTCTGTTTTGCAAAAGGAAGCGCGGTTGTAAGACAACAAATTTAGTGAAGATCTGCTTTAATAAGTCCCATGCATGGCAAGCTGACGTTCCAGCGCTTCGTCTTGATCGTGGCGGCGGCGAAGCACATGGCGGCGGACGAGGTGGAACCGATGATCTCCCGCTCGAAGTCGGAAGCGGCGCTGGCGGCGCCGTTCGGCGATTCCGATGAGCTCGTCTTCTACCCAGAGCCGGTCGAGCAGGCAGCTCGTTGCTGCGCCGCGATCATCCGGCACCGTCCGTTGCCCTGCGACAACAAGCACGTCGCCTGGGATTGCATGCTGGAAATGCTGGCTCACCTTCCCTGGGCGCCAATTGATACGGATCGGAAGAAGATCTCAAAGAAGTTGGACGAGTTGGGGGATGAGACGATCGACGAGGATGAATTCGTCGGCTGGGTCCGTGCGCAGGTCGCCGCTGCCGAGTTGGCGCGCTATGAGCGGCGGGAAGAGGTCAAGGCCTAGCCGGCACCTGCGGCTCGCCCAGGCCGAAGGTGTCGTAGGCGCCGAACTCGGCGAAGGTCTTGTGGGTCGGGCCGTGGTAGTCGGAGCTGGCGGTGGGGACCAGGCCGAGCTCGTCGCAGAGCTGGAGCAGGTGTGCGGTCTGCTCCTTCGTGTGGCTCGGGTAGTAGGCCTCGACGCCGTCGGGCCGTAGGGAGCGGACCAGGTCCTCTACCTGTGCCGGATCCTTGACGTCCCAGTAGGGGTGCGCGACGACGGCGACGCCGCCGGCCTCGCGGATCGTCTCGACGGCCTCCTCGGCGGTCGGCCAGCGACGGGGCACGAAGGCCTTGGCGCCGGGCACCAGGTACTCCTCGAAGAAGGGACCGAGGTCCCCGGTCGCACCGGCGGCCCTGGCGATGTGAGGCCGGCCGATCGAGTCCGCCGCGCCGGCCTCCCGGATCGCATCCTCGAGCGTCAGGTCGAAGCCCTCCCGCCGCAGGTTCTGAACGATCTCCCCAGCCCGCGCCCGCCGCTCCTGCTGGGCCCGGTCGCAAGCGGGCGCGATCTTCTCGAGGTCGACCCAGTACCCGCACACATGAAGGTCTTCCGCATACCGATGCACGCAGGACATCTCGATGGCCGGGACCAGCTCGATCCCCAGCCGCTCCGCAGCTTCAGCTGCCTCTGAGACGCCGGCAACCGCGTCATGGTCCGTCAGCGCTAGCGTCGTAACCCCAGCCCTTGCAGCTTCGGAGACAACCTCGGACGGCCTCAGCTGCCCATCGGAGACCGTCGAATGGCTCTGTAGCTCGATCAACACGCCGCGCACCCTAGCTACGGACCGAATCGGGGGTGGGGGGGGCCC
>DASTAR010000103.1:0-2993 GCA_035712505.1 Solirubrobacterales bacterium
CATTGGGCGACGCTAACGGTTTCAGTGCCGAAGATGGAATGATCCCGCGCCCATGCCACCCTCCTTGCCCGACGCCGTCGTCTTCGACAACGACGGCCTCCTCCTCGACACCGAGTCGGTCTGGACTCGCGCCGAGCAGGACCTCTTCGAGCTGCGCGGCACCGAGTTCAGCCGAGCCGACAAGCTGGAGCTGGTCGGCACCTCGGCCGAGATCGCCGGCGGCATCCTCGAACGCCGCCTCGGCGAGCCGGGGCGGGCGGCGGAGCTGATCGAGGAGCTGAACGAGCTGGTCGTCGCCGAGCTCGAGCACGGGGTGGAGGCGATGCTCGGTGCCCGCGAGCTGCTCGAGCGCCTGCGCGAGCAGGGGGTGCCGCTCGGCCTCGTCTCCAACTCGCCGCTGCGCTTCGTGCGCCGCTCGATCGAGCTCGCCGGTTTCGAGGGCTTCTTCGAGGTGGTCCTCAGTGCCCACGAGGTGGCGGCGCCGAAGCCGGCGCCCGATCCCTACGTCGAGGCCTGCCGGCGGCTGGGGGTTGAGCCAGGCCCCGCGGTGGTCGCGCTCGAGGACTCGCCGACGGGGGTGGCGGCGGCCCGGGCGGCGGGGCTGACCGTCATCGGCATCCCCTCGATCGAGGGCGTGCTGCTTGACGAGGCCCACCATCTCGCCGAGTCCTTGCTCGACGAAGCCGTCGCGCAGCGCCTTGCCCTCTGAGCGGGGCGAGTTTTCCGGGATATATACGGATAAGTCGCCGCGCTAGGTGCGCAGGACCCGACGACGACGAAGTACCCGCTCGCAGATGGCGAGCGTCTCCTCGATCTCGGCCGGTTGCTCGGCCGCCTGATGCTCTCGCAGGGTCGCCATGTCCTTCTCGTGGTCGGCGTCTTCGACGGCGCCATCGAGCTCGGTCAGCAGCGCCTCCAGGCCTACCTGTAACTGCAGACCCGCCTCGCGATCGCGGCCGGCGTCGAGGTCGGCGCGGGCGCGGAGGAGGAGGGTCTCACAGGCGTCGAGCTGCTCGCGGCCGCGGATGATGGCGGTGACGCGCTCCTGGGGGCGCAGCTCTTCCTCACGGCGACGGCGGCGCGAGGCGGTGCGGGGTCCGACGCCGACTTGGCGGGCGTCGGTGTAGCGGCCCTCGGAGGTCTCCTCGCCACTGCCGTAGCCGATCAGGACCCGCTCGGCCTGCTCCGGTGAGAGCTGGCGCATCCGAGGATCGGCGACCACGACCGCTTGGGCGTGGAGGGCGCGGTTCAGGACCGCGATCGCCTCGCTGGTGAGCGTCTCGACCGCGTCCTCGTCCTCGCTCGATTCGTCGAGCCAGCGGGCGGCCTGCGCCCGCTCCCCGAAGGGCGAGGCGGCGCGGATCACGGTGGCGCGAGTGAGGCGGACGGGTGCCGGCTCGGGCTCGGCCGGAGCGGGTCGACGGCGGCGCCGACGCTCACCCAGGACGGGAGCGCCGAGCTGCTGCAGGACGAGAACGGTCTCCTCGCCGCTCCCGGGGGATCCCGCGAGGTACCGCCCGTCGGCGAGCGGCAGCGTCCCGGCGAAGTCGAACTGGACGAATCCGAAGAGCTTGGCCAAGGGGCGATTCTCGCCGCTCAGCCCGGCGGGCGCCGGCTCAGTCGCCGGCGCCGGCGGCGATGCCGCCATCGGTCTGATCCGGGACCGCGTATTTCGAGGGGCTGACCGGCACGTCCGGGTTTTCGATCTGGCCGAGGCGGTTGATCAGGCGCTGCCACTGGTTCGGCTTCAGCAGCGCCGTGAACTGCGCTTCCGGGCCGCCTTCGATCGGGTGGTAGCCGATGTGGACATGGTCGTAGTGGTCGGGCAGCGCGAAGCTGGTTTCGCCCGGCAGGTCCTCGAGGGAGATCACCTGGTGCGGGTGCATCGTCCCCTGCAGCTGCAGGACGTCCTTGATCAGTTCGTCGGTCATGGTTCCCGGACCCTGGTGGCCGGTGACGGGGACGCCGTTGATGACGGCGATGTCGACCGCGTCGCCGGTGCTGTGCTCGGAGACGTTGCCCGAGGTGGTCATCAGGCTGTGCCCGCACTCCAGAGCGGTGATCCCCAGCGTAAAGCCCTTCGTGCGGAGGTACTCGAGCACGGCGAGGACGCGGCGGTCGATCCTGCCGGCTTCGATGTCTTCGCGACCGCATTCGTAGATTTCGAGGCCCTTGTCAGCGAGGACGCGCTTCTGCAGAGCTTCCTTCGAGAGCAGCAGGACGCCGGCGCCGCTGAGGTTCGCGAACGGGGTCTTGCCCTTGGCCCGGTAGACGGCGGTCGCTTCGAGCAGCTTCCAGCCGTCGAGGATCGGCTTCGGGTCGATCCGCGGCGCCCCCTTGCCGGCCGGGCGGATCGAGAAGTTGATGTGGGGGTCGATCCCGTCGGCGCCCGCGGCGACGCGGGCCAGCATCGTTCCGGCGATCACTTTCGAGCCGACCCGGATCGAGCCCTCGCCGCTGGCCGCCAGCGCCGCCTTCAGCTTGTCGGTGGCGTTGCCGCTCTTGACGCGGCCAGGATAGGCGCGCAGGCGCGGACGCAGGTTCTGGCTTTCGACCGGCACCCGCTTCTGCTTGCCGCTCGGCGTCACCACCAGGCGGTGGTCCCGGACCAGCTTGCCGAGCTCGGCGTAGGTGTAGCGGTTGCCGTAGGTGTCTTCGAGGACGATGAAGTTGCCCAGCTTCGAGGAGTGGCCGAGCTTGCGGACCACCCCGTCGTTGACGGCGACGACCGGCGCCCCCTCCGTGGTGAAGATGTTGATCCCGCGCGGGGTGGGGGAGGAGGAGATGACTTCGCCGGCGCTGCCGAGGCTGTCGCCTTCCTTGATCGCTTCGCGGGCGGCGATGTCGTCGGCGTAGCGGGCGTTGGCGGCGATCGGGAAGTGAGCCCCCTCGGTGAGGCCGGTCAGTGAGCCGACCAGGTCGGAGGGAAGACGGCCGTAGGCGCGTGCGTAGAGGAGCACCTCCTGGACGTACCAGTCGGCGTGGTTGTAGGC
>DASTAR010000104.1:0-22038 GCA_035712505.1 Solirubrobacterales bacterium
GCCGCCGACAAGCCCATCTCGACCGCCGCGGGCGAGAGGAGGGCGATCATCCCGACCTTCTCGCCTGCAACTCCGCCCAGCATCACCGCAACCGGACCCTGCCCCGCCGCCGACAGCAGTTCCTTCGCCAAGCTCCGCAGCTGCTTCCCGTCAGCCAACAGCGGATCGCTTCGCCTTATCACCCGCACCCCCGCCACCTCCCTGGCTCCCTCCAGGAAGCTTTGGAAGTCCTCCCGCAGGCGCTTCTCCGCCTCCTGCTTCTGGATGCTCTCCGCCTGCTTCGACCGCTCAGCCGCCCGCCGCGCCGCGGCGACCGGGTCCTGCGGGTTGCCCAGCAGCTCGCCGGCCTCGCGCAGCTGCGCCTCGCGCTCGCGGAAGAAATCGATCGCCGCGGGGCCGGTGATCGCCTCGACCCGGCGCACGTTGGCGGAGCTGGATCCCTCGGAGGTGATCTTGAAGATGCCGCACTCGGCGGTGTTGGCGACGTGGGTGCCCCCGCAGAGCTCGCGGGAGACGGCGTCGACCTCGACCACCCGCACCCACTCGCCGTATTTCTCTCCGAACAGGGCCATCGCCCCGAGCCGTTCGGCCTCCTCGCGGTCCATGTTCATCCAGCGCACCGGCCGGCTCGCCTTGATCCATTCGTTGACACGGTCCTCGACGTCGCGCAGCTCCTCGGCGCTCAGCGCCTGGCCATGGGTGAAGTCGAAGCGCAGCTTGTCTGGGCGGACGGCCGAGCCCGCCTGGCGAACGTGGGCGCCGAGCCGCTCGCGCAGCGCCGCGTGGAGGAGGTGGGTCGCCGTGTGGTTGCGCATCGTCGCGAAGCGCGCCTCGTGGTCGACCTCGGCCTCGACGGCGACGCCCGGTTCGATCGCGGCGGCCGCCTCGACCTCGAGCGCCTGGTCTTCGCCGAGCCGGTAGACGTCGACGACCCGCGCCTCGGCGCCGTTCCAGCGCAGCACGCCCGAGTCGGCAACCTGCCCCCCTCCCTCGGCGTAGAAGGGGCTCTCCTCCAGCTTCACAAGCGCCTTGCCGTCGGCCGGCTCGACCGCGGCGAGGCCGGTCGTCGCCCGCAGGGTTTCGTAACCGACGAAGCGGGTCGGCGGCGCCCCGGCGGCGAAGGCGGCAACGCGCTCGTGCGTGTTCTCGGAGCCGTGGGCGGTGGCGGCACCCATCCGGGCGCGCGCCCGCTGTTCCTCCATCAGCTCCTCGAAGCCCTGGTCGTCGACCGAGAGGCCGCGTTCGGCCAGCAGCTCCTTGGTCAGGTCGTAGGGGAAGCCGTAGGTGTCGTGCAACTTGAATGCATCGGCGGCGTCGATCCAGGAGGTCTCGCCGCGTTCAGCCTCCGCAACCAACCGCTCCAGCAGCTCGCTGCCGCGCTCGAGCGTGCGGCCGAAGCTCTCCTCCTCGTCGCCGACCCAGCGCCGGATCGTCTCCCGCTCGGCGACTAGCTCCGGGTAGGCGTCGCCCATCAGCTCGATCGTCCGCTCGGCGAAGCGGCCCAACCAAGGTGCCTCGAGGCCGAGCGTCCGCCCCTGCTGGATCGCCCTTCGCATGATCCGGCGCAGGATGTAGCCGCGGTCCTCGTTGGAGGGGACGACCCCGTCGGCGATCAGGAACGCTGCGCCGCGGCTGTGGTCGGCGACTATCCGCATCGCCCGCGTCACCGCACCGCCCTCGTCGTAGCGCCGCCCGGAGAGCTCTTCGGCCAGCCCGATCAGCGGCCGCACGTGGTCGGTCTCGAAGACCGAGGGGACGTCCTGGAGGATCGCCGCCATCCGGTCGAGGCCCATGCCGGTGTCGATGTTCTTCATCGGCAGCTCGGTGAGGGTCCCGTCCTCGGCGAGGTCGTAGCTCATGAAGACGTGGTTCCAGAACTCCAGGAAGCGGTCGGTGTCGTCGCCGGGACGCTCGCCCTCGGCGCCGAACTCAGGACCGCGGTCGAGATAGAGCTCCGAGCAGGGGCCGCAGGGACCGGCCGGCCCCGCCTGCCAGAAGTTGTCCTCGCGGCCGAGGCGGACGATCCGCTCCTCGGGGACGCCGGTGGCGCGCCAGATCTCGATCGCCCCGGTGTCGGGGCCGAGGCCGAGCTCCTCGTCGCCGCCGAAGACGGTCACCCAGATCCGCTCCGGGTCCATCCCGAAGCCCTGGGTCGAGAGCTCCCAGCCCCAGGGGATCGACTCGGCCTTGAAGTAGTCGCCGAAGCTCCAGTTGCCGAGCATCTCGAAGAAGGTCATGTGGCGGGCGGTGTTCCCGACCTCTTCGATGTCGGTGGTGCGGAAGCATTTCTGCACGTCGGCGAGGCGCGGCGCCGGCGGCCGTTCGCGCCCCAGGAAGTAGGGCTTGAACGGCTGCATGCCGGCCGTCGTCAGCAGGACCGAGGGATCGTGGACCGAAGGGACAAGGGAGGCGGAAGGGACGATCTTGTGCCCGCGCTCGGCGAAGAACGTCAGGTAGGTGTCTCGGATCTCCTTCGCCCTCATGTTAGGGAGCCTAAATATTTGTTCGATTCGGGGCATCGAAGCCGAAAGTTCGGGCTTATATGGGACTCCCCCCTGCGTTCCAGAGGGGAATCGACTATTCGACTCGCGGAAGGAGAACGAAGATGAGGTTGCGTTCGAAGCTCGCAGCAGGCCTGGCAGTCATGGCGATGGGGGCTGTGCCGAGCGTGGCAGGGGCCACGGGTCCTGAATACGCACCCGAACACCCGACCCACCCGACCCATCCGGCCACCTCGCCGAACGGGCATGCCTACGGCTACTACTGCAAAGGCAAAAGCAAGAAGCACGTCCAGGGCCAGAAGGGGACCGAGTTCAGCCAGTGCGTGCACACGCTGAAGCAGGCCGACCACCAGGAACTGACCCCCAAGCAGGCCTGCAAGGACGAAAGCAAGAAGCACGTCAAAGGGCAGAAGGGGACCGACTACAGCAACTGCGTGAAAGCGGTCGCCCACATGCAGCGCGATCAGCGCCGTGCTGAACGGGAAGCCAAAGAACAGGAACAGGCTTCGACGACGCAGTCCTAACCGGCTGCAGTCCTAACCGGCGATGGTGCCGTGGCCGACGATGCGATCGCCGGCCATCAACACCGCCGTCTGGCCGGGCGCCACGCCAGGGAAGGCCTCGGCCAGCGTCACTTCCAGTACCGGGTGCCGCCCCCTCCCCGCCGCCGAGACGGTGGCGGGGAGGGCACGGGACCGGTAGCGAAGCTTCACGGCGTCCACCGTGCTGCCGTCGCGGTGCAGGACGGCGTCGCGGACCACGACGCTGCGCTTCTCCAGCTCGGCGCGGGTGCCGACCGTGACCGTGTTCGCCTCGGCATCGGTGGCGAGCACGTAGAGCGCCTCGGCGGCGGAGACGCGGATGCCGCGGCGCTGGCCGACGGTGAAGTCGTGGTGGCCGCGGTGGCGGCCGAGGGTGCGCCCGGCGCTGTCGAGGATGGCGCCGTCGCGCTCGCGCAGGCCGCCGTGGCGGCGCAGGAAGCCGCGCTTGCCCTGCCCGGCGAGGAAGCAGAGATCCTGGCTCTCGGGCTTCTTCGCAACCGAGAGGTCGTGGCGGGCGGCGATCTCGCGGACCTCGGGCTTGGTCAGGTCGGTGAGCGGGAAGCCGAGGCGGTCGAGGAGCCCCGGCGGCAGGGCGGCGAGCATGTAGCTCTGGTCCTTGGCCTGATCGGCGGCGGTGGCGATGAGCGGCCCGCCGGGGTCGTCGACGATGCGGGCGTAGTGGCCGGTCAGCAGGCGCTCGGCGCCGAGCCGCTCGGCCAAGTCGACCATCGCCGCCAGGCGGACCTCGCCGTTGCAGAGGATGCAGGGGTTCGGCGTCTGGCCCTCGGCGTAGCCGCCGATGAAGCGGGCGACGACGCGGCGGCGGAAGTCATCCTCGAGATCGAGGGTGAAGTGCGGGATGCCGAGCTGGTGGGCGAGGCCGCGGGCGCCGAGCACGGCCTCGGGCGAGCAGCAGGCCTTGGCCCCGTCGGTCTCCGGATCGGTCCAGAGCTTGACCGTGATCCCGACCACCTCGGCCCCTTCCTCGCGGGCGAGGAGGGCGGCGACCGCGCTGTCGACGCCGCCGGACATGGCGACGGCTAGGCGCTGCGGTTGGGGGGAATGGCCACCTCGATCTTCAAGTGAGATGGCCATTCCCCCTGAGTTCGGGATCAGGTCTTGGGACGAGGAGGCGGCGCCCTGGAGTGCCCTGTGCAGCGCGTCGCTGGCGAGCTGCGCCGCATGCCGCTTCGCGGGCGTGAGGCCACCAATCGCTTGATCGACAGCGTCTACATCGATCAGAGCGACATCGAGAACAAGAGAGCCATCGATCATTTCGGCGACGGCAGCCGTGGCTGCCCGCGTGGCGCCGCACCCCTCCGCGTCGAAGGTGACTGAATGAGCGCGCCCGTCTTCGACGAGGAACGAAATGCGCGACAGATCCCCACAGGCAGCCCCACCTGCAGCGCCCGTAAAGGCCCCCTTGGCAGCCGGCCCAAGCCGGCTCTCATCACGCAGGTAGTGCTCAAAAAGCTCCCGCTCCATGTCGTCAAGAGTAGAGCGCTGCCTCCCCAACGCCTCTCTCAGGGCCTGCCCTCTTACGGCACGGCCCGTTCAAGCGCCGACCTCAGATCCCATGCGATCTCCTGCGGTTCCTCCTTCAGCTGCCGCCAGGTAATCCGCATCGTTCGCCAACCTTCGGCGACGAGGATGCGGTCGCGCTGCCGGTCGCTCTCGAACTTCTTGTGCGTGCCGTGGATGCCGCGGCTGTCGAGCTCCACAGCCACCTGCTCGCGCTCCCAGAGCGCGTCGATCTCGAAGAAGCGCCCGCGGATTGCCAGCGGCGCGTTCATCCGCGGGCGCGGCAGGCCACCTCGGTCGACAAGGCCCAAGAACGCCTCCTCGAAGTCATTCCGCGTGGTCCCAACCGGCTGCCGAGCCTCGAGCAGCGCTCGCAAGTTCTTCGACCCCCTCCGCCCGGGATACCGCTCCAGCAACAGCGGCAGCGACACGCGATCCGTCAGCTGTCGAGCTTCCGCCTCGTGAAACGCCCGCTCCAACTCCCGCATCTTCGCCTCGGCCGCGAGGTCGAAGACAGTCCGAAACGGCGACGTCACGGGTATTCCGTCCCGCACGAGCCACTCGTCCTGCTGCAGCGACGAGCGGTGCCCCATGATCCCCTTCCTCTCAACTTCAGTCTTGGAGCACGTGACATCAACCAATTCGCTTGCGGGCGGCAGAAGCTGCCAGAAGCGAGCAGCCGATCGATGGCTCAAGATCGCGTCGTCACCGCAAGCGAGCACCGCGGCCATCCACCGGCCACGCTTCGAGATCCGTCGCACCCCCACCACATAGACACCACGGAAAACCTTATGAAGCTGCCCGCGCTCCAGGCGGCCGGTGATTGCCCTCCTCCCCATGCCCAACGCAAGCAACTGCCGCCGGGCCACCACCCCGTGCTGTCGCTGGGCAAGGTCTGCTACCCGTTGGTCAAGAGAACGAGTGCGGAGTTGAGCACCCTCAGGGTGTCGAAGTCCGCTCGGAGATCCCATACCGGCGATCGTGAAGCGCCAGAACGCGCGTGTGGCGCGCCGTTTGTGCCAATTCAGTCGCAGCTGGCGCACGAAAAAGGCCCCAACCCGCCGTTGCCGCCTCTGGCTTTGATCCCTTCAAGTGAAGGTGGGTGCCTGCCCCGAATCCCAAGGGACTTGGAGACTTGTCGGCTCCCGCGCCGTTTGTGTTGGGTCAAACGGTGAGACGGCTCTCGCACGGGCTCGAGCCTGGTGCAAAGTTACCACCGCCGGGCGCGCTTCAAACCCACCCGTCGTCGAGGTTGGAGAGGTGCCACTCGGCCTCGCTCCAGCGCTCGGCCGGGACGCGGAGGGCGATGTCGCCGCGGCCGAAGCGGTCGAGCGGCCAGTCGGCGGTGAGGACCGCCTCGATGTCGGCCTCGATCAGGGCCTGGTGCCAGGCGCGGGCGGTGCGGACGTCGCTGAAGTCGCGCACGACCTCCCAGCTGTCGTAGCCGGGGTCGTCGACGTGGACCGGCGTCTGCCCCGGGCCCGGCGTCGGGCGCCACCTGCGGGGTATCCAGTCCCGCAGGCCCACTTCAGTGCCCTGCGAGTTTCGGTTTGTGGATTGCAACGCCGAGCTCACGCAGCTGCAGCTCGTCGACCGGGGCGGGTGCGCCGGTGAGGAGGTCGAAGCCGGAGGCGGTCTTGGGGAAGGCGATGACGTCGCGAATCGTCTCGGCGCCGTAGAGGCGCTGGACGATGCGGTCCACGCCGTAGGCGATGCCCCCGTGCGGCGGGGCGCCGTAGCGCAGCGCCTCCAGCAGGAAGCCGAAGCGCGCCTCGGCGGTCTCGCGGTCGATGCCGAGGGCGGCGAAGACCTGCTCCTGCACCTCGGCGCTGTGGATACGGATCGAGCCGCCGCCGAGCTCCTGCCCGTTCCAGACGACGTCGTAGGCCTGGGCACGCGCCCCGCCCGGGTTGTCCGGGTCGAAATCCCCGGCGGGCGCGGTGAAGGGGTGATGCAGCGAGTCCCAGCGCTTCTCTGCCTCGTTCCACCCCATCAGCGGCCAGTCGACGATCCAGACCAAGCGGTGCTCGTTCTCGTCGATCAAGCCGAACTTCTCCCCGAGGTCGAGGCGCATCTGCCCGAGGACCGCGTCGGTGACCGGGCGCTCGTCGGCGACCAGCAGCAGCAGGTCGCCCTCCTCGGCGCCGAGCCGCCGGTTGAGGTCGGTGAGCTCCTCGTCGCTGAGGAACTTCGCGGTCGGCGAGCGCCAGCCGTCGCCCTCGCGGAAGGCCCAGACCATCCCCTTCGCGCCCAGCTCCTGGGCGCGGGAGATCAGGCCGTCGAGCTCGGAGCGCGGCAGCTCGCGGCGGCCGGCGTTGAGGCCGCGGATCGAGCCGCCGCCCTCCAGCACCGAGCGGAAGACCTTGAACTCGGTCCCGCGCAGGGCGTCGCCGAGGTCGACCAGCTCGAGGCCGAAGCGCAGGTCGGGCCGGTCGGTGCCGAACCGCCCCATCGCCTCGTCGTAGCCCATCCGCTGCATCGGCACCTCGATCTCGGGGCCGCCGACGCGGTCGAAGACATGCGCGAGGAGCCGTTCGTTGACGTCGATGACGTCCTCGCCGCCGACGAAGGACATCTCCACGTCTAGTTGGGTGAACTCGGCCTGGCGGTCGGCGCGGGTCGCCTCGTCGCGGAAGCAGCGGGCGACCTGGTAGTAGCGCTCGAACCCGGACATCATCAGCAGCTGCTTGAAGAGCTGCGGCGACTGCGGCAGCGCGTAGAAGGACCCCTGCTGCTGGCGGCTGGGGACGAGGAAGTCGCGGGCGCCCTCGGGGGTCGAGCGGGTCAGCACCGGCGTCTCGATGTCGAGGAAGCCCTCGCCGTCGAGGAACTGGCGCATCGCCGCGACGACGCGGTGGCGCAGCGCCAGCGCCTGCTGCATCTGCTCGCGGCGCAGGTCGAGATAGCGGTAGCGCAGCCGCGTGTCCTCGCCGACCTCGCCGGAGAAGCCCTCGACCTGGAAGGGCGGCGTCTCGGCGCCCGCGAGCAGCTCGGCCTCGGTGACCAGCAGCTCGACCTCGCCGGTGGCGAGCTCGCGATTGACGGTCTCCTCGGAGCGCTTGACCACCGTCCCGACGGCGCTCAGCACGTCCTCGGCCCGCAGCTTGTGCGCGAGCTCGAAGGAGGCGCCGGAGCTGTCGGGGTTGAAGACGAGCTGGACGATGCCGGTGCGGTCACGCAGGTCGATGAAGATCAGGCCGCCGTGGTCGCGGCGGCGGTGGACCCAGCCACCGACCCGCGCCTGCGAATCGACCTCGTCGGGCAGGATCTGGCCGCACCAGGTGTCGCGGTACGCGTTCGGACGAAGAACCGGCTCACCGGGGCGCAGCACCTTGGCTACAGCTTCGGCTTCTCTCAGTGCCGCGGGAATTACCTCCGGCTCGGTCATGCTCGTCCTCTCATCTCTTCGACAAGGTTGCCGGGATCGACCGCGCGCTGCTCCCCCGACTCCATCTCGCGCAGTTGGGCGCTACCGTCGGCGTCGAGGATGAGGACGCGGCGGGCGCCGATCCGGTTGGCGTGTTTGAGCTGGCTCTTGAGGCTGCGGCCGGCGAGATCGAGCTCGACCGCGAGGCCTGCGTGGCGCAGTTCGGCCGCCAGCACCGTCGCCCGCTGCCGCTGGCCCGGGTCGGCGACCGCGACGAAGGCGTCGCGGCCCTCCCCCGCCACCTCCTCGTCCAGCGCCAGCAGGATCCGCTCGATCCCGGCCGCGAAACCGATGGCGGGCGTCGGGGCGCCGCCGAGCTGCTCGACCAGGCCGTCGTAACGGCCGCCGCCGCCGATCTCCGATTGCGCCCCGAGCCGGTCGCAGACGAAGGAGAAGATCGTCCGCGTGTAGTAGTCGAGGCCGCGGACCAGGGTGGGGTCGATCGTGTAGCCGACGCCGGCGGCGTCGAGCAGCGTCCGCACCTCCTCGAAGTGCTCGGCGTCCTCGCCCTCGAGCCGCTCGACGATCGTCGGCGCGCTCGCCATCACCCCGCGCGTCCCCTCGTCGTCGGCGTCGAAGGCGCGCAGCGGGTTGATGTCGATCCGCTCGCGCACGTCCTTGGAGAGCTCGGCCTCGTGAGCGTGCAGGTGCGCCTTCAGGCCCTCCAGGTAGGCGCGCCGCGCCTCGAAGGAGCCGAGGCTGCCGAGCCGCAGCTCCACCCCCGGCACGCCGAGCTCGCCCAGCAGGTCGGCGAGGAGCATGATCACCTCGGCGTCGGCGAGCGGCGAGTCGGTGCCGATGCACTCGATCCCGAGCTGGTGGAACTGGCGGTAGCGCCCGGCCTGCGGGCGCTCGTGGCGGAAGAACGGGCCGAGGTAGAAGAGCTTCACCGGCTGCGCCAGTTTCTGCATCCCGTGCTCGAGGTAGGCGCGGCAGACCGAGGCGGTCCCCTCCGGCCGCAGGGTAAGGCTGCGGCCGCCCTTGTCCTCGAAGGTGAACATCTCCTTGCGGACGATGTCGGTCGACTTGCCGACGCCGCGCTCGAAGAGGTCGGTGTCCTCGAAGACCGGGGTCGTGATCGGCTCGTAGCCGGCGCGGGCGAAGACGGTCGCGGCTGCCGTTTCGAGGCGGCGCCGCGCGCGCGCTTGCGCGGGGAGAATGTCGAAGGTCCCGCGCGGGGCCTGGAACTTGCTCGCCATGGTGCCTAGCGCGCCAGCGAGCCGAGGAAGGGATTCGTCGCCCGCTCCGCCCCGAGCGTCGTCAGGCCCATGTGGCCGGGGTGGACGACCGTCTCCTCCGGGTAGGCCTCCATCAGCTTGGCGATCGAGGCGAGCAGGGCCGGGCCGTCGCCGCCGGGGAGGTCGACGCGGCCGACCGAGCCCTGGAAGAGGACGTCGCCGGAGAAGATCGCCGGCTCGCCCTTGACCGCGTAGGTGACGTGGCCGGGGCTGTGGCCGGGGGTGAAGACGACCTCGATCTCCATGCCGGCGAGCTCCAGCGTCTCGCCGCCGCGGACGATCTCGTCGGCCTCGTAGCTCTCGTACGGGCCGAAGCCGGCCCAGGGGACGTAGGCCATGATGTCGGCGAGGACGGGCACCTCGATCTCCGGACAGTAGACGGGTGCGCCGGTCGCCCGCGCGACGGGGGCGACCGCGCCGATGTGGTCGAAGTGGCAGTGGGTGAGCAGGATCGCCGAGACCGTGGCGCCCGTCGCCTCGACTGCGGCGAGGATGCGCTCGGGCTCCTCCCCGGGGTCGACGATCAGCAGCTCGTCCCCGCCCTGCGGCCGGAACAGGAAGCAGTTCTCGCCGATCTGCCCCACCGTGAGCATCTCGACGTCGAGGGCCACTATTCCTCCCGGGCGCGGATGCGGGCGCGCTCGCGGCGGCGCCAGAGCGCCGTCTCGATGTAGTAGGTCCCCGGCACGTAGATCGCGAGCATGCAGACGCCGAGGATCGCCGCGGCGCCGATCGAGTTGCCGAAGATCGCCAGGAGCACGGCGAAGATCACGGCCATCAGGGCGCCGCGGAGGAACGAGCTGCGCCAGGTCGGCGGCAGGTCCTCTTTGGTCGCCGGCCTGCGTTTGGACCGCGCCTGCGCCTTCGCCTCCTCGCGGGAGCGCGGGCGGCTGCGGCGCGGCTTCGTGTCGATCCGCCCGCCCTGCGTACCTCGGCGCTTGCGCTGTCGCTTTTTCCTCGTCTGAGCCATGAGTGCGAACTGCATCAAATTCTCCCTCTACTGGAGGAGAATTTGATGCAGTTCGAAATCTAGTCGGTCGCCTCCGCCAGGCGCGCCTCGATCACGTGGCGGCTTGGGTCGAAGGCCCGCATCGGGACATCGGTCGGGTAGTCGCGCAGGGCGGCTCGGGGGATCAGGCCGACCAGCTCCGCCTCGATCGGCCGTGCCCCCAGTGGTACCGCCAGTTCGCGGACGCGATCGACGACCTCGCCTAGCGGGACCGCGAGCGGGTCGTGGACGTTGGTCGATACCTGGGCGCGGCCGCTGGAGAGCAGGAGCCCGATCGCCCTCACCCCTTTGAGGCCGCCGCCCGCCTCGCGCAGGCCGGCGGCAACCGAGCGGGCGACCTCGACGTCGCCGCTGTCGAGCTCGACGTTGAAGGCCGCCAGCGGCGGGCGCGCCGTCACCAGCGTGGCCCCGGCGGTCGGGTGCGGCACCGCGGGGCCGAAGTCCGGTCGCAACTCCCCCGACTCCATCCGCAGCCACAGCTCCGCCAGGCCGCCGTTGCGGAAGTAGGCGCGCTCGGAGCGCCCGGGCTCCCGTGCCAGCTCGCCGTAGAGGAAAACGGGAATCCCGAGACCTCCGATCTGCTCGGCGACCGCGGCCGCCTCGGTGCGGGCAGCGCCTCGGCTCCCGGGATCGAACCAGACCACAGGGCAGACGTCGAGCGCGCCGATCGCCGGATGGGCGCCGCTGTAGCTGCGCATGTCGATCGTCTCGAGCGCCTCCTCGGCACCTCCTGCCAGCGCCTCGGTCAGCGCCCCGGGGTCGCCCGCGAGGGTGAAGACGCTGCGGCCGTGGTCGGCGTCGGAGTGGCGGTCGAGCAGCCGCACCCCGCGGGTGAAAGCGCTCTGCAGGCGGTCGAGCCGCTTCCGGTCCCCGCTCTCGGAGACGTTGGGGACGGCGAGGAGGGGCGGCATCGTCCCCGCTCGCCCTCAGACGAGGAGCCCGCCGCCGCTGACGACCGTCTCTCCGTCGAGCGCGATCGTCGGTTCCAGCACCACGCAGTCGAGGTGGACCGGGACCTGGACGGTGCCGCCGATCGCGGCCGAGGCCCCGAAGGCGAGGTGGCAGGTTCCGAGGATCTTCTCGTCCTCGAGGATGTTGCCGCAGAGCTCGGCTTCTTCGTTGGTCCCGATCCCGAGCTCGGCGACGCAGGTCGCCTCCTCGCCGTGCGCGGTCAGCAGCTCGAGCAGCCGGCTCCCGTCGGGGCCCGTCGCTTCGACCAGGCGTCCTTCGCGGATGGTCAGGGCAGTCGGGGTGTCGAGCAGCCCGACTTCGGCGATCGAGCCGTCGACGACGAGGATGCCTTCGGTGCCGGGGATGACCGGCGCGACGAATCCCTCGCCGCAGGGAAGGTTGCCGAAGGCGCCGCGACTGCCGAGTTCGCCGCCGTCGACGATCCCCGTCCGCCCCTCGAGGTTGATCCGCAGGTCGCTGCCGTGAGGACAGGTGATCCGCGCCTCCGAGGCGCGGTCGAGGGCGGTGACGAGTGCCCAGCCACGGCGCCGAATCTCCTCCAGGTCGCTGGTCATCAGCCGCCCCAGCATCTCCTCGGTTACGCCCGGGAGGCTGCCGACGCGGGCGCCGGCCTCGCTTGCAACCTTGCGCGCATCCGTGTGGGAGAGCGACTGGATCGTCGGCGCCAGGACCACGTCGGCTGCGGCCATCGCCGCCGCCACCGTCCGGGGCGGCTCGGCCGCGGCGGAGTCGCGCTCGGAGATCACCGCGAGCGTCGCGTCGGCGCCCTCCCCCTGCGCCTCGATCCGCATCAGCGCCCCGATCTCTTCGGTGACCGGGTTGCAGACGACCAGCACGTCCTCGCCCGGCTGGATCCCCATGCACTGCCGCACGACCGTCTTCACCGCCCTGTCCAAGTCCGCCGCCACGAGCCCAGCCTACCCGCGATGAATCCCTGCTGCAGCGTTTCCCCTGCAATCGACGCTCTCTGCGGTGGGCCCTCTCAGTCGTCGTCGTGCCGGTGTCGAATCGACCAGACCTCGAACCACACCAGCCCGATCAGCACAGTCCCGAAGCCGCTGAACGGCGCCCACCAGTCCTCGGGCCGAACCACCGCCAGCGAGACCACGGCGAACGCATCGGCCACCAGCAGGAAGGCCACCAGTACCGGCCGAATCGCAGACCAGCCGGTCTCGGGAGGCCCACCGGAGCGCTGCACCATCGCTACCATCCTCCTCCCCGCCGGAGTAGCTCAGCTGGTTAGAGCAGCGGAATCATAATCCGCGTGTCGGGGGTTCGAGTCCCTCCTCCGGCATCAGCTGTAGAGCGGAATGAGCGCTCTCTCGCCACTCTCGGAAGGTGAATATGTCCCAGATGTGTCCCGAGATTTTGCGCGACAACGCATCTGATCCAAGGTCGAGGCTGAACCCCTCGGCATAGGATCGAGTCGTGGAGATTGAGAATGCGCTGGTGCGAGCGCTCAACAGGGCGGCACTCGACCTTCAGCAACTTTCGACTGTTGTCCGCGAGAGGGAGCTAGAGGAGTCGCTGGTAGCCCGTCTCGGCGAATCCTTGCCCGGTTCCGTCTCGCGCCAGGCGCGGTTGAATCTTGAGGGGTGGCGGGGCGTGGGGAACTGCGATGTCGTGGTCGTCTCAAACGACGGCAACGCCCCGAACCTACTGGAGCTGAAGTGGGGTGCTGGAACCCTCTACAACTGCATCTGGGATGCCGCAAAGCTTGCCACTGCACTGCACGAGGGAGCTGCCCGTCGCGCCTATCTTGTCGCGGGAGCACCGGCTTCGGATTGGCAATCCGGTCAGCGCGGCGCAGAGCTGTTCGGTTCCAAACTATGGGATGTACCAGAGTTCATGGACCACTACCGGCGAGAGTTCGCCTACTGGAAGGGCGACGTCAACACCCACCCGGAAATCCTGCCACGGTCCTTCTCAACCAAGAGCTTGTGCAGCATCGACGCGGAAATCGAAGGGCATCAATGGCAGTTGCGCTGCGCACGTGTGGTCACTATGAACGGCGCGACCGTACGAGTAGACGACGGGCACGAGACAGAGTCCACGACGGATGCCCGCCGACCTACCCATTAGGTTCCCCGGATGCGGTCGCCGTTGCGCGAGGAGCGATGGACGTAGGCGGCGGGGGGGCGCGGCGGCGTTGAGAATGACTGCGGGAAGAGCGATCCGCAGCCGCCATTCGCTCGGCTTCGGTGGAGAACTCGCGCCGTAGGTTCCGAAGCTCCGCCTCGGCGGCGGGCCTTCGGCCTTTGCCTCGGCCTCGATCTCCTCGACCAGTCTTTGGAAGTCGTCACTCATCGCGATCCTCCAAGTCGAGACTGAGAGCGCCGACGAGCTTCTGTCGAGTCCGAGCTCTGACGGCGTGCTGACCACTCTCGACCCGAGAAACCGTCGCGGCCGTCGTGCCGATTCGAGCCGCCAGCTCTGCCTGCGTCAGGCCAAGCTCGCCACGACGTTTGATGACGAGTCGGGCGAGCGCGTCGTAAGGCGCGAGCCGTTCGTACTCGGCCGGAACTCAGGATCCTTGAGGGACTCCTGAATGTGATCGGACACGGCCGTCCCGATGGGGCTGGTTCCCTTGCTCATCGTCGGGATGTTACGGCCGGCGCCGCCTGTCCTACCTGCGCACGATCTCCTCGGCGAACTCGACGAGGTGGCGGGCCTGGCGCAGGGATCGTTTGAGCTGGGCGGCGCTTACGTCGATGAAGCCGTAGTGGGCGGTGTCCTTGATGTCGATCAGCTGGCGCAGCTGGCTGGCCGCTCGTTTGCCGCCGGGCATGATCTGTTCGAGCAGCAGCTCGGCGTCGTGGTGGTTGTCGGAGCGGGATCGTTTTCCAAGCGCCTCGCAGCAGGCGGCATCGGCAGCTGCGATCCCGGCAAGGATCGCGACGGAGGCGGCCACGCTTCCGTACTCCAGCGAAGGGTCGCTCACGTCAGCGGCCAGCTCAGCGACCTCGAGGAAGCTCCGCGCCTGCCCGAGGCGCTGCCGCGCCTGGCGCACGTCGCATGCCTGGGTCCGTGGTTGCTTGCGCGCCATCACAGCCGCCTGAGGAGGTTGCGCGTGTCTTCACCGGCGAGGTCGACAGCGTCCTCGCTGACCTCCTCCACGACGGGCGGGCGATCCTTGCGCAGCCGCGGAAGCTCGCCCTCGGAGACCTCGGCGATGCCGGCGTTGTTGCCGGTCCAGCGGCGCACCGAGTCGGCGAGTTCGTCGAGCTGGTCGCGCCAGTTCGCATCCTCGGGGTCGAGATCGGCGGGCCGCACGATGAGAAGGTCGATGTCGCTGCTCGTGTCGCCGTCGCCGCGAGCCGCGCTGCCGAAGAGGGAGGCGTGAACCGGCGCAGGCTCCCAAGCGCCGATCACCTTGCGAAGCCGGCGGATCAGCTCGGTTCGCGCCCCCGCCATCTGCTCGACGGTCGGAGCCAGCAGGTGATCGCGGTTCAACCCGTAGAGGAAGGTCCGCCCCACCTCTTCCCGGTGGACCAGTCCGTGCTCAACAAGGCGGTCGAGGACATGCTGGACGCCGGTATTGGAGCGTCCTGCCCGACGGGCCAGCTCACGCCCGCTGCGGGGCTTGGTGGAGCCCGCCAGCACGACGAGCACGTCGGCGTCGACGCTTGAAGATATGGCCGTGAAGGGTTTCGAGACATCCATCATGTGTGTCCTAGGCATAGGTCAAGTAGACTAAATATAGGTCACTTGACCTACATCTAGGTCAAGTATGCGGGCTGGGAGCGATCATTCATCAGGCCGCTGGCCGAGCCGCCGACACAGGCGGACCGGTCGAGGCCTCGCGCAAGGCCGCCGACAGCTTTTCGGCGGCGTCGACCTGGGGGACGTGGTGGACGTAGATCATCGTGGTCGCTATGTCGGCGTGGCCCATGTATGCCTTGACGTCGGTGAGCGGGAAGACCTGGACGGCGAGGGTGCCGAAGCTGTGGCGGGGTCGCGGAAGCGGATGTGCTTGAGGCCCGCCGCCTTGAGAGCGGCGTAGAAGCGGCGGCGCAGGGCGCTGTCCTCGATGTGCTCGCCGGTCGGGTTGACGAAGACGAGGTCCTCCTCCCCGGTCCAGCCGTTGCGGCGGCTGAGCTGGTCGAGCGCCACCGCCACCTGATCGATCATCGGCACGCTGCGGACGCGGCCGGACTTCGGCGCGTCCTCGTTGTGCATCACGTAGGAGTGGCGGACGTGGATCAGGCGCTTGCCCAAGTCCATGTCGCGCCAGCGCAGGCTGCGCAGCTCGCCGAGCCGCAGACCTGCGTAGGCGGCGGTAAGGACGATCGCCGCGTCCTGCTGGTCCTGCTGGCGCAGCTTCGCCCGCCACTCAAAGCCGGTCGGGTGCTTGGGTGGCTTGCGGTGGCGCCCCTCTCGCGCCGCCCGTGCCAACGCCTCGACCTCCACCGCCGAGAGTACGACGAAGCGCCGGAGCGAGTCACGGGCTGGCGCTCGGCCCAGGCGGCGGCGTTCGCCGCGAGGCCGTAGGTGCGCTGCGCTCGCTTGAGGATGCTGTGCATCACCCCGAGGTACTTGTTGATCGTCCGTGCCGAGAGGCCCTCGCCGTCGGCGATGCCTCCCGCCGCGACCAGCTCGACCCGCCAGTTGTCGATCCCCCGCGTCGTGACCACCTCAAGCGCCAGCTCACCGAAATCGGGCAGGAGGCGCCGCTCGACGATCCAGCGGTAGTCGGTGATCGTCGACGGTCGCCGCTTGAGGTCGTGCTCGACGTAGCGCAGCCACTCGCGGGCCGCCTCCACGAAGGTGACCGTGCTGGCGAGCCGCAGCTGGCTGGTGATCCTGTGGCGCCGGGCGTCGGCGATCGGGGCTTCGCGGAAGACCATCGAGGACGAACTCATGCCTCCACGGTAGGCCGCTCTCCGGACCGAAAAATGTGTCTTGAAATGTGTCCCCAACTAGGCAAAAACGTACCCTTCGGGACACAAACAACTGGACGATTTTCGGCTCTACAAAGCCAACTGGAAAGACAAGACGCCGATCATAATCCGCGTGTCGGGGGTTCGAGTCCCTCCTCCGGCATGGATAGATCTCCCGGATAGATCTAATTACCTGTCCGTCTCAAAAGTCGACTCTGTAGTGCAGGTAGATCGTCCCGTTGGCGACGCTGCGCTGGCCGAGGAGGTTCAGTGCAGTGGGCGCTTGGATCCGCAGGGCCGGCTTGCCGGCGCCTACCGCTACCGGGACGAGCAGCAGTTGAACCTCGTCGACCAGGCCGGCGTCCAGTGCTTGACCGGCGAGGCCGGCGCCGCCGATGCTGATGTCGCGCTCCTCGGTTTCCTTCAGAGCGCGGACGGCCTCTGGGTCGAAGGCGCGCTCCAGTCGCGTGCGGGAGGTCTCCACCTCATCTAGGGATCGGGAGTAGACGATCTTGTCGGCTTCTCGCCAGATCTTGGCGTAATCGCGCATCACCTGGGGCTGGCCCTCGAGGACCTCGTCGCTCTCCCAGACCTTCATCGTCTCGTACATGCGGCGCCCGTAGAGGTGGGTGCCGATCGGGCGCTCCAGGTCGTTGACGAAGGCATGGACCTCCTCGTCGGGCATCGCCCAGTCGAAGCTGCCGTCCTCGTCCTCTACGTAGCCGTCGAGGGAGGCTATCGCCGAGTAGGTGAGCTTGGCCATTCCGTATTCAACCGTGAGTGACATAGGCACAGTCGGGTTTTTTGAATCGGACGGCCTGCGCCTCGACCGTACGTCAGCCCTCCAGGCGCGAAATTGGCCGCGCTGGATAAGGACGCCGAGCCTTTACCCCCTTTTCGGCCGTTGACCCGCGGCTGACACCTGCTGATAGCTTCGAACCGCCCGTGCGAGGAGGGTGGTTCGCCGGGCGTTGGTCGTGAGGGGCCCGCGACGCATTTATTGCGCAAAGGAGGTTCCAATGCGCCGATTCACGCGCTTCCGTCTCGCACTGCCGCGAGGCAGGAGGAAACGAAATCCCGGCCTGTCAGGGGGGAGTACTCGACTCCGGCCATTGGTCCTGTCCCTCTCCGTGGCGCTTGTTGCCATCGGGGCGGCGGCGATCGTCTCGTCCGCCAACCTCACCGGCAGCACGTTCGAGGGGAACGACGGCAACCTCGTCGTCAACACGAAAGGAAACGAGGACTGGGCGAACGCACCCGAACGGGTCGTCGGCCTCGACAAGGAAAGCGGAAAGGAAGACAACTCGTTCGGTCAGGGAACCAAGGAGGACGACCCGAACGTCAGCATCGTCGAAGGGTCGATCCCACCGAACAAGAACGACCTCACCCGTTTCTACGTCGGGAGCGAGGCCGCCAACGGCCACAACTACCTCTACCTGGCCTGGGAGCGTCGCGTCAACATCGGCGCCGCGAACCTCGACCTGGAGATCAACAAGAGCAAAACCGAAGGGTTCACGCAGAGCAGCACCGGATCGATCACGCTGAACCGCTCCCCCGGGGACCTGCTGGTCACCTACGACTTCGGGGGCAGCGGCGAACCCGACCTCGGCCTGCTGACGTGGATCACCAAAGAAAACGGCTCGGCGAGCGATTGCTTCTCGGCGAACGCGCTGCCGTGCTGGGGCAAGCGGGTCGACCTCTCGGAAGCAGGCGATGCAGAGGGGGCCGTGAACACCGCAACGGTCGAAGACCCGATCGAACCGGAAGCCGGGCGTCAGCTGACCAAAGGCCTGTTCGGCGAGGCGGCGATCGACCTGACCAAAGCCGGCGTCTTTCCCGCCGGCACCTGCAAGGCGTTCGGGAGCGCCTTCCTGAAAAGTCGCTCCTCCGCGTCGTTCCCGGCGGAGGTGAAGGACTTCATCGCGCCGAGGCCGGTGAACATCAGCAACTGCGGCGAAGTCAAGATCATCAAGCACAGCAGCCCGCGGGGCGCCGACCAGAAATTCGGCTTCACCTCGACGATTCCGAAAACCAGCACCTGCACCGAAACGGCGGACCCGACCGCCTTCACGCTGAACGACAAAGGCAACACCACGTCTGACAGCGCCGGCAACACCGAGAGATGCACCGAAGTCCCGGCCGGCACCTACACGGTGACCGAGGGCGCGAACCCCGCCGGGTTCAGCTTCGACAGCTACTCCTGCGAAGCCAAAGGCAGCGGGACCTCTACGACGAAAGGAGAAACCGCCAAGCAGGTGAGCATTACCGTCGCGCCCAACGGCTCGGTCGTCTGCACCTACACCAACGACCAGAGCCTCGGCGCCATCAAGATCACCAAGACGCGAAAGCAGGCGTCCGAAGGGGCGGGAACCCACCCCTTCGCCGGCGTCGAATTCACCGTCAACGGCGAAACGAAGAAAACCGACGCCAAAGGAGTCGTCTGCTTCGACGGCCTGCCGTGGAGCGGCACCGGCACCAAATACGCAGTCAAAGAGACGGTGCCTTCGGGTTACGTCGTCGACGGCGGCAACAACAAGGAAGTGACCGTAGACAACAACGCCAGTTGCTCGGCGGAAACCTACGCAGGCGAGACGCTGGCGGTCAACAACACGCCGAAGACCGACATCACGGTCTCGGTCAACTCGCAGGTGGACGGCGGCACGGCGTCGACGATTACCTGCAAAGACGAAGGCGGGAAAACGATCGGCGGACCCAAATCCACCGGCGAAAACGGCGACGGCTCGTTGAGCAACACGAACCTGTTGCCCGGCGAATACACCTGCACGGTGGTCGTCGATCCCTAGGAAGGGGATCGTTCCCATCGAGCGCTCCCTCGCGGGAGCGCTCGATGGGCAGCGCTACCGTGGACGGATGCCGTGCCGATCCCTGCGCCGCGGCCCCTTGTTCCTGATGCTGCTCCTCACGGCGCTCACGGGGTGCGGCTCGGGTGGCGACGCCTCCTCAGCCCCAACGACCGCCCACCCCCGCCGCTCGTTCCGCTACTACCCGGAACAGCACGCGACTGCGCAGCGGATCAGCGCCTCCGACTGCCGCCGCCTGGCGGCTGTTGCGGCCCGGCATACGGAGCGAAAGCTGCGGCATGCTTCGGAGCCGACCCCCCCGAATTCGCGCTGCCAGCTCGAGGGCCGTGATGTCCATGTCTCGATCACGCTGGATACCGCTTACGCCGCGAGGCAGCGCTACGAAAACCGGATGGCCGAGCAGGTGCAGTTCAACGCCCCCTACCCCGCCAAAGACCCGCATCACGTCCCCGGCGTCGGCGACCGGGCGGCGGGGGAACATTTCGCCAGCTGGATCCCCGCTTACAGCACCCTCTACGCCGTGCGCGGCAACCGCTGGCTCACCCTCGCCTACTCGGTCACGGGCGAGAGCCGGCCACGCCGCCTCGCCGCAGCCGTGGCGCTAGCCCGCCTCGCCTTCGGGCTCACCGCCCGCTGAGTCCGGCGCGATCTCGACCATCAGCGTCACCGGCCCGTCGTTGATCAGGGCCACTCCCATGCAGGCGCCGAAGACGCCCTGCTTCGCCCCCAGCCGCTCGCAGAAGCGGTCGTACAGCTGCGCGGCGACCTCGGGCCGCTCGGCGGCGACGTAGCTGGGGCGGTTGCCGCCACTGGCGTCCCCGTAGAGGGTGAACTGGCTGACGCAGAGCACCTCACGCTCGCCCAGCGGCTCGTTCATCCGTCCCTCCGCGTCGTCGAAGATGCGCAGTTTCCGCACCTTCTCGGCGAGGCGGTCGGCCTCGTCGGTCCCGTCGCCGACGCCGACACCAAGCAGGACCAGCAACCCCGGGCCGATCTGGGCCACCCGGTCTCCCTCGACGTCGACGGCCGCCTGACTGACCCGCTGCACCAGCGCCCTCATCGGTTGCTCCTATTTCATCGATGACAGTGAGCGCGAGCCTACCTAGCTAGGCGTGATGGCGGCGGTGATGGTGCGGCTTGGGGACGCAGCGCTTGACGCCGTCGATCTTGCGCCAGCGATAGCCCTTTTTGCAGTGCTGCGGGACCAGTTCCGGCGGCGGCGTCGGCTGAGGCCCCGGAACGACGATCGTGCCGCCGCCGGTATGGGCCTTGGACCCGACGCCGCTGCTGCCGATCTGCCCGTTGATACCGGTGAAGATCTGCGGCGGCGCCAGCGTGATCGGCGTCGCCTGGCCGGGCGAGGAAGCACCGTCCCACCACTGCGCCGCGGTGCGAGCACCGCCCGGGAGAGAGTCGACTCCGAAGGCGACGAGATAGGTGGCCGCCGGAATGCCGGCGATCGCATAGTTGCCTTCGACATCGGTGAGATCGCAGAGTTCGCCATTTTCGGGCGCCACTGCTTCGACGCAGACCTTCACGTTCTGAAGCGGCTTTCCGGTGCCGACCTGGGTGACCGTGCCGGAGACCTGAGCGCCCGCGCCGTCACCGACCGCGATTGCGGCCGGCACCATGGCGCATGCGGCTCCCAGGACCAAGATGGCCAGGACTGCGGCCTTGGCACCTTTCATCGCTTCCCACCCTTCGACTGGTTCATCACCCTGCAAACGCAGGGAAAGCGGCTCAACTTCCGCCGGCCTGCAAAGCCTCGACCAGCGACGAGGCGTCGTAGGCGCCGAAAAAGCGCTCGCCGTTGACGAAGAAGGTCGGCGTGCCGGTGGCGCCGCTCGCTTCCGCAGAGGCGAGATCGCGGCCGACGCGTTCGCGATGGACGCGGCCTTCGAGCTCCGCTGCGATCCGCTCGGCATCGAGGCCGAGCTGTCGCCCCACCTCCAGGATCGTGCCCCGCGAGAGCTTCGGCTGGTTGGCGTAGAGGGCGTCGTGGTACTCCCAGAACCGACCCTGGGCGGCCGCCGCCTCGCTCGCTTCCGCCGCTTCCATCGCCAGCGGGTGCTTCTCGGGGATCGGTAGATGGCGGAAGCCGAACAGCAGCCGCTCGGCCAGCCGCTCGCGCACCCTCCGCAGGCTCTTCTGCGCGCCGAGGCAGAAGGGGCACTGGAAGTCGCCGAACATCACCAGCTCCAGCGGCGCACCCGGCTCGCCGCGGACGTGGTCGAGCTCCTCCAGCGGGGGTGAGAGCAGTTCCGCCACCGAACCCGATGTTATGTGGTCGATGGACAACGTCGAGTCGGTCTTCGTCCTCCTCCTCGCGGCCGCCCTGCTGGTGCGGGTGGCGGACTTCGGAAAGATCCCGGCGCCGATCGTCCTCGTCCTCGGCGGGCTGGGGATCGCCTTCCTGCCGGGACTGCCGGACGTCGAACTCGACCCGGACACGGTCTTCCTGATCTTCCTGCCGCCGCTCGTCTACGCCGCCGGCTGGCGCACCTCGCCGCAGGAGCTGCGGGCGGTGATGCGGCCGCTGGCGCTGCTGGCGGTCGCACTGGTCTTCGTCGCCGCCGGCGCCGTCGCGCTCGTCGCCCGCGCGCTGGTGCCGGGGATGAGCTGGGCCGAGGCGGCGATCCTCGGCGCCGTCCTCGCCCCGACCGACGCCGTCGCCGCCACTTCGATCTTCCGCCGTCTCGGCGCCCCCGAGCGGGTGCGCCTGCTGGTCGAAGGCGAGTCGATGATCAACGACGGCACCGCGCTCGTCCTCTACCGGATCGCGGTCGGGGTCGCGACCGGCAGCGCCTTCAGCTTCGGCGGCGCGGCGCTCGAATTCGTCGGCGTCGCCCTCGGCGGCATCGCCGTCGGGCTAGCGGTGGCCGTCCTCTCCGACCGCGTCGTCCGCCGCCAGACCGACGCCGGCCTCTCGATCGTCCTCACCCTCCTCACCGCCTACGGCGCCTACCTCGCCGCCGAGGAACTGCACGTCTCCGGCATCCTCGCCGCAGTCGTCGGCGGCATCTACGCCGGCTACCGGTCGCCCCGCTCCCTCGACGCCGACATCCGCCTCAGCGCCGTCGCCTTCTGGAACGTGCTCGTCTTCGGCCTCGAGATCACCCTCTTCGT
>DASTAR010000105.1:0-19524 GCA_035712505.1 Solirubrobacterales bacterium
GTCTCCGGGCTGGCGATCTGCGCGATGGCGATGATCGCGATCGCCGCGGTGACGTCGCTTCCCGGCGTGATCGCCGGTCTCATCTTCACCTCGCTCGGCGCCGGCCTCTGCTTTGCCCCGGCGCTGACGCTGATCTCCGACACCGCCGAGGCGAGCAGCCTCCACCAGGGCTTCGCGGCCGGGCTCTCGAACATGGCCTGGGCCTCGGGACAGGTGATCGGCGGCATCGGCGCCGGGGTCGTCGCCAGCCTCACCGGCAACGCCGAGCCGAGCTTTGCGATCGCGCTGCTGCTGGCGCTGACGGTCGTCTACGCATTCCGCACGATGGACCCGGGCGCGGAGCCGCGGCCAGCGGGTTAAGGTCGCTGCATGTCGCGGAGGGCGCGAGCGGCCAGCGGAGAGTGGGTCAACTGGGCCGGCGACCAGTCCTGCCGTCCGGCACGGCTCGTCCGCCCGGGCAGCCGGGACGAGCTGGCGGAGGCCGTCGCCGCGGCCGCGGAGGCAGGGGAAAGGGTGCGGGTGGCCGCCTCGGGTCACTCCTTCACCGAGGCGGCGCTGACCGAGGGGACGATGCTCCGGCTCGAGCGGCTGAGCGGGGTCCAGGACGCCGACCGGCAGTCGGGCCTGGTTCGGGTCGGCGGCGGCACCGTCCTCGCCGATCTCAACGAGCAGCTCGCCGGGCTCGGCCTGGCGATGGAGAACCTCGGTGACATCGACCGTCAGACGATCGCCGGCGCGATCTCCACCGGCACCCACGGCACCGGCGCCCGGCTGCGCAACATCTCGGCGCAGGTCGAGGGCCTGGAGCTGGTCCTCGGCGACGGCAGCGTCCGCCACCTGGACGCAGCGACCGATCCCGAGCTGCTGCGGGCGGCCCGGGTCGGCGTGGGGGCGCTGGGGGCGATCTCGGCGGTGACCCTGCGCTGCGTCCCCGCCTTCACCCTGCTGCGGGTGGACTCGCCGCATCCGCGGGAGGAGGTGCTCGCCTCCTTCGACGCGCGCGCCGAGGAGCACGACCACTTCGAGCTCTTCACCTTCCCCTACTCGGACCTGGCGCTGGTGCTGGAGCGCAACCGCACCGAGGGGCCGCCGCGGCCCCGCGGGCGCGCCGCGGCCTACCTCAACGACGTCGTCCTGGAGAACTGGGCGCTGGAGGCGCTCTCGGCGACCGGCAAGGCGATTCCGCGCCTGATCCCGGTGCTCTCGCGGCTCGCCGGGCGGCTCGCCTCGGGCAGCCGCACCAGCGACCGCAGCGATCGCGTCTTCGCCAACGAGCGGCGCGTCCGCTTCACCGAGATGGAGTACGCGCTGCCCCGCCGGCACGGCCCCGAGGCGGCGCGGCGGGTCATCGAGTGGGTGCGCTCGAACCGCTACCCGGTCTTCTTCCCGATCGAGATGCGCGTCTCCGCTGGCGACGAGGCGACGTTGAGCCCGGCCCACGAACGCGAGACGGCTTACGTCGCGGTGCATCAGTACCGGGGAATGGAGTGGCGGCCTTACTTCGAAGCCGTCGAGGCGATCATGGACGACTACGGCGGTCGCCCCCACTGGGGCAAGCGCCACTTCCAGACCGCAGCGACCCTGGCCGAGCGCTACCCGGCGTGGAACGAGTTCCGGCGCGCCCGCGACGTGCTCGACCCGAGCCGCGTCTTCACCAACGAGTACACGGAGCGGGTGCTCGGCTCCTAATTTCGAACTGCATCAAATTTCCTACCTGCTGGGACGGAAATTTGATGCAGTTCGGTACCTACAGGAACGCTTTGCCGTCGCCGCGGTAGGTGGGGACCTCGTCGACGATGGTGTCGCCTGCGACGAGGTACAGCGTGTCGAAGCGCTCGCAGAGCTCGCCTGCTTTGGCGTGGCGCAGGTAGACGCGGTCGCCGACCTGGAGCGAGCCGGCCGGCTTGCCGAGCAGGGGCGTCTGCACCTCCCCGGCGCCCTCCTCGTCGTCGAACCGCAGACCTTCCGGCAGCCAGGGCAGCGGCAGTCGCCCCGGGTTGCCGGGACCGGAAGCGAGGTAGCCGCCGCCGAGCGCCGTCGCCACCCACTCCGAGGGCTTGCGCGTCACCGGTAGGGCGAACGCCGCGGCGGGGGTGAGGCTGAAGCGGCTGTAGTGATCGAAGAGGACGGGGGCATAGAAGCCCGAGCCGGCGGTCACCTCCGTCACCGCCTCCTCGGCCGCGGTGAATTCGAGGCTGCCGGTGCCGCCGCCGTTGACGATCTCCAGCTCGACGAAGTCGCTCAGCCCGGCGACGACCGCCCCCCGTCTCTCGGCTATTTCCGACGCCGAGCGCTTCTGCATGAAGCGGATCGCGGCGCCGCGCAGCCGCTGCCCCGGGGGCAGGTCGCCGACCCCCGAGATCTGGCCCTCGTAGGCCATCAGCGCGTCGAGTTCGATCTGCGGCCGCTTCTCGATCTCCCGCGCCAGCGCCACCGCCTGCTCGACCGAGTGGATCGGCGAGCGCTTCGGCCCGATCTTCACCCGGCCGCCGAGCCACCACCAGCTGCCGTCGACGTCGATGCAGACGCGGATCGGCGGCGCCCCCTTTCCCAGCACCGACTCGATCATCTCCAGGTGCGCGACGCAGTCGACCATCACGATCGGCGCCCCCTCCGGGTTCGCCGCCGAGCGCAGCGCCAGCTCCTCCAGCGCCCCGAGGTCAGCGGTCGGATAGGCGAGCAGCAGATCCTCGAACCCCTGCTCGGCGAGCCAGAGGGTCTCCGGCAGCGTGAAGGTCATCAGCCCCCGGAACCGCTGGTCACGCCCGAGGATCGTCTCCAGCAGCGCCCGGCAGCGGATCGACTTCGAAGCCACCCGCACCGGCTTCCCCGCCGACCGCCCCAGCATCGCCTCGGCGTTGGCCCACATCGCGTCGAGGTCGACGAACGCGAAAGGCGCCCCCACCTCCGCAAAGACCTGCTCGTAGCGCTCGTGCGACTGGGGAGGGCCGACCACGGCGCCAGCCTACCCGCGGGCTCGGAACGGAGAGGATGCTCTCAGCACCTCTCGGATCAGGCGCACCGCGTGGTACCCGACGACGACGGCAATTGCCAAGGCGACGGCGGCGTCGAGCCAGTAGACCCCATGCGCAGCCAGGATGATCGCACCGCTGATTGCTACGCCGATCGCGGCGGCCGCGTCGGCCACCGTATCGAGCATGACCGAGCGCATATTGAAGTCATTCGAATCGATCGAACCCAGAATCCGGGCGCAGAGGATCATCGCCCCGGCTGCGATGACGCTGATGACCAGCACCGGTAGCCCGTGGATCTCCGGACTGCCATTGAGCAGACGATCGATGGCCTCGGCGGCTACGACGAGCGTAATCAGAAACAGCAATGAGGCGTTCCCCAGGGCAGCAAACGAAGTTGCCCTTGGGTGCCCGCGCTTGTGACGACTCATCCTGAGCGCAACCAGACTGAGACCGACTCCAGCAGCATCGCCAACGTAGTCCGCGGCAGAAGAGAGGACACCGAGGGAGTGGGCGACCAAGCCCACCAGCACCAGGCCGGCAACCATCGAAAGGTTGATTGCCAGTACCAGGCTGAGCCGCGCGTCTTTCGTCATCTCACGGCCGAGCCTCCCCTTTGGACGCTCAGCGCAAGGCCAGAACCAGCGAGAGGGCTTCGTCCACTCCCCGAATCTCGCTCGCACTCAGGTGGCCCTCGAATTCATCTAGTCGACGTACGTCCAGGGCGCGCAGCTGCTCCACCAGTACCCGCGTGCGCTGACCAGCGATGTCAACCTCAGGCCGGAAGCTCGCCGCCCGCACGCTTTGAGAGGTTGGCGCAACGACGCCCTGGGTCGTAAGCGAGGTATTTGGACCATTGATGTCCTGCTTCGACTCTCCAACAGCTAGACGAGTTAGTCGGGACATACGATCTCCGCATGTCGGCTATTGGCACGGCTGCAATCGCATTGGGCTTTGACCTGCGTAGAGAGATGAGCCTGGAGGCGCTGTCCGGCAAGACGATTCACCTTCGGATTCACGAGGAGCCATCCAACTGACCTGGTGTGTGGCCAGTACCAGCGCATCCGAGATTGACCCCGCTCTGGTGTGGTCAATCTCGGATGCGTGATCCGTGCATGGGTTTCAGGCGCGGTGTTATGGGTTGCAATGGAGGAACTCAACCCGGGCGGGGACGGAGAGGGAGGGATTCGAACCCTCGAGAGAGCTTGCGCCCCCTACTCGCTTAGCAGGCGAGTGCCTTCAGCCACTCGGCCACCTCTCCACGTGCGCCCGCGGCGCGCTGCGACCGATTGTAGGTACTGGAGGCGGAAGGGGACAGCTCCCGTCTACTCTCCGCGGACATGGACGCGAGGGGCCACATCTCCGGCGCCCACGACGGGCGGCGGACCAAGATCATCGCCACGGTCGGACCGGCGAGCTGGGACCCGCCGGTGCTGGAGCAGCTGGTCGCCGCCGGGGCGGACGTCTTCCGGCTGAACTTCTCGCACGCCGGGCGGGAGCGGCAGGCGAAGACGATCGCGGCGATCCGGCGGACCAGCGAGAAGCTCGGGCGGGAGGTGGCGATCCTCGGCGACCTGCCGGGGCCGAAGCTGCGGATCGGCTCCTTGCGCGGCGACGTCACCGAGCTCGAGACCGGGATGCACGTGACGCTGACGCCCGAGCAGGTCGAGGGCGACGCGGACACGATCCCGATCCCGCCCCCGGCGGCCAGCGGCCTGCACCAGGACCAGGTCGTCTACCTGGCCGACGGGGCGATCCGGCTGCGGGTCAACGACGGCGGCAAGGACGGCTACGACGCCGAGGTCGAGGTCGGCGGCACCCTCTCCTCCCATAAGGGGATCAACATCCCGGGCGGCTCGGCGCTGCCGGCGACCGGCGCGACCGACCTCGACTGGGTCGACTTCGCCGTCGAGCAGGGGGTCGACATCCTTGCGGTCTCCTTCGTCTCCACCCCCGAAGACCTGGTGGTGGTGCGCGAACGGCTGGAAGCGCTGCGCTGCGACATTCCGCTGGTCGCCAAGATCGAGCGCCAGCAGGCGGCCGAAAACGTCGACGGGATCGTCGCCGAGGCGAGCGGCGGGATCATGGTCGCGCGCGGCGACCTGGGGATCGAACTGCCCCTCTCGCAGGTGCCGATCGTCCAGAAGCGGCTGATCCGCGCCGCCGGCCGCCGCTCGAAGGCGGCGATCACCGCGACCCAGATGCTGGCCTCGATGGTGACCGCGCGGCGGCCGACCCGGGCCGAGGTGACCGACGTCGCCAACGCGATCTACGACGGCACCGACGCGATCATGCTCTCCGAGGAGACCGCGGTCGGGCAGCACCCGGTCGAGGCGGTGCGGGTGATGGACCAGATCGCGCGGGCGACCGAGCCCGACCTCCCTTACGGCGAGTGGCTGTTCCGCCGCACCGACCAGGCAACCCAGGACGTCGCCGACTCGGTCGCCCAGAGCGCCGTCGGCGCGGTCTACCGGCTGGGGCTGAAGGCGCTGGTGGTGCCGACGACGAGCGGGCGGACGGCGCGGCTCGTCTCCGCCCACCGGCCCGACGTGCCGGTGCTGGCGATCTCGCCGCGCATCGAGACGGTCCGGCGGCTTAACCTGCTGTTCGGAGTGACCGCCGCCCGCTGCGATTACGAGTCCGACGTCCACAGCCTGATCGGCACCTGCGCCGAGATGGCCGGGCGCACCGGCGTCGCCCGGTCCGGCGAGCTGATCGCGATCACCGCCGGCCTCGCCGACCAGGAGCTCGGGACCAACCTCTTCGAGGTGCACCGTGTGCCCTGAGGACGGAGCGCAGGGCCCGGCGGCGCGGCTCGAGCGCGAGGACGGCGGTCTCGCCGTGATCACCCTCGACAGCCCGCCGCTCAACCTCTTCGACCAGCGGATGATCGGCGACCTCCGGTCGGTGATCGATGCGGTCGCCGCCGAGCCGCCGCGGGCGCTGCTGATCCGGGCCGAGGGTCGCGCCGTCTCCGGCGGCGTCGACGTCCACGTCTTCGCCGGGCTGACGCCGGAGCAGGGAAGCCTGCTCTGGGACGAGCTGCTGCGGATGATCGAACAGGTCGAAGAGCTGCCGGCGCCAGTCGTCTTCGCCGCCCACGCGCTGACCCTGACGGCGGCCTTCGAGCTCTCGCTCGCCTGCGACCTGATCGTCGCCGCGCCGGAGGCGAAGTTCGGTCTGGTCGAGAACGTCGTCGGCCTGACGCCGTCGATGGGCGGCACGCAGCGGCTTGCCGAGCGCGCCGGCAGCGGCCGCGCGCGCCACTTCGTGATGTCGGGCGGCGTTTTCAGCGCCGAGGAGATGGAGCGCTGGGGCGTCGTCAACGTGATCTTCGACGGCGACTTCGACGCGCAGGTGCGCAAGCTCGCGACCGAGCTGGCCGCCGGGCCGACCAGGGCCCACGCGATGACGAAGCTGGTCCTGCGGCGCTTCCGCGAAGGCGGGATCCCTGCCGCTGACGAGGCCGTGCGGACGGACGCCGCCGCGCTGTTCGGGACCGAGGACCTGCAGAACGCCGTCCGCACCTTCCTCGAGCACGGCGGCCCCGGCCACGCCGAATTCCACGGACGCTGAAGGCGAGTCCCTCTCAGGGTTCGTCGTGCGGACGCGGAGACGGACTCGTGCGGATAGGGTGGGCCGGTGACCGACTTCGACCTGATCGCCAAGGGGATGAGCCAGGCGGTACCGTTCGTCGGCCACCTCGGGATCGAGGTGACCAGCATCGGCGAGGGCGAGGCGACGGCCGTCCTCCCCGATCGCGGCGAGCTCTTCAACCACGTCGGCTCCCAGCACGCGGGCGCCCTATTCACCGTCGCCGAGACCGCCTCGGGCGCGGCTTTCGTCGGCGCCTTTGCCGAGCGGATGGCGGACCTGACTCCGCTCGCCCGCAGCGCCGAGATCTCCTACGAGAAGATCGCCGAAGGCCCGGTCACCGCGAAGGCGAAGCTCGGCATCTCAGCCGCGCAGGCCCACGAGATCCTCGACGCCGACGGCAAGGTCGAGTTCCCTTGCGACGTCGAGTTGACGAACGCCGACGGCGACCAGGTGGCCGCCGCCAACGTGCGCTGGCACGTGCGGCTCAAACGGTAAGCCGCTCGCCCGGCAGCCGCCGGGTCGACCAGAACGACGCCAGAACCAGCAGGGCGGCGACGAGGAAGGCGAGCTTCAGCGCCTTCAGCTGCGCGTCTTCGTAATGGGAGACGAGGGCGTCGGTCGTCCGCGGCCCGAGCCGCTCGGCCTCGGCCGCTTCCCGCACTTCGTCTGAGGCGACGAAGCTGCCGCCGGCGCTGAGCTGCACCTCGACCTGCTGTTCGACCCGGCCTGAGATCTGCGGGTCGTTGGCGATGTTGCCGGTGAAGGCGGTGATCAGGCCGGTGATCACGATCGCCCCGAGCAGCGCCGTGCCGAGCGAGGAGCCGAGCTGCTGGGCGGTGTACTGGAGACCGCCGGCTTCGCTGCGCTGCTCGTCGCCGATCGCCGACTGGACGACGTTGCCGAGCTGGGAGACGACGAGGCCCATGCCGACCCCGAGCACCCCCATCGCGAAGAGGAAGGAGGCGTTATCGAGGTCGGGCTCGATCGTCCCCAGCAGCAGCAGGGTCGAGACGAAGACGAGGGCGAGGCCGGTGCGGACCAGCGGCCGCGGCGCGAAGCGTCCGCCCAGGCTCGAGCCGGCGATCGCGCTGAGGAAGAGGCCGGCCGAGGTGGGCAGCATGCGGACCCCGGTTTCCAGCGCGTCGAGTCCCTGGACGATCTGCAGGAAGAGCGGGATCGTGAAGAAGATCCCCATCAGCACGAGGTTCTGGGCGAGGAACATCGAGACCCCGCCGCGCAGCGCCGGGACCCTCAGCAGATCGAGGTGCAGCAGCGGTTCCTCGCCGCGCCGCTCGCGCCGCCGCTCCCAGCTGACGAAGGCGGCGAGGAGGATTCCCCCGGCGGCGAGGACGAACGGGGTCAGCGAGAAGCCGAACGGGGTGACCGGCGAGCTGCGCGGCTGGAGCCATCCCCAGTTGCTCGCCTGCAGGACGGCGAAGACGAGGACGGCGAGCCCGGCCGCCGAGAGGACGCCGCCGACCCAGTCGAGGACCGGCCGCTCCCCCTCGCCCTCCGGTTCGGCCATCAGGCGGGTGCCGAGCAGGATGCCGACCGCGACGACGACCTCGCCGACGAAGACGAGCCGCCAGGTGAAGTCGGTGGTGACCCAGCCGCCGAGGATCGGCCCGACCGCGATCCCGGCCCCGGCGACGCCGCCGAGCACGCCGTAGGCGACGGCGCGGTCGCGGTCGCGGTAGGTGCCGGCGACCAGGGCGACCAGCGCCGGCAGGACCAGCGCGGCGCCGATCCCCTCGAGGATCGACCAGCCGAGCATCAGCGAGGGCACGCTCCACGAGGCGGCGGTCAGCCCCGAGCCGATCCCGTAGATGACCAGCCCGATCGCGAAGACGCGGCGGCGGCCGTAGATGTCGCCGAGCTTGCCGCCGGTCAGCATCAGCCCCGCCATGACCAGCGCGTAGAGGGCGATCACCGCCTGGATCGTCGTCACCGTGGTGTCGAAGTCTTCGACCAGCTGGCTGATCGCGACGTTCATCACCGCCTGGTCGAGGACCATCAGGAACTGCGCCGCCGAGAGGACCGCCAGGACCGCCCACTTGGTCATCGGGCCAGCCTATGCGCAGGAGCGGCGATGCGGTAGAAGAGGCCATGGACGCGACCGCTACCGCCGCGGCGCCCGCGTCGGGCTCGTCAGCGCCGCCGCAGGCGAAGCTGGTGCTGGCGGCACTCATCGCGGTCGCCGCAGTCGCCAACCTCAACCTCGCGGTCGCCAACGTCGCCCTGCCGGACATCGGCAAGGCCTTCGACGCGAGCCAGACCGGGCTGGACCTCGTCGCCGTCGGCTACTCGCTCGGGCTCGCCGCGTCGGTCCTCTACCTCGGCGCGCTCGGCGATGCGCACGGGCGCAAGGAGATGCTGCTGGGGGGGACGGCGCTGGCGATTCCGGCCTCGCTCCTGGCCGGGTTCGCACCCTCGATCGGCGTCCTCTTCGGTGCCCGGCTGCTCGGCGGCCTCGCCGCCGGGATGGCCTTCCCGACCACGCTGGCGCTGATCACCGCGCTGTGGAGCGGGCCGGAGCGGACGCGGGCGATCGCGCTGTGGTCGGCGCTCGGGGGCGGGATCTCGGCGCTCGGGCCGCTGGTCTCCGGCGCCCTGCTGACCCGGTTCGACTGGGAGTCGGTCTTCTTCGTCACCCTGCCGCTGGCACTCCTCGCCCTCTGGCTCGCCTGGCGCTTCGTCCCCGCCCACGTCAACGAGACCTCCGACCGGGTCGACAACCTCGGCGGCATCCTCTCGGTGGTGATGGTCGCCGCCCTGGTCCTGGCGATCAACTTCGCGCCGGTGCCGGGGGCGAAGGCCGCGGCCGCCGGCCTCGGGCTCGTCGCCCTCGCGGCGATCGTCGCCTTCGTCCTGCGCCAGCGCCGGGCGGCTTCGCCGCTGTACGACCTCGGGGTCGCCGCGCGGCGGATCTTCTGGGTGGCGGCCTGCGCCGGGATCATCGTCTTCGGCTCGCTGATGGCGGCGATGTTCATCGGCCAGCAGTACCTGCAGAACGTGCTGGACTACTCGACCCTCCAGGCGGGGCTGGCGATCCTGCCGGGGGCGATCGGGATGGTCGTCGTCGCGCCGCGCTCGGCGCACCTCGTTGAGACCCGCGGCGCCCGCTTCACCCTCCTCCTCGGCTACGCCTTCTGCCTCGCGGGGTTCCTGGTGATGTTGCTGCTCTGGGACGAGAACGCCCAGTACTGGCACGTCGGGCTGGGATACCTGCTGGTCGGCGTCGGCGTCGGCTTCGCCGGGACGCCGGCCTCGCGCTCCCTGACCGCGTCGGTGCCGGTGCACCGGGCGGGGATGGCCTCGGCGACGGCGGACCTGCAGCGGGATCTGGGCGGCGCGATCATGCAGTCGATCCTCGGCGCCCTCCTCACTGCGGGCTACGCAGCGGCAGCGAGCGCCGCCGTAGCCACCTCGCCGCACGACGTCTCAACCAGCGTCGAAAACGAGCTCACCAAATCATTCTCGAGCGCCGCCGCAGTAGCCGAACAGCACCCCCGCTACGCCGAATCCATAGTCGAAGGCGCCCGCGGCGCCTTCCTCCACGGCGACTCCTGGGCCTACGTAGCGGGCATCGTCGCCATCCTCCTAGGCGCCCTCCTGGTAGCGACCCGCTTCCCGAACAAGGAGGAGGAAGCCCAGCTCCTGGCCGGCTACGCCAAGCAAGACGCCACGCCAAAACCCATCTAGCCCCCTAAGAACCGCCCGCATCCTCTAACCTCGTCACTCCGCCGGCCCCAACCGGCCACCCGCGCCTGTAGCTCAGTTGGATAGAGCGTCGGTCTACGAAACCGAAGGTCACAGGTTCGAATCCTGTCAGGCGCGTTGACGCGATCCCGCTTGGGAAGCGGGTTTGCAGGGGTTCGGTGTTCGGTCGGGAAGGCCGAAAACGGCGCTGGGGCAACGCCTGGGGCAACATGAGGTCCGGGTAGAGGTTCGGCCCGGCCCTTGAGCGGGCGCTCCCGTCCACCTACGTTCGCCGCCGACAACGGAACAAAGTGCCCCCGCGCTGGTGGAACAGCCGGGGGCGTGGCACAGGAGGGCGAACTCCCATGCAGGAGAAGGGTATTGGCCCGGTCGCGGACCGGGATGCGGCGACGGACGAGGCGATCATGGGCCTGTTGGTCGAGGACCGGGGACTGTGGGCGATCGGCGAGGTGGAGCGGATGATCGGCAATCACCTCGCGGCCGCGGACGGCCTTGCGAGGCTGCGGCGCGGCGGGCTGGTTCACCAGTGCGGAGAGTTCGTCTTCGCGTCTCGGACCGCCGTGGAGGCGGCTGACCTCTGGGGTCCGTATTCGATGGGCCGAGGTTGAGCGTCGTGGCCGCCGGCAAGAGAAGCGGGAAGCATCCCGCCAAGCAACGCGATCCCGAAGACGCCTTGCTGCACGTCCTCGGGCACCCGCTGCGCAAGCGCCTGCTGAGGCTCTACGTCGAGGAGAAGGGGATGCTGAGCCCCAAGGAACTCGCCGAGTTCACCAAGAAGCACCTCTCGAACGTCGGCTACCACGTCCGCGTTCTCGCCGAGCAGGGAGCCGTCGAGATCGTCGCCGAACAGCAACGGCGCGGCTCGGTCGAGCACTTCTACGAGGCGACCGGCCTCGTTGACGAAGTGCCCTGGGGGCGGGCGGCTCTCGGCATCGCGGGGAAGGCCGACCTATGAGCAGAAGAAAGAAACAGCCGACGAAGGCGACGAGCCTTCGTCTCTCCCCGGAGCTGGCGGCCGAGCTGGCTGCGGTAGCCCGAGCCCAGGGGGTGACGATCTCCGAAGTGGTCCGGGAGGCCGTCAGCGATCACATCGCGAGCGTTCGCAGCGACGACCGCTTCCGGGCGCGTCTGCGAGAACAGATGGAGAAGGACCGCGAGCTCATGGAACGGCTGGTCGAGTAGCCGCCAGTCCGAGGCTGTGAGTCAGTTCGCTCTGCGCTTCGTTCCGTACTTCGTCCTGCGCTTCGCTCTGCACTTCGCCCCGATGGTTCGCGCCGGGGTCCGAACTGGGGCCCGCAACGGGGTCCGCACTGAGGTCCGTCCTGGGGTCCGCACTCGTTTTCGCCTCGCGCTACGGCTCGCTCTATAGCTCGCAATACGGCTCGCGCTACTGCTCGCTCTACGGCTCGCATTGCGGGTTCCGGAAGCGCCCGCCGGGCCGCTTCCGGCTTGGCTTTTCGGTGCTCCTAAATCGCTGACTTCTATATAGGGAACAGAACTACCTCTTCGATTTTGTCGTCTCGGTGGCCGCCGCCAAGGCACGGGATCGCCCCGCCGCCGTCATCCTCGCCGTGGCTCTGCTGACCTTCGCCTGAGTGCCGTCGCGCTCCCGATCGGTCGCGCTCCGGCTGCCGGTCTCTGGTCCTGTTACGTTTTGTCCGCTAACCGAAAAACGGGGCGGCACCGCGCAAACGGCCCGCCCCCTGGCTCACGAGGTGGAAGCTCATGAGCGTCTCCCAGGATACGACGGCCCCTGCGGCCGAGCAGGGCTGCGGCGATAAGCGGCGGCTCGTCAAGACCAAGACCCCCGGCGTCTTCAAGCGCGTGGACGGCAAGGGGCGGACGATCGGCTACGCCTGCGTCTACCGCAGCGGCGCGCGGCAGCGAAAGCGCCACGCCCGCACCTACGAGGAGGCGAAACGGATCAAGCGCGAGAGCGAGACCGACCGCGACCGCGGCGAGCTGCAGGAGCGCAGCGCGATCACCTTCCGTCGCTACTTGGACGAGTGGGTCGGGCGCTACCGCGGCCAGGGCCGCCGGGGCTTCCGTGAGTCCACTCGCGAGGAATACCGGCGCCTGGTCGGCGCCTACGCCCACCGCTACTTCCCGGCCCGCCTCAAGCTGGTCGACGTCACCACCTACACCCTCGCCCGCTTCGTGGACTGGCTGGCCGACGAGGAGGCCCAGGGCAAGAGCCTCGGCGACCGCACGATCGCCAACGCCACGATCCCCCTGCGGGCCGCGCTGGCGACCGCGAAGCGCGAGGGCCTGATCCGCCACAACCCGGCGCAGGGCCTGGCGCTGCCGCCGCGCCAGCAGCTCGCCGGCGAGGAGATCAAGGTATTCACCCCCGAGCAACTGGCGCTCGTCATAGAACAAGCCCCAGAGCGCCACAGGCTGCTCCTCGAGCTCCTGGCGGCGACCGGCCTGCGGATCAGCGAGGCGATCGCTCTCCAGCGCCTCCACGTCCAGCTAGAGGATGAGCCCGAGGTCTGCATCCGCCGCGCTCTGGTCCGCGGCCGGATCGAGCCGCCGAAGACCAAGCACGGCCGCCGCGAGGTCCGCCTGCCGGATTCGCTCGCGGGGAAGCTCCGTGCTCATCTTGACGATCAGCCTCTTCAGGACTCGACCGCGATCCTCTTCCCGAACGACTCAGGCACTCCGCTCGACCCGACCAACCTGCGGCCCCGCGTCCTCAAGCCGCTGGTGAGGCAGGCAGGAGCGCCCTGGGCCGGCTTCCACACTTTCCGCCATACCTTCGCCTCGCTCCATCTGAGGCGCGGCACCAACCTCCTCCAACTGAGCCGCGCCCTCGGCCACCACTCGCCCGCCTTCACGCTGACCCGGTACACCCATCTGCTGCCCGGTGACGAGGCACCAGCGCTGGATTTCGCCTTTTAGCGACCGCTCGACCGTCGCAGGACATCCCTGCCCAGATCACTTCCCGCGCTTTCTGCGACGTCCCAGCCTGAATGTCAGTGAGGAACGACACCGGGCACCCTTTGCGTCGGAGATGGTCGGTTGATCTGGCGACCAGCACTAACGGCGCAGTCAGATCGCCAGGGTGTGCCATGGATATGCGGCATCGCGCATAAAAGGACCGCATGGCGCGGATAGACAGGGAACGTCGAGTTCTCCTAGAAGTACCATCTGGCTCGAAGATGGCGTCACGCAATAGTCAAGCCTCACTAGCCGCTGGCTACCAGCTCATGGCTAGCTACCTCGTGTGGGACCTACAAGACCTGCTCCAGGAGGGCTCGTTGCGAAAACGGGGGGCTCAGGAGCGGTTGCGACAGTTTGTGCAGATGCTGCAGGCAGCGACGCGAGTCACCGGACCGGCGCATCGGTCCCGCGCAGACCGTCCCCGGGCGGGCAACGCCCGCGCTGAACACGGCAGGAGCCCGGCCGGGCACAACCGGGATGAAGCGCTCTTCGAGATGGTCATGGCCGCGCGTGGCGACGGCGACGCTGAGGGTGCCGGCACCTGGGCCCAGCAGGCGCTTTCGGTCTTCGAGGGCATTGAAGCGCCTGCGTGGGAGCGACCCACAGATCGCCAAAAGGTCCACTTCATTGAGCACGAAGTGGAGCCCTTCCTACGGCGCCTGGGCCGGATCGACCAACTCGATCGGTACCGCCCGCCGTCCCGCCCGGGACTCGAGCGACGGTGAAGTCCTCAGACTCGGCTCGGGCGGCCACTCAAGCCGCGGGGCAACCTGCGCTCTCGGGGCTCTCGCTGCGTATTCTGCGCGGCTCATTGGTCCGCGTCCGACGTCTTCGAGACGAGCTTGGGTCATTGCGTTCGACCTATGCCGAACGTGAGGATCTTCCGGGGCTGAGGACTCTGGTCGAGGGAATGAGCGTCGTCGCCGCTGGGATGGAGCGCGAGATCATCAGCGAAGCGCGTCAGCTATATGAGCGCTTGCAAGCAGGCGCCGATGCCACTACGGCCGAGTTGCGCTTCCGTGAGCGGATCGGCAGCGTCGTCATCGCTCTAGACACGGTCCTGCCGCGCTTCTTGCGGGTCGCACGTTCGCCTCACGGGCGCGAGGTTGAAGCGCTAATCCATCCAGTTACCCGGCTTGTAGCCCGCCTTTTTCGTCAGGAAGTGCGCAGCATCGAGCTGATCTTTGAACCCGGAGACGATTACGCCTATGAGCTTTCTCTGGTCGAGGAGTTGATGCCGGTCGCAGACAACCTGCAGCCGGAGTTGCGCGAACAGCTTGATGATCTGCCGCAGATGGTCGTCATCAGCTATCCGCAGCACCTAGAAGCGGAGACCCTCGTCCATGCGATGGCTGTTCATGAGATTGCCCACATGGTGGTTGACTACGCCGCTGAGGATTCGCACTCGGCACCGATCGACGACGCTTTCGAGGCCGCTGAGGATGAGCATTTCGACCGCCTGCGCCGGGCACTCGCAGTTCCAGCACGCCGTTCGCATCACCGCAACAAATGGCGCAACCGGGCCAGGGCTCGGCGCCCTGCGCGCCTTCCCCGGCGGGAGGACGCCGGCCGAGCGGCGCGCGAGGTGGTCGACCAGCACCTGCGCCGATGGTACGACGAGTTTGCCTGTGACTCCCTCGCCGTAGGCATGATTGGGCCCGCTTACGCATTCGCTCTCGCCGACCTAGACCTCGCCTCTGATCGCTGGGCCCAGTTGCCTAGTGATGAAGGGAGCCAGAGCCACCCAGGTCTCGCCTGGCGGTTGCAGCGAGTGATCGATCAGTCTCGTCGCGACTACCTAGATCAGGTGCGCCAGGATGCTCCAGCAGCAGGAGCTTTGCGCAGTGCCCTTGATCGCCTTGAGGCCGTTATCCCCCCGGAACTGGATCAGTTGCGCCCGGCCGAACGGGCACTTCTGGAAACGGCCCTGAAGGGCCTCGACGAAGGCGGCGTGGTCGAGAGCGTGCTTGGACCCGGTGCCCATTACTCGGCCCACGAATTCGGCGTCGAGATAGAGATCGCATGGCAAAAGCTCCACGCCGGCATCCCACCCGCCGAGCGGGTCGTCTTGCGCGACGAGCCGCATGCCCTCAAACCGTCACCCGCACCCGAGAACCACCCCCCTGGTCCTTGGTCCTCGCCAATGCCTTGGCCCTCGATCGTCAACGCCTGCTACGCGTATTGGCAGGCTGGCCACGGGATTTCCGACGACTCCAAAGCGCATCGCGTTATTCCGGACCACCCGCGTATAGCGCAGGACTGGATGGACTTCAACGCCTTTGTCCGCGGCACTATCGAGCTGGCCAACCTGCAGGAGCAGCTCTCGGCTGCGCGGGATCGGCTCGATGGGCTAAACGAACCGAGAACTTAAGGCAATGCTTTCGGGACGAGAGATAGCCGCTCGGCTCCGCGACCGTGAGCGGGGCATGGCGATAACCCCGCTGATTGATCCCGGCCAGATCGGCGATGCTGGTGTCGATTTGCGGCTCGGACCCGACTTCGTCGTCACGCGGCGAGCAACCGCAGTCGCTGCCTTCGATCCGGCTCGGGTCGACGAGATCGGTCAGCGGATTCGCGACTATCAGGACTACCTGCGACGTCCACCGGGAAGCGCCTTTTACTTGCATCCAGGGCAGTTCGCGATCGCCCGATCGCTGGAGTACCTGACGCTTCCCGAAGATGTCTCGGCCCAGGTCGCTGGTCGCTCGTCGTGGGGTCGGCTCGGCCTCGTGATCCAGACCGCGCCGTTGATCCAGCCTGGCTTTCGCGGCACCATCACCCTTGAGCTGGCCAATGTAGGGACCGTCCCGATCGTTCTCTACGTCGGCCTGCGAGTCGCTCAGGTGATGTTCTTCGATGTCACGCGATCCGACGAAAAAGCGAAGACAGGAGTACGACGAGTGCGCGTGCGGAGAAGGCATAGGGGGTGGCGTCGTGGGTCGTGACACCCGCCGCTACAACCTGCAGTTTCGACCCGAGTTCTCTCGTCTGCATCGCGACCGCGATTTGCGCTGGGTCGTACCGCTCTCGGTCCGCTACGTGGTTGCCGTCACCGGCGAGCGATTCGCTGGAAAGTCGGCCACGCTTGCATACATGGCGGAACGCAAGGGCTTCGAGGTCTACAGTCTCGCCGCCACGCTACGCGACATCGCCGTCAGTCTTGGCATTCCGCTGGAGCCGCGCTACCGGCTGCAGGACCTTGGCGACGAGCTGCGCGCCCACTTCGACGATCCGGCCTACCTGGCGCGCCTCACCTTACGCCGCATCCATCGCGAGCATCTGCATCAGCGGGGCAGCGTCGAGCCACCACGGCGGATCGGCGTTGGAGGTTTCAAGCGGGAGGAGGAGTTGAAGTTATTCCAGTCCCTGGAGCGCTTCGAGCATCTGCGGGTGGAAGCGAATCGCAACCTGCGCTTCGAACGTGCCCGCGATTCAGAGGTCATGAAACGCGAGCTTGCCCATCTTGATCCACAACCAAACTTCGATCTCGGCACTTTCGAACAGGAGATCGAGCGACGGGATCTTGGGGGCAGGGAGACTCCTTGGACCGAAGGCTACGGTCAGGCAGTCGAGGGACTAATGACCTCTGGCGAGGCGGAGCCGATCCCCAACGAGGGTTCCTTGGCGCAACTCTACGACCGCCTCGACCGCAAGGTTGAAGTGCTCGACAAGCGCTTTCGGGCATTCAGCGGTTAGCTGCCGAACCGAAAGGCCCGCTGGGAACTTAGGCAGCGATCAACTCGTTACGCTCGATACCGCGTAGCCGCAGCGCTCGATAGACAACCGTGCTGACAAATGGAGTCATTCCAACCAGTAGCGGGTCAGGTAGTCCAAGCGAGCGTCGTTGGGAGGTGATGACACCGACGAATCCATCAGCGAAGGAGTCGCTGACGTGGGTGACCGAGTTGAAGTCGAGAATCAGATGGGAGTCGCCGGAACTCGCATCTTCGGCTTGCTCAAGTTCCGCCAATACGCGGATCGAGCGATCCCGGGTTGAAAAGACCGATCCTCTGTCTGCCATCGCAAAGTGCATTTCGCCTCCATACGTCCCATTGGTCTTGTCTGAACCTATCTCATGCATGGGTCGGCACGCTGGTGTGTCCTAGATAGGAATACCCGCTTGCCTGGACGTCAAGACGACCTCAGTCCAGGTCCCCGGCGTCTTTGAGCGCACGTTGACGACGCTGCGGCGCGATGCTGGCTGTGAGCGTACTCGCACGTTTACTCGCCCCACCCCTGACCAAATGCACAATTCGGCAGCGGGCATGCTGAGGTCGCGGATTGTCTCCAGCAGGCGCGGTAGGCCGCTGCCTCGCTTTTCCTCGGGGGGAGCATCACGTACGCCGGTTACCCCCGGCTCAAGCGCCTTGGCGATTAGCCTCCCCTCTTGGACCTGTCCATCAGCGCCCAGCGCCGCCCCCAGGTGGGCGGGAATCCCCACGCCCACATCGCCGACCGCCAGCACTAAGTGCGAGGGGCCAAGCCGTTGTGCCAACACGAAAGTACCGTGCGGGTTTTGCCCATGACTACAGGCGTTACCACCCAGCTCCGAGAGAGCAAGGACGAGCGCCTCTTTCGAGCCAGCTAAGTTCTTAGGGAGCGAAACGGTCGCGTCCTGAAGCTTCTTGACCGTCGCTTCGACCTCTTCTGAGCAGGCCTCGATGCGGGTGACCGGGACCAATACGTCCGCTGCTTCGGAGGGTCGTTCGATGCCCATCTGCTTGGCCAGACCCGCGCGGGCTAGGTAGCCGCGTACCCTCGGGTCGTCGGGAGGAACGAGCTTAAACGGCTCTCCAGCCGCTTCATGGACCGCCTCTGAGGCAGCTAGCCTAAGCGCAAGCGTCGGTGCTGCAAACCGAACCGCGCCTAGGTCGATGGTAACTCCACCTGCCACTGCCTCCAGCGGCACCCGCTCGCCCCAGCGGATTCGCGGGGAGGGTCCTGAGGACAGCCGCAGGGTCGATTTTCCCCGCTCATGGTGGTGGTGCTCGCCCATTCCCGCGTTGACACCGTAGCAGTGCTACGGCTTCTCACGTACCTAGAAAGCAACCTCTGCTACCTCGAACTCTCCGGGTCCTGACCGAGCGCGACCGCGCTTGCCGATTCGCTTCACCCGGTTGCCGCGTAGAGGCCGTCGCTGCACCCGCACCGCCCTGTATAGGGGCGTTGCGTCAACGGCCCCTCGCTCTTCGTAGGCCATTGCATCGGCGTCGAGGACAGTCAGCTCGCCACGAGCGGTTACCAGCGCATTCGCATCTCCGGCTGCGCCGCCGGTGAGCCGCAACGTCGCCCCACTGTCACGGTCCTTTGAGATCAGCGCCACCATTCGCTTGGTCTGGATCACGTGGGTGACGAGCACCCAATCTGGATCCCACTTTTCCTCCTCGTGCAGCCGCAATAGGTTCTCCCGCGTTCGGTCGAGACGATCAAGGCCGTCCTCGCGCGAGCGCTCGGCCCGCAGCAAAGTCGCATGCTTCGCCTCGAAGGTCACTTGGAGCTCGCCGTTGGCAGTAAGACCACCGTCGAGCGGGACGCCGGCCGCGGCCGCAGGTCTAAGCAGCTTCGTCTTCGCCGAGGCCCAGCCCCGCTCGCGCACGTCAGTGCCGGGCCGCACCGTCGCCTCGACTCCGAGTTCTCCGAGCGAAAGGTGCCGCTCTAACGAACGGTCCTCGAAGACGCCGACGTCGCCTACCTCGACCCGGCTGCTGGGTGGCCACGCAGCCAGGTACCTCAGTCCACCATAAATCTCTCCGGTGTAGCGCTTCCATAGCTTCGCCATTTGGGGCGATCCTAATGCTCGAGGAGCCGTTGTACGTTTTGAGACCCTGGAGCGCCGGGAGCTGGGACGAAGGGCCCTGGGCGGGGACGATCGACGCCGCCACGTGGGCAGAGCGCCAGCGGGCGTCCGATGCGTGCCCGATACAGACGGACTCCCGAGGAAAGTTCGAGAGGGACGGGCGGCGAGGTGCCGTAGCTTGCCGTCCTGGGGCAACAAATGGGGCAACATGCCCCACAGATTCCAGCCGATCTCAGCCGATCTCGATCTCGCCGATTTGGCTTGAAACCTAGCCCCACCTAGTCCCGCCGAGCCACCGCTTCGGGCTACGAACTCGACCGTGACCTTCCTTGTGGGAAACCGAAGGTCAAGGTCCTAGATGAGTAGTTCCACGGCTCACGCCACGTAATCGACCAGCGCCCTGCTGTTGCGCCCCAGCTCGTAGTTCAAGGAGATCGCGGCGGCCAGCGCCAGGAAGCGGGCGGCGATCCGCGCCCGCAGCCCGCGCAGGGTGCG
>DASTAR010000106.1:0-4617 GCA_035712505.1 Solirubrobacterales bacterium
GAGCCATTGGCGAGTGGTGTCTGGGGAGGGACTCCCGCCCCCCTTCCCAACTAAGCCGCTTGGTTCTTGAAGTAGTTCGCGTTGATCTCCGCGTATTTGGCCCACTCGGCCGGAAGCTGATCCTCGGCGAAGCAGGCGTCCACCGGGCAGGCCTCGACGCAGGCGTCGCAGTCGATGCACTCGTCGGGATCGATGTAGAGCTGCTCGACGTTGTCGTAATCGGCCTCGTCAGGCGTCGGGTGGATGCAATCGACGGGACAAACCTCGACGCACGAGTTGTCCTTCTGGCCAATGCACGGCTCGGCGATGACGTAGGTCATTTCGAAGGTCTCCTAAATGCTCGTTTTCCGGGTGCCCGCCGGGGGGCCCGGCCAAGCGCGAGCGGTCATTTTAGGGATCATGGGGCCGTGCTGCTGTTGACGGGGGCAACCGGAAGCGTCGGATCCCGCCTGCTGCCGCTGCTGCTGGAGCGCGGCGAGGAGGTGCGCTGCCTGGTGCGCGAGCCGCGGAGGCTGGGTGCGCGGCGGGTCGACGTGCAGATCGCACTCGGGGATCTGGGCGGGATGTCCGATCCCTACCTGGTGCGGCAGGCGCTACGGGGCGTCGACACGGTGATCCACCTGGCGGCCTCGATCCGGGACCAGCCGCCGAAACGGATCGAGGAGCTGAACGGGCTGGCGACGGTGCGGCTGCTGCGGGCGGCCGAGCGCGGCGGGGTCCGGAGCTTCCACTTCTTCAGCGCCCTCGACGCGCAGGCGGCGCAGCGGACCCGGTTCTTCCGCGCCAAGTGGCTGGCCGAGCAGGCGGTTCTGACCTCGCCGCTGGAGACGAGCGTGTTCGCACCCTCGATCGTCTACGACCACAGCGATCCCTGGATCACGCTGCTGCGGCGCTTCTCCTTCCTGCCGGTGCTGCCGGTCTCCGGTGAGGGAGAGGCGCGGTTCCAGCCGATCTGGTCGGCAGACGTGGCGCATTGCGTCATCGGGGCCCTTGAACAGGAACGAGGCTCCGAGGGCGGGACGAAGCGCTACGAGCTCGCCGGGCCGGAGATGCTCACCTACGACCAGATGGCCGACCTGGTCAGCCGGATCGCCGGGCGGCCGCGGCCGCTCGTCCACCTGCCGCTGCCGCTGGTGCGCTCGAGCCTGATCGCCCTCCGAGCCATCTGGGGCGAGACCGTGTTTGCCACCTGGGAGGAGGCGGAGCTGATGGAGGTCAGCATGGTTACCGAGCGAGGGCCGGCCGACGCGCAGGCCCTGGGGGTGGAACCGCGAAGAATGGACGATGTCCTTCAAGGCGCTTAGGCGGATCGCGGCGGGCGCAGCGGTACTGGCGGCGCTGGTGGCGCCGGCGGGGGCGGGCGCGCTCTCGCTGGTGCCGCCGAAGCCGGACGTCTTCCTCGGAGTCAGCGACCGGGGCACGACCACCGAATTCAACGAATTCGCCGAACTGACCGGGAAGCACCCGGCGCTGATGGAGACCTTCCATCCCTGGGGCAACAGCCTCAACGAAGCCTACGAACGCTGGCGGGAAACCGCGACCCGGCCGATCCTGGCGATCTCCACCCAGGACGACCAGACGCTGGCCGAGCTGATCACGCCGGAGCAGATCGCGCTCGGCGCGGGCGACGAATACCTCCTGCAGCTGAACGACTTCTTTGCCACCCACGGGCTGCCGGCCTACATCCGGCCGCTGGGCGAGCCCAACCGCTGCCTCAACGCCTGGTCGGCGGTCGAATGCGACGGCAGCCAGAAAGGCGGCGAACACACGACCGGCTGGTACAAGCAGGCCTTCCGCCGCATCTCCCTGCTCGTCCGCGGCGGCCAGAGCCTGGAAGGGATCAACGCGACGCTGGCGGAAATCGGCCTGCCTCCGGTGCAGCGGGCCAAAGGGCCGCCGCCGAGCGAACTGCCGGCGGCGCCGGTCAGCATCGTCTGGAGCCCCCTGCCGGGCGGCTCGCCCCGCGTCAAAGGCAACTTCCCCGGCAACTACTGGCCCGGCCGCCGCTGGATCGACTGGGTCGGCACCGACTTCTACTTCGAATATCCGGTCTGGGAAGACCTCAACCACTTCTACGCGGGCAAGCAGTGGAAGGGGATGCCGGTGGCGATGACCGAGTGGGCGGTCTCCGGCGAAGACGAACCCCGCTTCGTCAAGCAGGTCGTCACCTGGACCGTCCGCCATCCCCGCGTGCGGATGCTCGTCTACTACCAGGGCTTCGGCGCCGGCAACCAGTACGACCTCCGCCTCTACCCCCGCACCACCAACACCCTCCGCAAGAAGATCCGCCGCGAAAACTTCCTGGAAACGGCGGAAACGAACGCCGGCTTCCTCCCGCCGCTACCGCCGAAGCCGCGGAAGAAATAAGTCCAGGACGGCGGGGAACCTGCTCGTGGGCAGGTCCGCCGACCCGCGGACCTGTCTCGCGAGATCGGGGGTGTGCGGCTGGCGCGCGCCGGACCAAGCAGGGGTAGGACGCAAGGAGCCCGGATAGCAGAGCTATCCGGGCTCCTGAGGACGACGCCCTGCGCCGGTCCGCCGCCGCCAGGCGTGCGCACCGGGCTCGCGAGCCAGGTCCGCGGGTCGTTACATCATGCCGCCCATGTCGGGCATGCCGCCCGGCATGCCGCCGGCGCCGTTCTCCTCCGGCGGTTCGGCGATGATCGCCTCGGTCACGAGGATGTTCTTCGCGATCGAGGCGGCGTTCTCCAGCGCCGAGCGGGTGACCTTGGTCGGGTCGATGACGCCGGCCTTGATCAGGTCGCCGTACTCGCCGGTCGCCGCGTTCAGGCCTTCGCCGTCCTTCAGCTCGCGGACCTTGTTGACCACGACCGAGCCCTCGAGGCCGGAGTTCTCGGCGATCTGCCGCACCGGCTCCTCCAGCGAGCGGTGGATGATCCGGGCGCCGGTCTTCTCGTCCGGGTCGTCCAGCTTCTCCGGGTCGAGACCGGCCTGCGCGTTCAGCAGGGCCACGCCGCCGCCCGGCACGACGCCCTCCTCGAGCGCGGCGCGGGTCGCCTGCAGCGCGTCCTCGACGCGGTGCTTTTTCTCCTTCATCTCGGTCTCGGTGGCGGCGCCGACCTTGACGACGGCAACGCCCCCGGCGAGCTTGGCCAGGCGCTCCTGGAGCTTCTCCCGGTCGAAGTCGGAGTCGGTGTTCTCGACCTCCGTTTTGATCTGGTTGATCCGGCCTTTGATGTCCTCGGCCTCACCGGCGCCGTCGATGATCGTCGTGTTGTCTTTGGCGACGACGACGCGGCGCGCCTTGCCGAGCTGGGCGATCTGGGTGTTCTCCAGTTTCAGGCCCATCTCCTCGGTGATCACCTCGCCGCCGGTGAGGATCGCGATGTCCTCGAGCATCCGCTTGCGGCGGTCGCCGAAGCCCGGCGCCTTGACGGCGACGGCGGTGAAGGTGCCGCGCAGCTTGTTGACCACGATCGTCGCGAGCGACTCGCCCTCGACGTCCTCGGCCACGATCACCAGCGGCTTGCCCGCCTGGATCACCTGCTCGAGCACCGGCAGCACGTCCTTGACCGCGCCGATCTTCTGGTTCGCGACGAGGATGTACGGATCCTCGAGCACGGCCTCCATCCGCTCGGCGTCCGTGATCATGTACGGCGAGAGGTAGCCCTTGTCGAACTGCATGCCCTCGGTGAACTCGAGCTCGAGCCCGAAGGTCTGGCCCTCCTCGACGTTGACGACGCCGTCCTTGCCGACCTTCTCGATCGCGTCGGCGATCACGTCGCCGATCTCGCGCTCGCGCGAGGAGATGGTGGCGACGCGGGCGATGTCCTCCTTGCCGGAGATCTCCTTCGCCTGCGACTTCAGGTCCTCGACGATCGCGTCGACGGCGGTCTCGATGCCGCGCTTGAGCGCCATCGGGTTCGCGCCGGCGGCCACGTTCTTCAGGCCCTCGCGGACGATCGCCTGGGCGAGCACGGTCGCGGTCGTCGTGCCGTCGCCGGCGACGTCGTTCGTCGCCGTGGCGACCTCGCGCACGAGCTGGGCGCCCTGGTTCTCGAAGACGTCCTCGACCTCGATCTCGCGCGCGATCGTGACGCCGTCGTTGGTGATGGTCGGCGCGCCGAACTTCTTGTCGAGCACGACGTACCGGCCCTTCGGGCCAAGGGTGACCTTGACCGCGTCGGCGAGGATGTTCACGCCGCGCTCGAGCGCCCGGCGCGCGTCCTCGTTGAACTTGAGCTCCTTGTGAGCCATCTTTTCCTTTCCTTCCTTGCGTGCGTTCTAGGCGGCGGCGCCGGCGGAGACGCCGACGACCTTCGCGAGGACATCGGACTCGCGCAGGATCAGGTAGTCCTCCGCGCCGACCTTGATCTCGGTGCCGCCGTACTTCGAGAAGACGATCTCGTCGCCGTCGGCGAGGTCGAGCGGGACGCGCTCGCCCTTGTCGTTCAGCGAGCCGGGGCCGACGGCCAGGACCTTGCCGCGCTGCGGCTTCTCCTTGGCCGTGTCGGGCAGGACGATCCCGCTGACCGTCGTCTCCTCTTCCTCGAGGACCTCGACGATGATGCGGTCGCCCAGCGGCTGAAGATTCATTCCATACCTCCGAAAACTTCGACTTTGTGACACCTTCTGGCACTCTCCTTGCCTGAGTGC
>DASTAR010000107.1:0-23030 GCA_035712505.1 Solirubrobacterales bacterium
GGCGAGATGGCAGCGCACGAGGTCGTCGCGCCCGCCCGGCGCCATCCGGTCCGCGACGGCCACCTCGTAGCGCGCGCCGTAGAGCATCGGCCGCAGGTTGTCCGACATGCCGCCGTCGACGGCGACGTAGGTCCGCACCCCGGGAATCTCCTTCACGGTGCCGACCCGGTATGCGGTGAGGCCGGCATTGGCGACGAGCGAGCGTCCCGGCTCGACCAGGATTCGCACCCCCTCGCCGAAGACCTCGGCCACCCCGCGCACCTTGACGTCAACGTAGGCGTCGATCGAGGGCGGCTCGTCCTCGGCCGTGTAGGCGACGCCGAGCCCGCCGCCGACGTTGACGACCTTGCACCAGTCGCCGGCCAGCTCGCCCAGCGCCCTGATCGCCAGCGTGTAGGGCTCGAGCTCGAAGATCTGGGAGCCGATGTGGGCGTGCAGCCCGACCAGCTCGAGCTCGTCGGAGGCGAGCACCCGCTCGACCGCCCGCGCCGCCAGCCCGTCCTCCAGCCCGAAGCCGAACTTGGAGTCGAGCTGGCCGGTGGTGATGTAGTCGTGCGTGGAGGGCTTGATCCCGGGCGTGACCCGGATCAGCACCCGCTGCGGTTCGTCGAACAGCCGCTCGCAGCGCTCGATCTCGTCGAAGGAGTCGAGGATCAGGTGGCGGATGCCGGCGCGGGCGGCGAAGAGGACCTCCTCGTCGGACTTGTTGTTGCCGTGCATGTGGATCCGGCCGGGGTCGAACCCGGCCTTCAGCGCCATGTGCAGCTCGCCGCCGGAGGCGACGTCGACCGACAGCCCCTCCTCGGCGAAGAGCCGGTAGGCGGCGGTACAGGGCAGCGACTTGCTGGCGAAGAGGACCTCGTAGTCGGCGCCGCGGCCCTCGAACGCCTCGCGGTATTCGCGGGCGCGGGAGCGGATGTCGTCCTCGGCGTAGACGTAGGCGGGCGTGCCGTGCTCTTCGGCCAGCTCGACGACGTCGCAGCCGGCGACCTCCAGGTGCCCTTCCGCGTTGACCCGGCTGCCGCGCGGGAACACAGCCGAACCCGCGATCGGATCGCCGCCAGCCACCGCTTGTCCCCGCTCGGCCATGGAGACCGGCATTGTGGCCGATCCCTGGCGGCGGCGCACCAGGACGCTATTTACCCAGGCCTTCGACCGTTTTGGTCACGCCTTCGACGGTCTTCGCCGTTTCGTCGACGACGCCGCCGACGGCTGATTCGGGACCGGCGACGCTTTCGACCACTTCTTCGGTCGTGCCGGTGACGCCCGTTTCTTCAAGCGTGCCGCCGGTGGCGGTTTCGTCAACCTGGTGGACGGTTTCGTTGACCGCGCTGGTCACCTTTCCCGAGGTCGTCGTGGTGGTCGTTTCACCGGTTTCACCGCCACCGGTGCCGTTTCCACCGCCGGAGCTCCCGGCGGAGACCGAGCCGCTGCCCCCGCCCGAGCCACCGCCGCCTCCCGGAGCCGAGCCACCGCCTTCGCCGCCGCCCGCTCCACCACCGCCGGCGGAGCCGCCTTCGCCGCCCCCGCCTTCGCCGCCGCCGGTTGCCGCACCGCCTTCACCACTGCCCGGGTTGGCGGCTCCGCCACCGCCGCCCCCACCGGCTTTGCCTGCTCCAGCGCCGCCCTTGCCCGGTGCTTCGGCGCCGCCTTCGCCGGCGGCCGCAGCACCACCGGCCCTGCCCCCGGCCGGCGCGGCCGCTTCTTCCGCGCCTGCGACGCCGGCGTCGCCGCCGCCGAGCAGGCCGTGAATCGGGAAGTCGCCGAATACCTGGGTCGAGACGAGCACCACGAAGACCGCGATGGCCGCGGCGATCACGCCGGCCCCGGACATCGCTCCCACCAGGTATTTGCGTGCCTGGCGAATCATCAGAAGGGATTGTTGCTTACAGGTAGCCCATCGGGTCGGTCACGGAGCCGTTTATACGAACCTCGAAATGCAGGTGCGGTCCGAGGCAGTATCCGGTGCAGCCCGTGTACCCGATGACGTCCCCCTGGCTAACCGACTCGCCGAGGGATACCGCGAAGGAGCTCTGGTGGGCGTAGCAGGTGGAGAGCCCGCCGCCGTGGTCGAGGCAGGTGTAGTTGCCGTAGCCGCCGCTTTCGGCCTCCGATTGCTGGAGGCTGACGGTGCCGCCGAGCGCGGCACGGATCGGAGTGCCTTCCGGCACCGCGATGTCGATCCCCGGGTGGAACTCGTAGCTGCCGTTGATCGTCCGCGAGCCGAAGCCGGAGACGACCGGCCCGTCGACCGGCCAGATCATGCTGCCGCTGCCGCCTTTGATCGGCCCGGCGGGCAGCGGCGCCGCCCCCGTTTCGGCCAGCTGCGCGGCGATCTTGCCCTGGATCGCGCTGACGTCTCCGTCGAGCTCTTCCTCGTGGGCGCTGATCTTCCGCAGGGCAGCTTCGCGATCGCCGCGGGTGGCGACCAGTTCCCGCTGGCGAGCCTGCAGCGCCGTCCGTTCCGCCGTCAGCGCTTCCTTCTCGGAGGCGATCGCGTCGCGCGCGGATTCGATCCGGTCCTTGCTGTCGCGCAGGCGGCGGACCAGGTCCTTCACTTCGTCGCGCAGGTCGCGCACCCGTCCGACCACGGCCTCGTCCATCCCGTGGATGCGGTTGAGGTATTCAGTGCGGGCGGCGAGGTCATCGAGGCTGTTGGAGCCGACGATGACGCTGATCAGGTCCGGACTGCCGGTCTCGTACATCGCCACCAGCCGTTCGCGCAGCGCCACCAGCGCCCGCTTCAGCTGTGCCCGCACGCGCGCCAGGCGGGCGCGGGCCCCGTCGAGCGCCGCTTGCGCTTCGTCCAGTTCCGCCTGCTTGACGGCGAGCCGTTCCCGCACCGCCGCCTCGCGGGTGCGGATGCCGGCGACCTCGGCGGTGAGCCGTTCGATCTTGTCGCCGTAGCCGGCGATCGTCGTGGTCAGGACGCCCTTGCGCTCTTCGACCTTCTCCAGCTGTGATTGCTTCGCTTCCAGTTCGGACTGGAGGTCCGCGGCGGGGGCTGCGGGGGCAGCTATCAATAGGAGCAGTAATGCTGCGACGGCAGCGCAAAACGCCCCTGCCTCGGAACGGTTGAGGACCATCGCACCGAGGCTAACTAACGGAAAATTTCAGCCGTAGCAGCGAAAAGTGCCTGCAACTGCGCTTGCGGAATGGACCTGAGGAACCTGTCGAGGAGCCGGGGAAGGGGTTCGCCGGACCCTCCCGCGGTGGTCCGCCGAACCCCTTCCCCGGCTCCCCCACGCCTAGGCGTTGGGGGCGTTCTCTACGTGGAGGAGGTCTTCAGTCGCCTCCTCCTCCATTTGCAGAGTGGTGTGCTCTATGCCGTAGCTCTCCTTTAGGAGGAGCTCCAGGCGGCGGCGGATCAGGTCTCGGTCGGCGTGCTCCGCGACTACAACGTGGGCGGCTATTGCTCCGAAGCCCGCCGTGACCGTCCAGACGTGGAGGTCGTGGACCGAGCGGACTCCTTGCTCCTGGCAGATCGCTTGGCCTACGGCTTCTACGTCGACTCCCTCGGGTGCCGACTCCATGAGCACCTCGAACGGCTCCTTGATCAGGCGCCAGGAGGAGGCAAGCACCAGGGCGGCAATCAGCAGGCCGACGATCGGGTCGATCACCGGCGAGCCGCCGCCGAGGACGAAGGCGCCGGCGACGATGACGCCGAGCGAGCCGAGCGCGTCGGCAGCGGAGTGCCGCAGCACTCCCTCGAGGTTGATGTCCTCGCGCTGGCCTCCGGCGAGGACGACGGTGGCGGCGAGGTTGCCGAGCAGGCCCAGGACGCCCAGCCCCAGGACCCCCCAGCCGTCGATCCCCGGCGGGTCGGAGAAGCGGCCGACCGCCGCGATCGCGATCCCGATCGAGACCGCGACCAGGAGCAGCCCGTTGACCAGCGCCGCCAGCACCTCCGAGCGCTGGTAGCCGAAGGTGCGCTGCCCGGCCGCCGGCATCGAGGCCAGCCGCGCCGCGATCAGGGCGAGGACGATCGAGCCGACGTCGGAGAGCAGGTGCCCGGCGTCGGCGAGCACCGCCAGCGAGCCGGTGAGGAAGCCGCCGATCGCCTCGGCCCCGAAGAGGCCGGCGTTGATCGCCAGCGCCACCCCCATCCGCCGACGGCTGTCCTCCCGCCGCGCATCGAGGGCATGACTGTGGCTATGCCCGCTCGGCCCGTGCACGAACCGAGCTTAGAACCTGCTTACGCCGCCACCGGCTCCTTCTTGATCGTCTCGTCGGCGATCTCGGCGGCGTAGCCGAGGCGCTCGGCGTAGTCGCGCGCCTGCATGCGCGAGATGACCATCCGCTGGATCTCGGCCGTTCCCTCGAACAGCTGGTAGATCTTGGCGTCGCGGAACCACTTCTCCAGCGGGCACTCGGTGGTCTGCGCGTAGGGGCCGACGAGGTCCATCAGCGTCGTCGTCGCCCACATCGTCACGTCGCCGCCCTTCAGCTTCGACATCGACCCCTGGCCGCCGGTCATCGGCACGCCGTTGCGGCCCATCCAGGCGGCCCGCTGGACCAGCAGCCGCGCCGCCTCGATCTCCGTCGCGACGTCGGCCAGCGTCTGCTGGATCCGCTGCTGCTTCAGCATCGGCACGCCGCCTTCCGACTGGCCGTCGAGGTACTCGAGGGTCCACTCGTAGGCGGCCTGGGCGATCCCCAGCGCCGAGGCGCCGACCATCGGCCGGGTGATCTCGAAGGTCGCCAGCGCGTCGGCGCCGCGAGATTTCTTGCCTTCGCGGCCGCGCTGCAGCTTCTTCTCCAGCTTCTCCTCGCCGCCGAGCAGGTTCTCGGCCGGGATCCGGCACTCCTCGAGCACGATCTCGGCGGTGTGGGAGGCGCGGATCCCGAGCTTGGTCTCCTTCTTGCCCTGGCTCAGGCCGGGGGTGCCCTTCGGCACCACGAAGGAGGCCTGGCCGCGGGTGCCGAGCTCGGGGTCGACGGTGGCGACGACGACGTGGACGTCGGCGATGCCGCCGTTGGTGATGAAGACCTTGGTGCCGTTGAGGACCCACTCGTCGCCGTCGCGCTTGGCGGTCGTCTTCAGGCTCTTGACGTCGGAGCCGGCCTGCGGCTCGGTCACCGCGTAGGCGCCGAGCTTGATCTCCTCGCCCATCCCGAAGCACTCCGGGACCCAGCGCTGCATCTGCTCGGGCGTGCCGGAGGAGGCGATGCCGGCGGCGGCGAGGCCGGACCCGCTGATCGCCAGCGCGATCCCGGCGCACCCCCAGTGGAACTCCTCGGCGGAGATCACCTGCATCTGGCCCTCAGGGTCGGAGGCGTTGCGCTGGATCGCCTCGAGGCCGCCGAAGCCCTGCCTCCGCGCCTCCTTGATCGCCTCCCAGGGGACGCTCTCCTCTTCGTCGTGCTTGCGGGCGACCGGCCGGATCACCTCGCGCGCGAACTTCCGACAGCGCGCTTTGAACTCCAGTTGCTCCTCGTTCAGTGCGAAATCCATCTCTCCCTCTCGTGCCGATTGCCCGATTGACTGGTCAGTCAGCCAGTCGCCGGGAACTGTACTCCTTCGAGCCGGAGCCGCTCGGTACGTTTGTCCCCGTGATCCCCAGGCGTCCGATCAACCGCGACGTGCCGCCGACCGAGGAGACGGAGGCGCGCCGGGAGGAAAAGGAGAAGAAGCCGCAGCCGAAAGAACCGCAGCCGGCGGCTGAGAAAGGGTCACCGCAGGAGAAGCCACCCCGCCAACCGAAGCCTCAGACCCCGAAGCTCCTGGCCGGTCTGGTGGTCCTCGCGCTGGTCTTCATCGTCGCCGCGGTCGTCTTCGCCACCGGCGGGGATGAAAGGAGCGGCGACCATGCGCCCGCCTCGGCGCCGGCCGGCGGCGCCGAGAGCGGCGGCGGGGCCTCGGCCGAGGTCGCCGAAGCGCTGGCCTTCCCCGCCTTCGCGACCAACAACACGACCCGGATCGGCGGCTCAGGCCCGGTCTCGAACGCCGCCGGCGTCGCCCTCGCCGTCTTCCCCTCGACGACCGCAGCCCAACGGCCGGCGGCCGTCACCCTGGTCGGCGAAGAAGACTGGACCGGGGCGATCGCCGCCTCGGTCCTGATGGCGCCGCCGGTCCGCGCCCCGATCCTCTTCGCGGCGCCGGACGAAATCCCGCAAGCCAGCGAAGAAGCGCTGGCGGCGCTCTCGCCGCAGGGCAGCAAGGCGACCGGAGGAGCATCGCTCTTCGCGATCGGCGCGGTCGCTCTCCCCGGCGACGCCGGCAGGGCGACCCGCGTCGACTCGGGCGATCCCGCCGCCACCGCGGCCCAGATCGCGACCCTGCGCGAGCGCCTTGCCGGCAAGCCGCCAGAGCACTTCCTCATCGTTTCCAGCGACGAAGCCGGGTTCGCGATGCCGGCTGCCGCCTGGGCCGCGCGCTCCGGCGACCCGGTCCTCTACACCGAAGCGAAGAAGCTCCCGCCGGCGACGGCGGCGGTGCTGAAGGCGCATCCGAAGGTCCCGGTCTTCGTCCTCGGTCCGGAATCGGTGGTTGACAAGGGTGTGCTGAAGGAAATCGGCAAGCTCTCCAAGCGGGTGAACCGGGTCGCGGGCAAGGACGCGGTCGGGACCGCGCTCGCCCTCGCCCGCTATCACCAGGGCGGCTTCGGCTGGAACGTCAACGACCCCGGCCACGGCTTCGTCCTCGCCCGCAGCGACTCCCCCGCCGGCGCCGCCGCGGCGGCGCCGCTCTCGGCCTCGGGCACCTGGGGCCCGCTGCTGCTCACGGAAGACCCCGATAGGCTGCCCCCAGCGGTCCGCAGCTACTTCCTCGACGTGAAGCCCGGATACACCACCGACCCCACCCGCGCCTTCTACAACCACGTCTGGGTGGTCGGCGACCAGGACGCGATCGACGTGGCCCAGCAGGCGGAAGTGAACGAGCTGGCGGAACTGACGCAGATCGGCGGCGGAGAATGAGCGAGTCCGAGAACCCGCAGCTGCTTGGAGGGGCGAGGGAGATCACCGCCGAGGACATCCGCGCCCTCGCCGGGCCGGTCACCCCGCACTTCTCGCTGCAGATCCGCAACCGCATCCGCCGCCTGATCGAGCCGCTGCCCGCCGGCCACCCGGCACGCGTCGAAGGGGAAAGGAAGATCGCCCGCCTCGAAGAGCTCTCCCGGCACAGCGGCGAGCCGCGCGACGGCCTCGGGATCTCGCATTGAAGTACCTGGCACCCGGCGTCTGGCGGCTGCCGGAATTCCCCCGCCCGCTGATCAACGTCTACCTCGCCGAGGACGTGCTGATCGATGCCGGCCGCCGCTGGGACCGCGGCCGGATCTTCAGGGAGCTCGAGGGGCGGGAGATCTCCGAAGTCGCGCTGACGCACGTCCACCCCGATCACCAGGGCTGCGCGAAGGCGGTCTGCGAGGCGCGCGGCGTGCCGCTCGCCTGCCACGAGCACGACGTCGACGCGATGGAGGGCCGCCGCCCCGTCGCCGCCAGCCGGAAGTGGACCGCACAGACCTTCGCCCGGATGTGGGAGGGGCCTCCCCACGAGGTCGACCGGGTGCTCCGCGAGGGCGACGAGGTGGCTGGGTTCCGGGTGGTCCACGCCCCCGGCCACGCCCCCGGCGAGGTGATCTTCTTCCGCGACTCCGACCGGGTCGCGATCTGCGGCGACGTGATCCGCAACATCACTTACATCTCGCTGCGAACGCGCCTGGCCGAGCCGCCCGAAGACCTCACCCCCGACCCGGCCGAGAACCGCCGCTCGATCCGCAAGCTGGCCGATCTCGAGCCCTCGCTGATCCTCCCCGGCCACGGCCCTGCCGTAACCGACATCGGCGCCTTCGAGCGCTTCGCCTCCTCGCTTCCTGGGTAGCTGGCGCTCCGACGCGCCTTGGCGCGGGTTACCTGGTTTCGGGTACGAAACGACCGGAAGGGGATTCAGATGAAGACGCTTTGGAGCAAGCGCCCGTCGCCGGCGATAGCGGTGGCGCTCGTCGCCTGTTCGTCGCCCTCGCGGGCACGGCGTACGCGGCGCAGAAGATCAACGGCAACGCGATCGAAAAGCAGACGATCGGCGCCGGCAAGCTGAAGAAGAAGACCCTGACCGGGTTCCAGATCAACACCAACAAGCTCGGCACGGTGCCGTTTGCGAAGGTCTCGACGCACACCTTCTGGGCGGTCGTCCACAACCCGGCGAGCCCCGGCAACGCCGCTCTCGCCCGCGCCAGCGGCCCGAACATCACGGCGACCGAGGGCGGTGGCGCGGTGACCGTCGCATTCCCGTTCAACGTCACCGGCTGCGCCGACGTCGCCGCCCGCAACAACGCCGGTACCTCGACGCCGCAGGCGGGCTACGCCCAGACCAACACCTCCCCCTCCAACCCGAACGCGATCGAGGTCCGCACGAAAGACAAAGCCGGCAACAACGAAGACGCCGACTTCCATCTGATCGTGATCTGCCCATAGACCCCATCCCGTGGTTCCTTTGTCCGCCCACACAGGACAAAGGAACCACGCCTTTGGCCCGGGGCCGAGCCTGCGACTAGGATCGGCGCATGGTCGAACGGAAGACGGTCGAGGAAGGCGTTGACCATCCCGAGCAGGCGCGTGAGCTGGCGATCCAGCGCCTGAAGATGAAGCAGGACTTCAAGGGCCTCCTCGGCAGCGCGATCCTCGCCGTCGCGGTGACGACGATCATCTGGGCGATGGGCGGGGGCGGCGACTACTGGCCCAAGTGGGTGATCCTCGGCGTCGGCATCGGCCTCGTCGTCCAGGGCTGGAAAGCCTACGGCCCCAGCAACCGGATCACCGAGGCCGACGTCCAGCGGGAGATCGAACGGGACTGACCGAGTTCGCGGTTCCTTTGTCCTGAGATACAGGACTAAGGAACCGCGCGAGCGCGTGCCATATCGACCCGGCGCCCCCGGAAGGGAACTCCCTCGGCCCGCAGGAGCGAGCGCTGCCGATCGCCCTTGGCGAGCGAGCCGTCGGCACGGACCACGCGCCACCACGGGAGGTCGGGATCGTCGTCGTGGAAGAGGACGGTGCCGGCGAACCGCGGCGCCCCCGGCGACACATCCCCGTAGGTGCTGACGAACCCCTCCGGGATCGAGCGCACCCGCTCCAGCACCTCGAACTCGCGAGTCCGCGAAAAGTCCGCCTCAACCGGACTTTTCGCGGTCTCGCGGCTCACGCCTCCGGGCCGAAGGCGTCGACGATGCGGTTCTGGAACTCGCTCAGCTCCTCGGGGGAGATGAAGTACGTGGGCGGGGTGAGGAAGAGGCCGTCGGCGCGCTCGGCGGTGGCCTCGACGCGGGCGCGGACCTTGTCGAGCGGACCGGCGGCGCAGTAGGCCTCGACCATCTCGTCGCTGATCGCTGCCGGGACGGCGGCGAGGTCGCCGCGGCGGAAGGCCTCGCCCGCGGCGGCGGCGTCGTCGGCGAAGCCGTGCAGCTCCCAGAGCGGCATGTAGGTCTTGACCGTTGCGTAAAAGGAGATCGTGCGGCGGGCCATCTCGATCGCCCTCCCCTCGTCGTCGTCGATCGCGCAGCAGACGGTGGGCAGGTAGTCGAAGGAGGAGCGCTCGCGCCCGGAGCGCTCCAAGCCCTTCTCGAAGGCGGGGACGATCACCTCGTCGATCCACCGCAGGCTCTGGATCGGGTGGCCGATCAGCCCGTCGGCGACGTCGCCGGCCATCCGCGCCATCCCCGCCTGCACGGCGGCGGTGTAGATCGGCACCGCTTCGCGCGGCGCCGGATGCGGCCGCACCCAGCCCTTGATGTCGATGTCGTAGTAGTCGCCCTCGTAGCGGATCGGCGCGCCGGCGCTCGCCTGGCGCATGATCAGCCGCGTCGCCTCGATCGCCTCGCGCAGGTGCGGCGCCGGGCGGCCGTAGTCGGCGTTGTGCCAGGTCTCGTTCAGCCGCTTGACCCCGGCCCCCATCCCGAGCCGGAAGCGGCCGCCGGACATCTCGTCGACGTCGAGGGCGCTGACGGCGTGGATGAAGGGACTGCGGGTGAACGCCCAGACGATCCCGGTGGCGACGCCGATCCGCTCGGTCTTCGCCGCCAGGTAGGTAGCCTGGGTGACGGCGCTGCGGAACAGCTCCGGCGCCCACACGCACTCCACCCCCGCCGCCTCGGCCCGCAGCGTCTCCGCCTCGAGGTCGGCGACCGAGGTGCCGATCGCGGCGACGGAGATGCGATCGAGGGCGCCCATCTCCGAAGCGTTCGTCAGGCGGTTGCCGGCGCGGTCTCGCCGGCGAGCACGGCCTCGGCAACGCGCTCGCGGTGCCACTTCGCGTCGCCGAACGTCGCCGCGTTGGCGCGTCCGCGCTTGAGGAAGAAGTGGAGGTCGTGCTCCCAGGTGAAGCCGATGCCGCCGTGGACCTGGATCGCCGCATCCGGGACCCGCCAGCCGGCGTCGGAGGCGTAAGCCTTTGCCATGCAGGCGGCCAGCGGCAGCGACTCCGGCTCGGCGTCGGCGGCCCAGGCGGCGCCGTAGACGGCCGAGCGCGAGTTCTCGGTCTCGAGCAGCATCTGCGCGCAGCGGTGGGAGACGGCCTGGTAGGCGCCGATCGGCCGGCCGAACTGCTGCCGGTCCTTGGCGTAGGCGACCGACATGTCGAGCGCTCGCTGGGCAAGCCCGGTCGACTCGGCCGCGAGCGCGACGCAGGCTCGGAGGAACACCGGGAAGTACTCGGCCTCGCCGCCGGGGAGCGTGTTCTCGGGGGCGACCCGGACGTTCTCGAAGCGCACCGAGGAGATGCGGCGCGCAGGGTCGATCGACTCCTCCGCCTTCACCGTCACCCCGGGAGCCTCCTTCTCGACTAGGTACCGGGTGTTGTCCGCGGTGGCGACGAGGAAGAGGTCCGCGCTCGCCGCGTCCATCACCAGCGTCTTTTCGCCGTCGAGGACGACGCCCTCGCCGTCGCGCTGCGCCGTCATCGCGAACCTGCCGGGCTCTGCGGGGGCGCCGGCGTCGACCAGCGCCGGGGTCACCCGGAGCTCGCCGGCCGCCAACCGCTGCAGGTAGCGCTCGCGCTGCTCGTCGGAGCCGCCGGCGGCGATCGCCAATCCCGCCACCGTGTTCGAGAGCAGGGGCGAGGGGGCGCAGACGTAGCCCATCTCCTCGAAGAGGATCGCGAGCTCAACGATCCCGAGCCCCTGCCCTCCCCATTGCTCGGGCAGCGCCAGCCCCGCCCAGCCGAGCTCGGCCATCTCCTTCCAGCCGCTCTCGTCGAAGCCGCTCTCGCCGGCGGCGATCTCGCGCAGTCGCTCGGATTTGAAGCGCGAGGCGAGGAAGTCTCGGGCGGTCGACTTGATCGCCTGCTGCTCGTCGATGAGATCGAAGTACATCCCTCCGTCCCTCCTCCCTACCGCAGCCGCGGCAGGCCCAGGACCCGCTCGGCGATGATGTTCTTGAGGATGTCGGTGGTCCCCCCCTCGATCGAGTTGGCTCGGGAGCGGAGGAAGCTGTACTGCCAGGCGCCGCCGGCGACGGCGTGCTCGGAGCCGCGCGCCAGCTGCGAGTAGGCGCCCTCGATCTCCAGCGCCAGCTCGGTCAGGTCCTGGTTGATGTCGGCCCACTGCCACTTGCCGAGCGAGCCCTCCGGCCCGGGGATGCCGGACTGCATCGTCTTGGTCAGGCCGCGATAGGCGTTCAGCCGCATCGTCTCCACCTCGATGTGGAGCTGGGCGATCCGCTGGCGGAAGTAGGGATCGTCGGCGGCAGTCCCACCGTTAGAGGGCGTCTCCCGCGCCAGCTTCGAGAGCCGGCCGAGGCTGTTCTGTATCTGCGAGATCGCCCCGAAGGCGAGCCCGGCGCGCTCGTTCATCAGCGTCGTGATCGCCACCGCCCAGCCGTTGCCGACGCCGCCGACGACGTTCTCGCCGGGCACCCGCGCCTCCTCGAAGAAGACCTCGTTGAACTCCCCCTCGCCGGTGATCTGGACCAGCGGCCGCGTCTGCACCCCCTCCTGCTCCATGTCCATCAGGAAGTAGGTGAGGCCCTGGTGCTTGGGCGCGTCGGGGTCGGTGCGGGCGACGAGCATGCACCATTTCGCGTACTGGGCGAAGGTCGTCCAGACCTTCTGGCCGGTGACGACCCATTCGTCGCCGTCCTTGACCGCCCGCGTCTTCAGCGAGGCGAGGTCCGAGCCCGACTCGGGCTCGGAGAAGCCCTGGCACCAGATCTCCTCGCCGGTCAGGATCGGCTCCAGGTAGCGACCCTTCTGCTCGTCGGTGCCGTGGGCGATCACCACCGGCCCGCCCATCGCAAGACCGAGGACGTTGGCCGGCGCGGGGGCTTCCTGGCGCGTCGCCTCGGCGGCGAAGATCGCCTGCTCGATCATCGTCGCGCCACGGCCGCCGTACTCCTTCGGCCAGGAGATCCCGGCCCAGCCCGCCTCGTGCAGCTTGCGCTGCCACTCGCGGCGGAAGACCATGATCTCGTCGAGCCCCGCCTCGGGCTCCGGCCCCGGATGGTTCTCCTCCAGCCAGGTGCGAACCTCTTCCCGGAACTCCTCCTCCGACGGCGACAGGGTCAGGTCCATCGCCCGGCAGCATATAGAGGTCACCTGGCCGGCTGGCCAAGAAACCTCCTAACCGAGGAAGCAGGCCTGCAGGCCGACGCTTTCGGCCATCTCGAACGCCCGCTCGAAGGCGTATGGGCCCGCCCCACGCAGGGTGCGCCGGTCCTCTCTGCCCTTTTCGATCCCTCTCCCCCGGATCCGCAGGCGATCGGCAGCGCCGCGGCGGCCAGGATCAATCCGGCCACATACGAAGAGCGCCGCTTGCTATTCCTCCGGTGCATCTGAGCAATCGGAAGATATAGAGTTTCGGGACCCTGCTGGCCAGGCGAGGACCGCAACGAGGATGAGGTCTCCCGGCCTTCAGGCCGGGAGACCTCCGGCGATCAGCCTTCTTCGCCTTCTTCTTCTCCGCATTTGACGAGGCCGTATTCGCGCGAGAGCTTGTTGGCTTTCGCAAACGGGCCTTCGCTTTCTTCTTTCAGGAACTGGATGGGTTCTTCTTCGCCCTTTTCCAGCGCCGCTTCGGCGGCGTCAAGGACCGCTTCCGCTTCTTCGTCGGGTGGGCCGAGAGCGCGGATGCTTTCGACCTCCTTGCGGATCCTCGGGATCAGGACCGTTTCGACCGCTTCTTCCTGCACGGCCTTCGGAGGCGCCTTCTTCTTCGAGAGGCCGTTTTCTTCCACGAACTGTTCGAAGCCTTCGTTGATTTCCTTGCTGCCCTTGGCGCAAATGGCATTCCCCTCCTTGACGAATTCGGCCTTGGTCAGCGAACTGGTGCTTGCTTCGGTGCTGCTGCTGTCACTGCCACCCCCGCAGCCCGCGACGAGAATCGCGAGCACGGCGACGGCAGCGGACAGTGCCATGAGCGTCTTGCTCACTGGTCCTCCTGCCTTTCGATTGATGGACGAAGGCGGAAAGCTAAATGCGACATCGGCGGCCCGACGGTGTCGATGTCAGCGTTCTTACACCCGCTGGATCAGCGTCCCGGTGCCGAGACCGCCGCCGCAGCACATCGTCACCAGCCCCATCTCCTTGTCGGAGCGCTCCATCTCGTGCAGCAGGGTGGTGATCAGGCGGGCGCCGGTCGAGCCGAGCGGATGGCCGAGGGCGATCGCGCCGCCGTTGACGTTGACCCGGTCCATGTCCGGTTCGAGCTCGCGCCGCCAGGCGCCGACCACCGAGGCGAAGGCCTCGTTGATCTCGACCAGGTCGATGTCGTCCATCTTCATCCCGTTGCGCTCGAGCAGCTTTTCGGTCGCCGGGATCGGGCCGGTCAGCATGATCACCGGGTCGACGCCGACGGTGGTCTGGTCGAAGATCCGCGCCCGCGGCTTCAGGCCCAGCGCGTCGGCCTTTTCGCGACTCATCAGCAGCACCGCCGCGGCGCCGTCGGAGACCTGGGAGGAGTTGCCGGCGGTGATCTTGCCGTCCTCCTTGAAGGCCGGCTTCAGGTTCGAGAGGCCCTCGAGGGTCGTCTCGCGCAGGCCCTGGTCGGTGACGTAGGTGTCGCCGTTCACCTGCATCGGCACGATCTCGCGCTCGAAGCGGCCCTCCTCGGTCGCCTGTTGGGCGAGCTGCTGGGAGCGAACGCCGAGCTCGTCCAGCTCGGAGCGGCTGATCTCCCATTTGTCGGCGATCATCTCCGCCGAGAGCCCCTGCGGGATCAGGTTGTACTTCTCCATCAGCTCGGGCGAGAAGGCCATCCCGTGCTCCTCCATCACCGAGTAGGAGTCGGCGAAGGAGATGTGGCCCATGTGCTCGACCCCGCCGCCGATGGCGACGTCGTGGACGCCGGCGGCGACCAGGGCGGCAGCGAAGTTGACCGCCTGCTGGGCGGAGCCGCACTGGCGGTCGACGGTGGTGGCCGGGACCTCCTGGGGCAGCCCCGCCTCGAGCCAGGCGTTGCGGCCGATGTTCAGCCCCTGCTCCCCGAACTGCTGCACGCAGCCGGCGATCACGTCGCCGACCTCGGCCGGATCGATCCCGGCGCGGTCGATCAGCTCCCCGTAGGTGCGGGCGAGGAGGTTGGACGGGTGGAGGTCCTTGTAGTAGCCCTTCTCCGGGTGGCCGCGGCCGATCGGCGTCCGCACCGCCTCGACGATGACGACCTCGCGTCCCCCGAACCTGCCGTTGCCGTTGTCCATCGCTGACCCTCCGTCGTTGAAGTTCTCTGCTGAGGGTAGCCGATTGACTGGTCAGTCAGCCAAGCCTCGACAGCCTCCAGGCGTGTCTGACTCGAGACCCCGTCGAAGGGGCATGAAGTCAGACACCCCCTGGCGGCACCGGGGCGTTGATGCGTGATAGAAGCCCCGGCCAATGAGCGCTAATCAGGGGTACACGAGTCCGGGGATCGCGGGCAGCGGGGCGATTGCCACCGGCCTTGCCGCGGTCTCGACCACGACCGCGGACACGATCCTGCTCGCCCGCAGCGAGGCCTCGGCCTGGCGCGCCGAGGAGAAAGTCGTCGCCGCCTGCGCCAAGCTCGAGGGGGGCGATCCCTCGCGGCTGCGGGTCACCACCGACCCCGCCGACCTCGCCGACTGCGACATCGTCGTCGAGGCGATCGTCGAGGAGGTGGCGCCGAAGGGGGAGCTGCTCGGCCGCATCGCCGAGGCCTGCCCGAACGCCGACCTCGCGACCACCACCTCCTCGCTCAGCATCGCCGAGATCGCCAAGGCGGCCGGCACCGAGAAGATCTTCGGCTTCCACGTCTTCAACCCGGTGCCGCGGATGGCCCTGGTCGAGGTCTGCATCCCCGACGGCGCCGCCGCCGCCCGCGAGAAGGCGCTCGCCTGGTGCGCCGCGCTCGGCAAGACCGCGGTCGAGGTCCCCGACGAAGCCGGCTTCGTCGTCAACCGCCTCCTCTTCCCCTATCTCTTCGACGCCGCCCGCATGGTTGAACGGACCGGCATGGAGCCCGGTGCGGTCGACACCTGCATGAAGCTCGGCGCCGGCCACCCGATGGGGCCGCTCGCCCTGCTCGACTTCGTCGGCATGGACGTCTCGAAGGCGATCGGCGACGCCCTCTACGCCGAATCGAGCGAGCCGACCCACGACCCGCCGCCGATCATCGTGAAGATGGTCGAGGAGGGGAAGCTCGGCCGCAAGTCCGGCGCCGGCTTCTACTCGTACGACTGAGCTAGTCGGCGCGGGCCGCGCCGCCTTTGGCGGCGAGGTCCCAGATCACGTCGGCCTCGCTGATGCCCTGACGCTTGGCGACGGTCTCGATCTCGCCCCAGGGCAGCTCGGCGTCGGGCAGCTCGTCCCAGCGGGCGAGGTCGAGGGCCTCGACCGCGCCTTTGAGCGCCGGGCCGAGGTGTTCTTCGGATCGCAGCAGCGCCCGCAGGACCTCGAGCTGCTTGTCGGTCAGGCGTACAACCCACATGGGGGGACCTCCAAGATGGGGGGATCGCAGGTTGCCCGAAGAAGTTAGGCAGCGGGACGGACGGAACCGCTGCTGATTCGCACGGCCTCGATCCGGTTCTCGCGAACCGCCTCGACCCGGATCGTGTAGCCGTCGACCCGGACCGAATCGCCCCGCCTGGGCAGCCGGCCGAGCTCGCCGAAGACGTAGCCGCCGACCGAGTTGTAAGTGTCGCCTTCGGCCGGCAGCTCGATCCCGGCGTCGGCGAGGTCGCCGAGGGAGACGTGGCCGCGGACGAACCAGTCGCCGTTGGTCAGCCTGCGCACGGCGGCGGCGCGGGGGTCGGTCTCGTCCTCGATCTCCCCCACCACCTCCTCGAGGATGTCCTCGACGGTGACGATCCCGACCGTGCGCCCGTACTCGTCGACGACGACCGATAGCGAGGTGCGCTGGGCCTGGAGGTCGTGCAGGAGGTCGTCGAGCGGGCGGGTCTCGGGGACGATCAGGGCGTCGCGGACGACGGTGTCGAGCGGCGCCTCGGGCCCGTCGCTCATGTAGAGGCGGGCGAGGCTGTTGTTGTGGACGATCCCCTTGACCCGGTCGCGGTTGTCGTCCTCGATCACGACCAGCCGGGTGTGGCCGGAGGTGACGCAGCGGCGCAGCGCCGCCTCGACGGTCTCCGAGGAGTCGACGGTGACGACGGCCGGGATCGGCGTCATCACCTCGCGCGCCTCCTGCTCGTGGAGGTGGAAGACGCCGCCGAGCATGCCGGCCTCGCCGGGGTCGAGCGTCCCCCCCATCCGCGAGCTGTCGATGATCTGCTTGAGGTCCTCGGCCGTATGGCGCTGCTCGAGGTCGCTCGGGTTGACGCCGAAGAGGCGGACGACGCCGTTGGAGACCCAGCTCAGCGCCTTGGTCACCGGCGTCGTCGCCACCGCGAACCAGCCGAGCGGCCGGGAGACGCGGCGGGCGGTCTTCTCGGCGTTGGCGATCGCCAGCATCTTCGGCACCTGCTCGCCGATCGAGATGTGGATCGCGGTGACGAAGGCGAAGGCGATCGCCAGCGAGAGCGCCGCGGCGGCGCCGTGGGAGAGGTTGCCGAAGACCGGCTCCAGCAGCTTCGCCAGCGAGGGCTCGCCGAGGAAGCCGATCCCGATCGAGGCGGCGGTGATGCCGATCTGGCAGGCGGAGAGGGATTCGTCGATGCGGTCGAGCTGCTCGACCACGGCCTCGGCCCCGGCTTCGCCCTCCTCGGCCGCCTGTTCGAGTTTGCCGCGGCGGCTGCGCACGAGGGCGAACTCGGCCGCGACGAAGAAGCCGTTGATCGCGATCAACAGCAGCAGAAGGACGAGCAGCAGGACGCTCATCGGCTATATGGCCCGGTACTTCGGGCTGGGACGTCCTCGGCCATGCGGCTTTCGGAATATAGCTATCTGTCCAGCAGATTCGGCGCAACTAGGCGCCTTCAGGTGGGATATTGAGTGCACGATGAGAATCGCAACGCTCAGCGAGATGCTCGAAGAGGTCGTGCACCTGGGCGAGGCGACGGGGATGGAGCAGCACGGCCACGAGCTGCGGGGGGAGCTCGAGGGGCGGCTGGCGACGGTGCGGGCGGCGGTGGCCGGAGCCGGCTCGCCGCGGGTGATCGCACTGCAGCGGCTCGACCCGGTCCGTGTCGGCGGCTTCTGGATCCCGGAGCTGATCTCGATCGCCGGCGGCGAGGACGTCGCGGGGGACCCCGGCCTGAACCCCCCGAAGGTCAGCTGGGGCGAGCTGGAGAGCCTGCGCCCGGAGGTGATCGTGGTAATGCCCGAAGTGGCCCTGGAGGACGCGCGGGCGCAGGCGATGGAGCACTGGGAGCGGATCGCCGCGCTGGGCGCGGCTCACCATTACGCCGTCGACGGAACCCTCTTCGCCGACCCCGGTCCGCGGCTCGTCGACGCGGTCGAGCTGCTGGGGAACGTCCTCCATCCCGACCTCGTCGACCCGCCGGGGAACGTGGAATTCATGACGCTGCGAGCGCCGGTCACGCGGCCTGCCGCCGATGCTTAGGCGATAGCGAGCGAGACGACAAAGGAGATCGCCCCCACCGCGGCCATCGCCGCCAGCTCCATCGCCAGCCGGTTGCGGCCGAACATCCCTTTCTCTCCGGCGACGACAGCCCCGGCGCAGACGACCCCTCCGACCAAGCCGCCGATATGGGCGCCGATGCTGATGTTCGGATAGACGAAGCTGAAGATGAGGTTGAAGATGATGAGGAAGCCGATCTGGCTGGCGAGCGCGTCGAGCCCGCGGCCGCGGGCGATCACGAAGACGGCGCCGGCGAGACCGAAGACCGCTCCCGAGGCGCCGAGCCCGAGCGCGTTGGGGTCGACGATCAGGGCCCCGAGAGAGCCGGCGAGCAACGAGGCGAAGTAGAGGACGAGGAAGCGGGGCGTCCCCAGCGCCGGCTCCAGCAGGCGGCCGAGGATCAGGAGCAGGAACATGTTGAAGCCGATGTGGATGATCCCCTCGTGGAGGAAGGCGTTCGTGATGAGGCGGTACCACTCGCCTTCGGCGACGGCGGGCCCGAAGAGGGCGAAGTCGACGATGAACCGGCTGAGGCCGAGTTCGTAGAAGCCGCCCGCCCCCTGGGCGATCTCGACCAGGAAGACGATCACGTTGATCGCGATCAGGACGTAAGTGGCGGGCGCGGCGGCGAAGCCAGGCGTCCCCGTCGGGTTGCGCACCACCCGCGTCCGCTGGCTCGCGCACTCCGGGCAGCGCATCCCGACCGGGGTCGGCGTCATGCACTCGGGGCAGATGGGGCGCCCGCAGGAGGAGCAGGAGACGCGCGTCTCGCGGCTGGGGTGGCGGTAACAGACCTGGGTCTCGGTCGAGGACATCGGCCTGCGGAGCCTACAATCGCGCCCGATGGAGCCCCCCAGCCCCGCCCGTCTCTACGCCTCGGCCGCCGGCGCCCTGCTCGTCGTCCTCGGGATCGTCGGCTTCTTCTACGATGCCTCGTTCACCTCACTGGACGATCTCCAGCGGGCGCTGGGCGCGATCGAAGTCAACGCCTGGTTCAATCTCCTCTACGTGGTCACGGGAGCGATCGGAGTGCTGGTCGCCGGGGTCGCCTCGCGCCCGTACTCGCTCGCGATGGGCCTCCTCTACACGCTGCTCGGGACCTTCGGCCTCGGCACCGAGTGGCTCCAGCTCACGATCGGCGTCCTCGGCCTACTCGCGGCCGCAGGAACGGCAAGATCGCAAAGTCATGGTTCCTTTGTCCGGCCATACAGGACAAAGGAACCGCGGGATTCAGAGCCGCGAGCGAAGGCCGCTCGCGAGGGCGCGTAGGCGACGCTCGCTGCGCTGCCGGCTGCGACGGCGCATCTCGATCAGGACCAGGGCGCCGGTCGCGACGCTGCCGGCGCCGACGGCGACCACCGGCCGGACCCAGTTGCGCGGGTCGCGCAGGGCCCGCAGCTCTTCCTCGGAGAGCTCTTCGGCCCAGTCGGAGAGCTCCTCGGCGGCGGCCTGGGTGATCGCCGCCAGCGTGTCCTCGAATCGGCCCGAGAGCCGCTCCGGCGGCTCGATCGGACGCAGGGCATCGGTCAGCAACGCCTCGACGTCCCAGGTCGACCCGCTCAGCGTCTCACTCGGGTCTCTCATCTTCCATCTCCTCCTGCAGCTGCTTGATCGCGCGATGGATCAGCACCTTGGTGGCGCCGTCGGTGCGGCCCAGCGCCCGGGCGATCTCGCGGTTGTCCATGCCCAGGGCGAAGCGCATGATCAGCGCCTCGCGGCGGTCGTCGGAGAGGTGATCCAGGTGCGCCATCACCTGCCGCAGCTCCTCGCGCCCCTCGGCGATCGCCTCGGTGTCGTGGCGGGCGGCGATCGGGTCGGCGTTCTCCAGCGGCGTCTGCGGCCGCCGCGAGCGGTCGCGGTAGTAGTTGGAGGCGAGGTTGTGGGCGATGCGGATGACCCACGGCCGCAGCGGCCGTCCGTCGGACTCCCGCCGGGCCCGGTCGAAGTGCCGGTAGGCCTGGAGGAAGGCCTGCTCGGTCAGGTCCTCGGCGTCGTGATGGTTTCCGACCCGGTAGTAGGCATAGGAGTAGACGTCCCGCAGGTGGTCCCGGTAGAAGCCCTCGAAGGCGCGATCGAGCTCGGCCTTGGCCGCCGGAGCCAGCTCGGCCGGCTCGACGTTCTCCTCGGGGCCGCTCACCGGCCAAGCCTACGAGGGATCGGCAGAGCGCGCCTGAAGTTCCGCCGGTCGCGGCGCCCATCATGCGGCCCGCTTCTCCCGCTCGACCTCGCGCAAGGTCGCGATCCACTCCTCGGAATCGCACTCGCCGCGAATCAGCGCCGCCAGCCCGGAGAGCGCCGCCGCCTCGACGCCGGAGGCGGCGACGGCCTCGGCCAGCAGCGGCACCGTGTCCAGGCCCTCGGAGGCCTGGCCGATCTTGCCGGGGATCTCCTTCGCCGGGGTGCCGGTGCCGAGCAGCTCGCCGGCGCGGCGGTTGCGGCCGGTCGGGGCCATCATCGTCGCGGTCAGGTCGCCGACCCCGGCGAGGCCGGCGAAGGTCTCGAGGCGCGCGCCGCGGCGCACGGCGTGGTCGATGCACTCGCGCCAGATCGCGGCGACCGCGATCCCCGCCGCGTTCAGCCCGTGAGGCTCGGCGGCCGCGGCGGCAAGCGCGGCGGCGTTCTTCGCCGCACCTGCAATCTCGACCCCCGTGACGTCGTCGGAGCGCTCGCAGAGGAGGCCGGCGCGGTGGAAGACCTCCCCCACCTGGGCCCGCAGCTCCTCGTCCTTGGAGCCGAGGACCAGCGCCGCCGAGCCCGAGACCGCCTCGCGCGCGTGGGCAGGGCCGCCCAGGCAGGCGATGCCGCGCGCCCGCACCCGGTCGCCCACGTAATCGGAGGGGAGCTCACCCTGGGGCGCGATCAGGCCCTTGGTCAGCATCAGCACGGCGCTGCGGGAGCTGACGCGGTCGGCGATCGCGCCCACCGCCTGCGGCAGCTGGGCCGAGGGGATCGCGAGGCAGATCAGGTCGAGGCCGGCAAGCTCGATCGAGGAGGCCGGCCGCACGTCGATCGACTCCGGCAGCTGCACCCCCGGCAGGTAGCGGCGGTTCTCGCCGTCCTCGATCATCTCCTCGACCCGCTCCGGCGTCCGCGCCCCGAGCTGGACCTCGAGGCCGCCGCGGGCGAGCAGGACCGCCACCGCGGTCCCCCAGCTGCCGGCGCCGATCACCGCGGCGCGGCGCATCGGCGGCAGCCCGCCGAGGTCTTCCCACTGCAGCAGCACGTTCGGCCAGATCCGCGCCGTCACCGTCTCCGCCAGCGCCGGCGAGGGCTCCTCGGCTCGGGGGAAGGTCATCGGCGGCCCCAGCCGCACCTTGCACTTGCGCGGCCGGATGCGCCAGCCGCGGCGGACGTGTTCGGTGCCCAGCACCGCGGTCGGGATCACCACGGCCCCGGTCTGCAGGGCGAGCCGGCCGACGCCGCGCTTCGGGTTGGAGAGCGTGCCGCGCCGGATGCGGGTGCCCTCGGGGAAGATGCAGACGGCGCCGCCGCGTTCGGCGATCATCCGCGCGGTAAGCATCGCCTCCTCGTCGGACTCGCCACGCCGCACCGGGAAGGCGCCGAGCCGCGAGAGCACCCAGCCCTGCCAGCGCTTCTCGAACAGCTCGACCTTGGCCATGTAGTTCATCGGCCGTCGCCACGGCAGGCAGGCGCCGACCACGAAGGGGTCCAGGAAGCTGCGGTGGTTGGCGGCGACGATCACCCCGCCCTTCGCCTTCCCATAGTCCCGTCCCAGCCGCCCCAGCCGGAAGTAGACGAGGAAGAACGGCACCAGGAAGGCCCTCGCCACGTGGTACAGCGGCCAGTTGACGCTGTGCTTGCGCGTATAGGCGTGGTAGGAGCCCAGGCGCTCCGCACTCAAAGGCTCAGAGGTCACGCGTGGGGCTACACGCCGAAGCGTTTCGGGTTACGGCGCACTCTCGTTTCAGAAATTTTCATCCGTGCGCGCCATCCGTGCGCTTTCCCTCGGCAGGCTCCGGCCATGCCCCACGAGTCCGCAAAAAACCTTGTAGAGCAAGGAAAATCGCGGACTCGCGGAGATGACCGCTGGCTCTCGGAGCTTGCCCGCCGCCAGTACGGGGTGGTGAGCCGGGTTCAGCTGCTGCACAAGGGCTGGAGCAGAGAAGAGATCGGCTGGCGTATTCGTCAGGGACGGCTACACCAAGTACATGCGGGCGTCTACTCCGTGGGACATCGCTTGATCTCGCGGCACGGGTGGTGGATGGCGGCTGTTCTCGCTTCCGGTCCCGAAGCGGTCCTGAGTCACTGGTCCGCGGCGGCTCTTTGGGGGACCAAGCCGAACGGACGGTCGCGGGTGGACGTGACGGTGGCGCACCGCAGTCGGTCGTCTCGGGCGATCCATCGGCACGTCTCCGAGGTGCCCCAGGACGAGCGAGCGGTACACGACGGGATTCCAGCCACCTCGGTGCACCGGACGATCTTCGACCTCGCCGCCTTTGTGGACCTCGATTCGGTGGTGGCGATGATCAAGGAGGCTGAATACCTCAACCGCTGGGATCGGCTCTCGCTCTGGGACCTCCTCGACCGCTACCCGGGGAAACGGGGCTCCCGCAAGGTTCGGTTCGCGCTAGAACGACTGAAGGAGGAACCGCCGGGACGCAAGCGCTCGACGCTCGAGGAACGCTTCGCGCCCTTCCTCCGCCGGCACCACTTGCCCTACCCCGCTTCAACGACTGGATCCTGCGGGGCGACAAGCGCTGCCAGGTCGACTGTCACTGGCCCGGTACCAACCGCATCGTCGAGCTCGACGGTTGGGAGGGTCACCGCACCAAGAGCGCCTTCCGGGACGACCGCGAGCGAGACCGGCGCCTCACGGCTGACGGCTACACGGTCACCCGGCTCACGTGGAACCAGCTGGACGATGAACCGGAGGCGATCGTCTCTGATCTTCGACGGATGCTCTCCGGAGATAGATAAAGAAAAGAAGAAGCAACAACTTCACACGGGGCGGCACCCACCTCTACCTGCCGAAGTGGAGGTGGGTGCGGCCCGCCAGAACGGATCGCGCTGCTACCAGGCGGCGTCGACCAGCTCCCGCAGCTCCGACCCGTCCGGCGGGTTCGGGACGCGCTGAAGCTCCGGACGTTGGCGCAT
>DASTAR010000108.1:0-8921 GCA_035712505.1 Solirubrobacterales bacterium
CCGAACTACGCGAGGGCGCTCGCCGGCTCGCCGCCGCCGCTTGCCGCGATCCACGCACAGGCGAACGACCTGCTCCCAGGCGACGAGGAAGCCTTCGAAAAGCGGATCGCGCAGCTGCACGGCTACCCCGCGGTGGTCAACGTCTGGGCCTCCTGGTGCGGGCCGTGCAGGGAGGAGTTCCCGGTCCTGCAGAGGCTGTCGGCGAGTTACGGGAAGAAGGTCGCGTTCCTCGGAGTCAACTCCGAAGACTCGAACGACGCTGCCGCGACCTTCCTGCGCGAGGAGCCGCTGTCCTACCCCAGCTACACCGACCCCCACAAAGAAATCTTCAGCTCGCTCGGAGCCGTCGGCTTCCCCGACACCGCCTTCTACGACCGCTCGGGCGAGCTCCTCTATCTCAAACAGGGGCCCTATCGCAGCGACTCGGAACTGGAAGCCGACGTGCGGCGCTACACGGGGAGCGGCGCGTAGGCAACGGCGATGGAAGCCTTCGTCGTCATCGCGCTGATCGGCCTCGGACTTCTCCTCGCCGAGCTGCTGCTGCCGACGGGGGGCGTCCTGGCGGCGATCGGCATCGCCGGTCTCACCGCCGCCGGCATCGTCGCGCTGGGCTCCAGCAGCGAAGCGGCCGACTACATCGGCGGTGCGTTGATCGCCCTCGGCCTCATCTCCGCGATCAGCTTCCTCTTCATCACCCGCAAGGTGCTCGCGGCCCGGCGGCAGCCGCAGGTCCGCACCGGCGCCGAGGGGATCGTCGGGACCGCCGGCGAGGCCCGCAGCGCGATCGACCCGGAGGGACGGGTCTGGCTCGGCGGAACGATCTGGAGCGCCCGCCTGGCCCCGGGTTCAGGACCGGTCCGGCTGGGGGATAGAGTCAGGGTCGAAGCGGTGGACGGGCTGACCCTGGTGGTGCGTCCGGAGTCGCGAACCGTGGCCCAGACCAGAGAAGGAGCCGGTTGATGCAGGCTGTGGCAGGGATCCTCATCGTCCTCGTCTTCTTCGCGCTGATCGCGGTGGGGACCTCGGTCCGGATCCTCCGCGAGTACGAGCGCGGCGTGATCTTCCGCCTCGGCCGCCTGATCGCACAGAAGGGACCCGGCCTGATCCTGCTGATCCCGCTCGTCGACCGGATGGTCAAGGTCGATCTGCGGACGGTCACCCTCAACATCCCGCCGCAGGAGGTGATCACCCGCGACAACGTCCCCTGCCGGGTCAACGCGGTTGCCTACTTCCGCGTCGTCGACTCCAACCGGGCCGTGGTCGAGGTCGAGAACTACCTGGTCGCGACCTCGCAGATCTCGCAGACGGCGCTGCGCTCGGTGCTCGGCAAGGCCGAGCTCGACCAGCTGCTGGCCGACCGCGAGCGCCTCAACGAAGAGCTGCAGAAGATCATCGACGAGTCGACCGAGCCCTGGGGAGTCAAGGTGACCGCGGTCGAGATCAAGGACGTCGAGATCCCGGAGCAGATGCAGCGGGCGATGGCGCGCCAGGCCGAGGCCGAGCGCGAGCGACGGGCGAAGATCATCAACTCCGAGGGCGAGTTCCAGGCCGCGCAGAAGCTCACCGACGCCGCCGACATCATCAGCACCAACCCGGCCTCCCTGCAGCTGCGCTACCTGCAGACGCTGCTGGAAATCGGCAGCAACCAGAACACGACCGTCGTCTTCCCGCTGCCGATGGACGTGCTCAAGCCGTTCATGGGTGGCGATGACGACGAGCCGCCAAAACCGCGCCCGCGGCCGAGCCCGCCGGCCTCACCGCCGCCGGACCCCCCACCGCCCGACGACCTCCCCCCCTCCCGCTCCTGAGCTCTCCGGAGATCCGCATCGACCAGCTGACCGGGCTGAGGACGATCCTCGCCCCGGGCAGGGCTGCCCGGCCCGACAGCTTCTCGCCGCGCTCGACCGAGCCGAAAGGGCCGGAGGATTGCCCCTTCTGCGAGGGCCGCGAGGACCGCACCCCGCCGGAGCTCTACGCGCTGCGACCCGAGGGCGGCGAGCCGGACACGCCGGGCTGGAAAACCCGGGTCGTCCCGAACCTCTACCCGGCGCTCGGAAGCCCTTCTGACCCCGCCAGCCAATCGCGTGGTTCCTTTGTCCGGGATAGCCGGACAAAGGAACCACGACTCGCTGGGCCTGCCGCGGACGCTGGAGCTTTCACCAGCGCCGGGGATCCGTTGCTGGCGACGCGACGCGCGGGCGAACCCGACCTGTTCTCCTCCCGGCCGGCGGAGGGGTCGCACGAGGTGCTGATCAACGCGCCGCAGCACGTGACCGCGATGGCCGAGCTCGATGAAGAACAGTTCGCCGCCGCGATCGCCACCTGGCGCGAACGGATGCGGTCCCACTCGGAGGCCTCCTATCTACAGCTGATCGTCAACGAGGGTGGGGGCGCCGGCGCCTCGCTCGAGCACACCCACGCCCCGCTCTACGCGCGGCCCTTCGTTCCCGCCGCCGTCGCCCGCGAGCGCGAGCGGGTCGGTGCCTACGGCGAACGCACCGCCGGCGGCGGGCTGCTGAGCGATGTCCTCGTCGAGGAGGTGCGGCGCCGCGACCGCCTGGTCGCGATCGACGACGAGGCGGCGCTGATCTGTCCCTGGGCCTCGCGCTCCCCGTTCGAGCTGCGGGTGGTCCCGCGCCGGGAAGCCGCCCGATTCGAGGAAGACGAGGGCGGGGCGGCAATGCTCCGCGCGGCGATGCGCGCCCTCGCCAAGCTGTTCGACGGCCCGCCGGAGCTCAACCTCTGGATCCGCACCGCCCCCCGCGGCGCCGAGCAGTTCCACTGGCATGTCGACATCGCCCCGCGCCTGACGATCAAGGCCGGCTTCGAGCTCGGCACCGGCGTCGACATCAACGTCTACCCGCCGGAGCGGGCGGCGTCCGACCTCCGCGACTGCATCGGGCCGTAGATAGGCTGCGCGCGTGCGGCCGACCGAACGACCGATTCCCCGCTTCATCGCCGACAGCACCCAGGAGGGGATCCCCCACGGGCGCTTTGCCGAGCGGCTGCGCGAGGAGTTCGCGCAGGCCGCCAGGGGGATCGGAGGCCTGCCGGCGGGCGCAGAGGTGCCCGCCGAAGTCGACTGGTTTCCCGAGCGGGCCTGGGGGGGCCGGGTATGGGTCCCCTGCTCGGCGATCACGGAGAGCGAGGAGGGGCGCCTCGAGCTCTTCGGCCACGTCTCCTACGTGCAGCCGCCGGAGGGGGAGCCGGAGGACTTCGCCGCCAAGGCCGACTTCACCGACATCCTCGCCGCGGACAACCCGGACTGGCAAATCGACCTCAACGACGACGTGATCGGCCGCTGGCGGGGCGAGAACGGACGAGCCGGCTCGGTCACCCTGGTCTGGGGGCGCCCCCTCGTTCGCGGTGCAATCGCCGCCACCGCGGCGCTGGAGACCGAGACCGTCGACCAGGAACTGATCTCTAAGGACCGCTTCACGCTGATCGCCCTCGACGCGCTCGCAGGCTACGGCGACGAGATCTTCATGGAAGTCAAGCTCTGGAGCCGCCGCGCCGACGAGCTCGCTTCCGAGACCCTCTACGCCTGACCAAGCACCTCGATCGGAAGATCTATCCCGGACCGGGCCAGGCGCGCATCGAAGGTGAGCAACGGTTCGTCGAGCATCAGCGCCAAGGCGACGTAGAGCCCGTCGTAGAAGCTGAAGTTGTCGCGCAGGCCCCAGGCGAGGTGGATCAGGAGCTCATGCTCCACCCGTTCGACCGGAAGATCTCCCACTTCCCAGAGAGCTTTTCCGCCGGCCTCGGCCGTGAGCTTTCCCGCGCGGACCCACCGCCGCAGCGCGTGGCCGATCTCCGCGTCGACCAGTTGTGGAGCCCAAAGCGCGTATTCCTCGGCGTCAAGCCGTGCTTCGACCTCCTCCCTGTGCGCCCCGTCGCTAAGTAGTTCGACGAGGACCGAAGCGTCGACGACCGGCATCAGTCACCACGCATCTCGCGGATGGTGTCTACGACATCCTGGGTAGTGAGACTGGATTCCTGGCGACGCCCTTGGCTCCGCGCAGCGATCTCTTTGATCGTCGATTTCCGGCTCCGTCGGCCGAGCTCCCGCTTGATGTAGTCGGACATGCTCATGCCGGCGGCAGCCGCCCGCATCTTCAGTTCCCGGTGTAGATCGTCCGGCACGTTCCTGATCTGGATCATTTTTGACATGTGCACCACATTAGACCGTGCGGAGGACATGTCCACTGCCTCTAGCGCTCTCATGCAAGCGATCCTGCCGGGCCAGGACGCAAAAGTGGCGCGCACTTCGAGCCGATTCAGGCACGCCTTCCACAACTAAGCGACAATTCGCCCCCCGCCCCGATAGCTCAGCTGGATAGAGCGATCCCCTCCTAAGGGATAGGCCGCTGGTTCGAATCCAGCTCGGGGCACTGCTGGGCAAGCCGGCCACCTCCCGCCCGGTGTGCTGCCCGACGAACTCCATCTACTGCTACCGTGGCCCGGGTCGGGCTTGGCCGATTCGCCGCCCGAGAGGTTCCGTTTCCTCCTCGTGCTCAGTCAGCGCCTTGGGGCCGCAGGATCTCCCCAGACGTTCAAACAGGAGCTCACGACATCACTACCTTCGCCGATCTCGGCACCACTCAACCGGTGGTCGACGCCCTCAGGGCGCGCTCGATCACCCAGCCGTTCCCCGTACAGGAGATGGTCATCCGCGACGCGCTCGCCGGTCGCGACCTTCTCGTCCAATCCCCCACCGGCTCCGGCAAGACCCTCGCCTTCGGCATCCCCCTGGTCGATCTGGTCCGCCCCCGGCGCGAGCGCCCGCAAGCGCTGGTCCTGGCCCCCACCCGCGAGCTGGCGAGCCAGATCGTCGCCGAGCTCAGCGCGCTCGCCAAGGCCCGCGGCCTCAGGATCGCCGCCGTCTACGGCGGTGTCGGGATGGGCCCCCAGATCGCCGCCGCGCGACGCGCCGACATCCTCGTCGCGACGCCCGGCCGCCTCGAGGACCTGATCGGGCGGGGCGCGGTCTCCCTGCAGCGGATCCGCGTGCTCGTGCTCGACGAGGCCGACCGCATGCTCGACATGGGTTTCCGGCCTGCGGTCGACCGGATCGTCGCCCTCACCCCCGCCGAGCGCCAGACTCTGTTCTTCTCGGCGACCCTGGAGGGGCCTGCCGGACAGATCGCGGCCTCCTATACGCGGGAGGCGCGCTCGCACACCCACTCCGAGCCCCGGCAGGCGAAGCCCAACATCGAGCACCGCTTCCTGACGGTCGACTCCCAGGCAGCCAAGCTCGAGCGGCTGGTCGAGCACCTGACCGGCGCGAGCGGCGGGCGGTCCCTCGTCTTCGTCCGCACTAAGCGCGGCGCCGACCGCCTGGTCAAGCGCCTGCGGAACCACCAGGTCGAGGCCGTTGCGATGCACGGCGACAAGAGCCAGCGGCAGCGCGAGCGAGCGCTGGCGCGCTTCGAGAGCGGCGACGTCGCGACCCTGGTCGCCACCGACGTCGCCGCCCGCGGGATCGACGTCCCCGACGTGGCCCGGGTGATCAACTTCGACGCCCCCGAGGATCGCGAGGCATACGTGCACCGGGTCGGCCGCACCGGCCGGGCCGGGCGCACGGGCACCGGCATCAGCTTCGTCCTCGCCGAGCAGGCCGGAGAGATGGGACGGATCGCAACCAGCCTCGGACTGGACCACGAGCTCGGCGAGCCGGCCCCCGCGGTCGCAACCGTCCGTCCCAAGCAGCGGCCTCGCCGCAATCGGAGGCGGCGCAGCAGGGCCGCCGCCTGAGGGCGAAACCGCACCGGGAGGCTGCAGGCTCGCGCCCAGGCGGGAGCAACTTTTGACCTCCTGCGTTGCTTGTACCGAGAGTGCAGATCGTGAACCTGCCCCTTCGCTCGACTCTGCTCCGGGGAGCGCCGCTGCTGCTGGCGCTCGCCGGTCTCCTCGGCCTGGTGGTCGCTCCGGCGTCTGCCGCCGGGAGGCGGACCGTGCATTTCGACGGGCGGAGGCTCGAGGTTCCAGCCGCGTGGCCGGTGTATCGGCTCGACCGCCATCCGCGGATGTGCGTGCGGCTCGATCGACGCGCCGTATACCTCGGGGCGCCGTCGGCGCAGCAGGACTGCCCGGCCGGAGCGATGGGACGGCGGCGGGCGGTCCTGGTCGAACCGCGATCAGCTGCGGGACGGCCTTCCCTGCCGTCGGCACGTAACAGCGCCGCGACCCGAGCCCGCTCGGGATCCATCTACACCGGCCTCGGCTTCGACGCCTGCAGCACCCCCTCCGCCCGCTCACTGAACGCCTGGGAGGAATCGCCCTACCGCGCCGTCGGCGTCTACATCGGCGGCGTCAACCGCGCCTGCTCGCAGCCGAACCTGACGCCGGAATGGGTAGCCGCGCAGACGGCGGCAGGCTGGCACCTGATCCCGACCTACGTCGGCCTACAGGCCCCGACCAGCGCCTGCTCGAGCTGCGCCAAGCTCAGCGCCAGTCAGGCGACGGCGCAGGGAGAGGCCGCCGCGCTCGACGCCGTCGAAGAGGCAGGCGAAGTGGCGATGGGGACCGGCAGCCCGATCTACTTCGACATGGAGTCCTACAGCCGCACCTCCGCGGCCAGCGCCGCGACCCTCGCCTTCCTCGAAGCCTGGACGAACGAGCTGCACGTGCTCGGCTACGTCTCCGGCGTCTACAGCTCCAGCGCCTCTGGGATCGCCGACCTCGGCGCTCAGGTCGGCACCGGCTACGAGCTCCCCGACCACCTCTGGATCGCCAACTGGAACGGCTCGACCAGCACCTCCGACCCGGTCGTCCCCGCCGGCGCCTGGACCGCCCACCAGCGCATCCACCAGTACCAGGGCGGCCATAACGAGACCTACGGCGGGGTGACGATCAACATCGACAACGACTCTGTCGACGGCGCCACCGTCGGTGAAGCGACGCTGCCGCCCACGCCTGAAGACAATCCGATCGGCGCCCTCGAGCTCGCCACGGCGCCGGGACCGGGGCAGGTGCGCGTCCGGGGCTGGGCCCTCGACGCCGATGCTCCCACCGAACCGCTGGCGATCCGCCTCGTCGTCGGCGGCCGCGAAGGCGAAGCGGGGGTCGCCTCATACGAACTCGGGCAGGTCGCGAGCCTCTCGCGCCGCGACGTGCGCCTGCAGTACCCGGAAGCCGGCGGCCACCACGGGTTCGACGTCAGCTTGCCGACGGTGAAGTCCGGCCGCCAGCGGGTCTGCGTCTACGCGCTCGATGTCGAACCCGGCGAAGACACCCTGCTCGGCTGCAAAGGGGTGACGATCCCGGTCCCGATCCAGCTGTCGAACCTGAAGGCGGGCCGCAACCGCGTGCGGCTACGGCTCACCTGCCTGTGGCCGGCAGGCACCGAATGCCCGGGGCGGATCGCCCTCCGCGCTCACTTCCGCGTCCCCGTCCCCCACCGCGGCCGCGGCCCGCGGACGCGCGCGGTCAGCCGCATCGTCGGGCGCACCAGCTTCCGCATCGGCGGGGGACTGGCGCAGACCTACCGGATACCGCTCACCGCGGGCGGCCGCAAGCTGCTGCGACTGCGGGCGCGGCTGAAGACCCACGTGCTCGTCGCCGTCCCCGGCGGTCGCCGCGTCGGCGTCGTCGAGATGCGCGGCTAGCTCTCGCCCAGCGCCTCGCGCAGGCTCGCCATCTCGCCGCGCAGTGACTCCAGCTCGCGTTCGATGCGGTCGAGCCGATCGTCCGGAGCGGTGCCGTGCGAGGCGTCCTGCTCGACGGCGGGTCCTTGTTCGGGGCGCGGGGGCTCGCCAGCCTGCGACGCACCCGCGACCTCTCCGCCACCCCCGAGCACCTGCTCGTAGCGCTCCTCCTTCTGCCCCGGCCGTCGCGGATGCCGGACGACGTACTCGCGCTCGACCAGCCGCTCCAGCGTCTCCTGCACGGCCGCCAGACCGGCGAAGCGATGCAGGCGCTCGCTGCGTCCCTTCAGCTCTCCCGGCGTCTGCGGCCCGCGCAGCATCAGCACCGCGAGCAGCGCCAGCTCCTCGTCGCCGACCGCGAGAGCCTCGGGGAGCAGGTGGCGGTACTTGCGGGCGCGGCTGCCGGCGCCGCTGGCGAGCCGGGTCCAGCCCCGCAGCGCCAGCCGCCGCAGCGCCTCGACCACCGTCGCCTCGTCGTAGGAGACCACAGGGTCGCGGTTGGTCGACTGGTTGCAGGCCAGCCGCAGGGCGTTGAGGGAGAGCGGGTAGACGTCGGGCGTCGTCCGCTGCTTCTCGACCAGGCAGCCGACCACCCGGATCTCGACAGCGTCCGGCTCCATCAGCTCCGGTCGGGGCGGTCTGGGTAGATCTCGTCGATCGTCACCAGCGCCCGGTAGGGCGCGCCCGCCGCAGCTTCGATCCGCTCGGCGCCACCGGCGAGACGGTCCACCACCGCGACCACGCCGACCGCCTCGAGGCCCTCCTCCTTCACCCGCTCGATCGCCTGCGCGGTCGAGCCGCCGGTGGTGACCGTGTCCTCGATGACGAGGACGCGCATCCCAGCCTCGACCGGCCCCTCGACCCAGCGCTGCAGCCCGTGCTCCTTTCGGGCGCCCCGGACGAAGAATGCGACGAGGTCTCTCCCCGCCGGGACCGCGATCGCCGCGCAGGCAGGCGGAATCGCTGCCGTCGCCGGGCCGCCCACGGCGGTGGCGCCGACCTCGTGCGCAACCTCGGCGATCAGCTCGCCCGCGGCCCGAAACCCAGCCGGCCGCATCAGCGTCCGCCGCGCATCGACGTAGTACTGCGCCACCGCCCCGCTGGCCAGAGTCACTTCCCCAAGGATCAAAGAGTGCTCGCGCAACTCGGCGAGCAAAGTCTCCTTGGCGCCGGCGAGATCAGCCACTCGGCGCATCCTAAGCGTGAGCAGCGGTGCGGGGAGTCCCTCTCCAGACACCGCTCGCCAATGGCTCGCGGTTGAGTGTCTGGAGAGGG
>DASTAR010000109.1:0-15305 GCA_035712505.1 Solirubrobacterales bacterium
GGCGAAGAAGAGCGAGAGGCCGAACTGGATCGTCGAGGCGACCCGCATCGGCTGTCCGATCGGCTCGCCCTTGACCAGCCGCTCGGAGATGTGGCGCGAGAGCAGCTGTTCGATCGGCCGGTAGAGGGTGGAGATGGTGATGAAGACAGCCGACCAGAGCACGGTGATCTGCCCGTAGTCGGGCTTGGAGAGCACGTGGGAGGCGATCAGGAAGTAGGCGTAGGTGATGACCCCGGTCAGCCCAACCCCCACCGCGAGGAAGCTCGCGGTCCTGCCGTAGTCGGCGGAGCTTTTCATTCGCTGTTCTCGCTGCCCGGTTCGTAGTGGGAGGGCTCGACCCCGAGCGCCAGCTCGACCCGCCGCACCCGCTCGAAGACGCGCTGCGTCATCACCCGCTGGCCGGCGAGCAGGTCGCCGATCACGCCGAGGGCGAAGAGCTGGACGGCGGCGATGAAGAGGACGGCGCCGAGGATCAGCGACTGCACGTGGCCGCTGCTGTCGCCGTTGAGGATCCAGTCGAGCAGGAAGGGCAGCCAGGCGAGGAAGGCGAGGAAGAGGACGAGGAGGCCGGCGAGCGAGAAGACGCGCAGCGGCTCGTAGCGGGTGTAGATGCGGAGGATCGCCGGGGCGTTGCGGCGCACGTAGGCGCCGGTCGAGGCGAAGAGGCGGGACTCGCGCGTCTTCGGGTTGGTGCCAATGGCGACCTCGTCGACGGCGACGAGCATCTTCCCGGCCTGGATCAGGCTCTCCAGCGTGTAGGTGAAGTTGTCGACGACGAGCAGCTGCAGGGCGGCCTCGCGGTTGTAGGCGCGGAAGCCGGAGGTGGCGTCGGTGATCTCGGTGCCGGAGACGCGCCGCACCACCCAGCTGCCGAGCCGCTGCAGGCGCTTCTTGCTGCCGGAGAAGTGGTCGATGCCGCCGACCTTGCGGTCGCCGACGACCATGTCGGCCTCACCGGCGACAATCGGCGCCACCAGCTTCGCCACGTCGCCCCCCTTGTACTGGTTGTCGGCGTCGGTGTTGACGACGACGTCGGCGCCGAGCTTCAGACATGCATCCAAGCCGGCCTGGAAGCCGGCGGCCAGTCCCTTGTTGTTGGTGAGGCGGACGATATGCCGGACGCCGCACTGCCGCGCCACCTCGATCGTGCGATCGGTGCTGCCGTCGTCGATCACCAGCAGCTCGACCTCGTCGACGCCGGGCAGCGAGCGGGGGAGGTCGGCGATCGTCTGAGGAAGGGTCTCCTCCTCGTTGAGGCAGGGGATCTGGATGATTAGCTTCATGGGTGGTGCGTCAGGGTATTCGCGGTTGCTGATGGGTCGCCTGCCGCTTGGCGCGGCACACGCAGGCGCTCGGCGCGCGGGTCCTGTCACGGCAGGGGACCCACCATCTCCTGAACTACCAGGAGATGGTCCCCTCTACCGTGCCACCCGCGCGAGGAAGGTAGACTGATTGACTCGTCAATCAATCGTATGGATACCCAGGTAACTCCCACGGATCAGGTGCATCTCCGGCGGGCGCTGGAGCTGGCGGAGCGCGGGCGGGGGCGTGTCAGCCCGAACCCTTTGGTTGGCGCAGTTCTGGTGCGTGACGGGCGGATGATCGGTGAGGGGTTCCACGCCGAGCTCGGCGACCTGCACGCTGAGCGCGCCGCCCTGGCCGACTGCCGTGAGCGCGGCGAGGATCCGGGAGGGGCGACGATGTACGTGACGCTGGAGCCCTGCGCGCACGAGGGGCGCCAGCCGCCCTGCGTCGAGGCGATCCTGGAGGCCGGCATCGGCCGCGTCGTCATCGCCTCCGACGATCCCAGCGAGAAGGCCTCCGGCCGCGGCCCGGGCATCCTCCGCGACGGCGGCGTCGAGGTGGCCTTCGCCGGCGGCGCCGAGGCCGCCGCCGCCCGCCGGCTCAACCAGCCGTTCCGCAAACACGCCCGCACCGGCCTGCCCCTGGTCGTGCTGAAGATGGCGATGTCCCTGGACGGCCGGACCACCACGGCCCCCGGTGACTCCCCCTGGATCTCGGGCCCCGAGAGCCGCGAGCTCGTCCACGAATGGCGAGCCGAATCCGACGCCATAGCAGTAGGCGTAGGCACCGCCCTGACCGACGACCCCCTGCTCACCGCCCGCCTCGAGAACGCCGAGGGGACGAAAACGTCCCTGCGGGGGGCGAAATCGTCCCGTCAGCCGCTTCGAGTCGTCTTCGACTCTCAAGCCCGCCTCCCACTCGACTCCCAGCTACTCCAGACCCTCGACCAAGCTCCCGTCCTCGTCGTGGCCGGCGCCAGCGCCCCGAGCGAAGGCGTCGCCGCCCTCCGCGACGCAGGAGCCGAAGTGGTTCAGACGAGCGGCATCGAGCCCGCCCTCCGCGAGCTGGGCGGCCGCGACATCACCAGCCTCTTCCTCGAGGGGGGCAAGACCCTCGCCACCTCGTTCCTCTCGGCGGATCTCATCGACGAATCGCGTACCTTCGTCGCCCCGATGCTTCTCGGCGGACCACAGGAAGGCAGCTCCCCTTCAGAGCGATTGGTCGCCCTCAGTTCGTCCGTCGACAGGATCGGCGAAGACGTCCTGATCAAGGCCCGCTACAAGGAGTGGTGAGATGTTCACGGGACTAGTCGAAGACCTTGGAACCGTTGAAGCCGTCGAACGGACCGAGGATGGCGCCCGCCTCCGCATCTCGACCGCTCTCGCCGGCGAGCTCAACCTCGGCGACTCGATCGCCGTCGAGGGCTGCTGCCTCACCGCAACCGCCGTCAACGCCGACTCCTTCGAGGCCGAGGCGATGAACCAGACGCTTCAGGTGACCGCGCTCGGCGGGGTCGAAGAGGGCACCCGCGTCAACCTCGAGCTGGCGATGAGGGCCGGCGACCGCCTCGGCGGCCACATCGTCCAGGGCCACGTCGACGGCGTCGGCACCGTCGCCTCAACCAAGGACGACGGCTTCGCCCGCCGCATCCGCGTCGAGCTCCCCTCCGAACTGCTGCGCTACGTCATCGACAAGGGCTCGATCACCCTCAACGGGGTCAGCCTCACGGTCGCCGATTTGGGGGATTCCTGGGCTGAGGTTTCCCTCATACCTGAGACGCTGGAGCGGACCAACCTCGCCGATCTGGCGCCAGGAGACAGATTGAACGTCGAGTGCGACGTGGTCGCCAGGTACGTGGAGCGTTTGATGTCACCATTCGCCGGAAAGGAGCAGTCGTGAGCCACATGGCAGAGACCGAGCGAAAAGAGAGAGCAGCGGCGACGGGGGAGGGCCCGTTCGCGTCCATCGAGGAGGCGATCGAGGAGATCCGCGCCGGCCGCATGGTCGTCGTCTGCGACGACGAGAACCGCGAGAACGAGGGCGACCTGACGATGGCGGCGCAGTTCGCGACGCCGGAGGCGATCAACTTCATGGCCAAGGAGGGGCGCGGCCTGATCTGTCTCTCGCTGACCTCCGAGCGCTGCGACGCGCTCGGCCTCAACCTGATGGCGGCGAAGAACGAAGCGCCGCTGCAGACCGCCTTCACCGTCTCGGTCGAGGCGCGCGAAGGCGTCACCACCGGTATCTCCGCCCACGACCGCGCCCACACGATCCAGGTCGCGATCGACCCGGGGGCGACGCCGCGCGACCTCGTCCAGCCAGGGCACGTCTTCCCGCTGCGCGCCAAAGACGGCGGCGTGCTCGAGCGGGCCGGGCAGACCGAGGCCTCGGTCGACCTTGCCCGCCTCGCCGGCCTGCATCCGAGCGGCGTGATCTGCGAGATCATGAACGACGACGGGACGATGGCCCGCGTCCCCGACCTCGTCCCGTACTGCGAGAAGCACGGGCTGAAGATGATCACCGTCGCCGACCTGATCGCCTACCGGCGGCGGACCGAGAAGCTGGTCGAACGGGTCGTCGACACCGCGTTGCCGACGGCCTTCGGCGACTTCAAGGCCGTCGGCTACCGCTCCCTGGTTGACGACAAACACCACGTGGCGATGGTCAAAGGCGACGTAGACGGTGCCGAGGACGTGCTCGTCCGCGTCCACAGCGAGTGCCTCACCGGCGACGTCTTCCACAGCATGCGCTGCGACTGCGGCGAACAGCTGGAAGCGGCGCTCTCGATGATCGAGCGCGAGGGCCGCGGCGTCCTCCTCTATCTCTCGCAGGAGGGGCGCGGGATCGGCCTGCTGAACAAGCTGCGCGCCTACAAGCTGCAGGAGGAAGGCGCCGACACGGTCGAGGCCAACCTCAAGCTCGGCCTGCCGGCCGACCTGCGCGACTACGGGATCGGGGCGCAGATCCTCGGCGACCTCGGCCTGACCAGCATCCGCATCCTCACCAACAACCCGAAAAAGATCGTCGGCCTCGAGGGCTACGGCCTCTCGGTCACCGAGCAGGTGCCGATCGAATCGGTCCCCAACGCCCACAACGAGGCCTACCTGCGGACGAAGCGGGAGAAGATGGGCCACTCGCTGCACCACCAGGGCCTCGCCTTGGACGAGGAGATGATCCGCGACGAGGAGGAGCGCGACCGCGGCGGCGCGAACCAGGACGGCGATGGCTGAGGCCGGGGCGTTCCTGGAGGAGTTCTCCAGCGAAGAGAAATCAAGTCTCGCCCCTCTGCACTTCGGCGTCTGCGTCGGGCGCTTCTACGAGGACCTGGCGCAGCGGCTACTGAGCGGCGCGCGCCAGGGCTTCGAGCTGGCCGGGATCTCCCAGGGTTCGGTCACCGAGGTCTCGGTCCCCGGCGCCTACGAGCTTCCCTTCGCCGCCAAGCAGTTTGCGGAGAACGGCTACGCCGGCGTCGCCTGTCTCGGCGTCGTCATCCGCGGCGAGACCGACCACTACGACTTCGTCTGCGCCGAGGCCGCGCGCGGCATCCAGCAGGTGCAGCTGGAGACCGGCGTCCCCTGCGCCTTCGGCGTCATCACCTGCGACAACATGGACCAGGCCCTCGCCCGCTCGGGGGGCGACAAGCGAGACCAGGGCCGCAACGCCGCCCTGACGATCGCCCGCATGGCCCTCCTCAAGCGCCAGATCGGCTGAACGCCATCCCGTGGTTCCTTTCGCACCGATCGCGTGCAAAAGGAACCGCGAGTGGGACTCCGGTACCATCCCGCGACCGATGGCCAAGGTATGCCACAGCTGCGGCAAGGGACCGGCGTTCGGCCAGTCCCGGAGCCACTCGATGGTCGCCACCAAGCGCCGCTTCGACCCGAACCTCCAAAAGGTCCGGATCCAGGAGAACGGCCGCCCCCTCCGCACCTACGTATGCACGCGGTGCCTCAAGGCGGGCAAGGTCACCAAGAGCGCGTAGCCCCGCGAAGCCGCTCGTAGCGACAAACGGCAGCAGGTAAGGGGGCGAGGCCGCGGGGCCTGTCGACTTATGCGTCCATATGGACCCAAAACTCGACACAGTCGATGCGAAGGTAGGTGCAATCGCGTCGCGGCAACACGGGGTGGTTACGCGGCGCCAACTTGAAGACGCGGGGCTCGGTCCCAAAGGGATTGCCCTCCGCGTGCGTAGGGGACAACTCCATCGCCTCCACCGCGGCGTCTACGCAGTGGGCCACCGAGCACCGAGCTGGCACGGGCGCTGGATGGCGGCGGTGCTCGCTTGTGGAGGCGGTGCAGTCCTAAGCCACCACTCCGCGGCGGCGCTATGGAAGCTCCTCAAACCAATCGAAGGACCGATCCAGGTCTCGGTCCCCATCACCAGCGGCCGCGCTGCCCAGTGCGGCATCCATCTCCATCGGTGCCAAGCGCTCCGGGAGCCGTCTCCCTCGCCCTCCTACCCAGATCAAGAAGGAGGGCGAGGGAGACGGCTCCTCACCACTAACCGAGACCGAATCCCGGTAACCACCATCCAACGCACGATCGACGACCTCGACGGCACCATCGCCCCATATCTCCTCCGCCGCGCCAGGCGCCAGGCGGAGCTGATGAACGTGCGTCTTCGCGATACCGACGGCCGTCGCGCCCGCAGTGACCTCGAGGAAGACTTCTTCGCCCTCGTCCGTCGCCACCTCTCTCGTCTCCCGCCCCCCGAGACCAACGTCAAGCTAGGCCGCCACGAGGTCGACTTCCTCTGGCGCGAGCAGAAGGTGGTGGTCGAAACGGACTCCTACCTCTACCACCGCGGCTCGGTCTCCTTCCACAGCGACCACGCGCGCGACCTCGACCTACGCCAACTCGGCTATACCGTCCTGCGCTTCACGGACACGCAGATCGAAGACGAACCCGACCGCGTCGCCGCTCTCGTCGCCGACGCCGTGGGCGTCGCGCCGCTCCCGGGTCTCTAGCCGTCCGAATCGCCCGCCGTCGCCGCGGCGACCACGGGGTGCTCGCCCGTCGGCGAGGGATCGCCCTCCGCGGGCTCGACGTGCAGGCGCGGAAGCAGGCGGTCCAGCCCCGCCGGGAAGTACCAGGCGCGCCTGCCCAGCAGCTGCATGATCGCCGGGACGAGGACCGAGCGGATGATCACGGCGTCGATGAAGACCGCCGAGGCGAGGCCGAGGCCGAAGAGTTTGATGATCCGGTCTTCGCCGATCATGAAGGAGGCGAAGACGGTGACCATGATCGCCGCGGCCGCGGTGATCACGCGGCCCGTGAGGGCGAGTCCGCGGTGGACCGCCTCGCTGGCGTCCTTGCCGTGCTCCCACTCCTCGTGGATCCGGGACATCAGGAAGACCTCGTAGTCCATGGAGAGTCCGAAGACGATCGAGAAGAGGAAGATCGGGAAGAACGAGATGATCGGGCCGGTGGCGTCCACGCCGATCAGGCTCGCGCCCCAGCCCCACTGGAAGACGGCGACGATCAGCCCGAAGGAGGCGCCGATCGAGAGCAGGTTCATCACGATCGCCTTCAGCGGCACCAGCAGCGAGCGGAAGACGATCATCAGCAGCAGCGCCGAGAGCAGGACGACGACGCCGATGAAGAGCGGCAGCTTGGCGGCGATCGCGTTGCCGAAGTCCTCGAAGATCGCGGTGATCCCGCCCACATGGACCTGGGCGCCGGTCGCCGCCTCGACCGGCGGGATCACGTCGCCCCGGATGTGGTCCAGCAGGTCGGTCGTCGCCGCGCTCTGCGGCGAGGTCGTCGGATAGAGCTGGAAGACGCCGACGGTCTTGTCCGGGTTGAGGGCGACGTCGGTGACTTCCTCGACCCCTTCTTCGCTCTTCAGCTGCGTCCGCAGGTCCTGCAGGACTTCGTCGTTGCCCTTTTCGGGAAGTTCGGCGGCAAGCACGAACGGCCCGTTGAAGCCCGGTCCGAAGCCTTCGGCGAGCAGGTCGTAGGCTTCGCGCGTCGTCGTCCCCGCTGGATCGGTCCCGGCGTCGTTGGAGCCGAGGCGCAAGGAGAGGGTCGGGATGCAGAGGGCGATCAGCAGAGCCCCGGAGAGGATGGCCGCCACCCACGGCCGCCGCTGGATGCGGCCGCTCCAGCGAAACCACCAGCTGCCTTCGTCGATGCTGCGCGCGCCGCTGCCGAGGAACGGGATGCGCAGCCGGTTGACCCAGTTGCCGGCCACCGCCAGCAGCGCCGGCAGCAGGGTCAGCGCCGCGATCATCGTGAACAGCACCGCGATCGCCGCCGCCATCGCGACGCCGTAGAGGAAGGGGAGGCCGAGCAGCATCATCCCCATCAGCGAGATGATCACCGTGATCCCGGCGAAGAGCACCGCCCGGCCGGCGGTGTCCACGGCGGCGACCGCCGCCTCGCGCTTGTCGAGCCCCTCGTCGAGGCCGTTGCGGAAGCGGGTGAGGATGAAGAGGGCGTAGTCGACGCCTACGCCGAGCCCGATCATGAACGCCAGCTGAGGCGCGAATTCGGCGGTGTTGAAGACGTGGGTGAAGAGGGTGATGACGCTGATCCCGACCCCGAGCGCGAACAGCGCCGTCAGCAGCGGCAGCCCCATCGCCACGACCGAGCCGAAGCTGATCAGCAGCACGACGACCGCGGCGAGGACCCCGATGCCCTCCGACGAGCTTTCTTCTTCTTCGCCGCGGACTTCCTCGACCGGCTGACCGCCCGTCTCGACCTGCAGCCCGTTGCCCCCGGCCGCCCGGGCAGTGTCGACGATCTTCTTGACTTCGCCGTCGTTCAGCTTGTCGGTCGTGACGTTGAGCTGGGCGGTCGCGTAGGCGATCTTGCCGTCTTCGCTGATCGCCCCGGCGCCGCCCTTGGCGTACGGGCTGGAGACTTCGCTGACGTGGGGGAGCGCCTCGACCCTGGTGAAGACGCCCTTCATCCTCTGCTTGACGGCCGGCGCCTCGACGCCCCCTTCCGCCTTGTAGACGATCTGGACCGTGTCGCCCGCCTGCGCGGGGAAGCGGTTTTCGAGTAGGTCGAGCGCGTCCTTGGAGTCGGAGCTCGGCAGGCTGAATTCTTCGGAGAAGTCAGAGCCCGCGGAGCTCGCGATGAAGCCCATCACGATCAGGCCGACGATCCAGCCGACGATCGTGATCGCGCGGTGCCTGGTGATCCAGCTTGCGAATCGTCTCATTGGAACGGGCAACGTACCAATGGCCCCGGCCGCCGCGTGTGAAGGTGCGCACTCCCGGCGCTCCCGCTTAGAAGCCGTCGCGCCCGGGGAATAGATTTCCCCCAGATGTCCGACCCTTCAATCGCCCGGTTCCGACGGGTAATCAGCTCTGCCTACGCCTCGCTGGAGGCGCGCCGTCAGGAGGTCAACGACCTCAACGTCTTCCCTGTCGCCGACGGCGACACCGGCGACAACATGGCGATGACGCTGCGCGCGGTGATGGAAGAGCTCGACCGCCTCGACGGCCACTCGGTCGACGAGGTCGGCCGCACCGAGCTGGTACAGGCGCTGGCCCGCGCGGCGCTGATGGGGGCGCGCGGCAACTCCGGGGTGATCCTCAGCCAGATCGTCCGCGGCGCCGCCGAGGAGCTGGCCAGCCGCCCCGGCGAGCTGGTCGACCCGACCCTGGTTGCCGCCGCCTTCGCCAAGGCCGCCGACGCCGCTTACGACTCGGTTCGCGAACCGGCCGAGGGGACGATGCTCACCGTCTTCCGCGAGATGGCCCATTCGCTCACCCGCCAGCTCTCCCGTCTCGAGCGCGAGAAGACCCGGTTCGACCGGCAGGTCAGCGACGAGGAGCAGGACGCCGTGCTCGCCCAGGTCCTGGAGAAGGCGATCGAGGACGGTGAGCGCGCCGTCGCCCGCACGCCCGAGCAGCTCGAGGTCCTGCGCGAATCCGGCGTCGTCGACGCCGGCGGCCACGGCCTCGTCCTCATCCTCGCCGGCGTCGTCGCCGGCCTGCGCGGCGACGGGGCGGCGACGCCGGAGGTCCAGCACCACGAGCCGCCGCGCCGCAGCCTGCCCCACCACGAGGACAGCCGCTACCGCTACTGCACCAACTTCATCGTCTCTGGCAAGGGGCTGCAGGACCGCAAGTACCTGCCGCGGCTGGAGCGCCTCGGCGACTCGGTGCTCGTCGTCGGCGACGACGTCACCCTCAAGGTCCACATCCACACCGACGAGCCCGAGGCGGCGACGGAGGTCTTCGCCGGGGCTGGAGAGGTGACCAACCTCGACGTCGCCGACATGCGCGAGCAGATGGCCGAACGCGACGCCCGCCTCGCCGCCGCCGGCCGGACCGGCGTCGTCGCCGTGGCTGCCGGCGACGGCCTAGAGCGCCTCTTCGGCGACCTCGGCGCCCATGTCGTCCCCGGCGGCGAGACCCTCAACCCGTCGACCTACGAGCTGCTCGCGGGGATCCACAGCGTCCCTTGCGAAGAAGTCCTCGTCCTGCCCAGCTCGTCGAACGTGATCATGGCGGCCGAGCGCGCCTGCGAGCTCTCCGACAAGCCGGCGCGGGTGGTGCCGGCGAAATCCCAGCAGGCGAGCCTGCTGGCGCTGGTCGAGCTCGACCCCGAGGCGCCGCTGGCAGACAACGCCGAGCGGCTCGGCGAGGCGATCGAGGGCGTGGCGATCGGCGGCGTCGCCCCGGCGGCCCGCGACGACGCCCAGGGGCGGTTCAAGAATGGCGACGCGGTCGGCTTCGTCGACGGCGAGATCGTCGCCTGGGGAGGGGCCGGCTCGACCCTCGACGAGACCCTGCAGCGGCTCGCCGCGGGCGCCGAGATCCTCACCGTGATCGCCGGCGAGGGCGCCCCGATCCCGCTCGAGGAGATCGAGGTCCACGTCCCGGACGGCGTCGAGGTCGAAACCCACGAGGGGGGACAGCCGAGCTGGTGGTGGCTCCTGGCCGCCCAGTAGCGCGCTCCTTCGCCGGCGCCCGCGACCTCGGGCGGGCCGACTTGCTCGGCGCCCCCGTCCACTGGCCCCGGCCGAGCGTCCTCGAGCAGGGGCTGGGCGCGCTGAAGGGCGTCGGCCCGAAGACCGCCGAAGCCGCGGCGGAAGCCGGCATCCGCAGGGTCGGCGACCTCCTTTTCCACGTCCCGCGGCGCCACCGCGACCTCCGCATCCGCCGGCTGGGAGACCTCCAGCCGGGAGAGACCGCCACCGTCGCAGTCGAAGTGCAGGGCTCCCAGCCCCGCCCGTTCCGCAAAGGCCGCCTCCGCATGGTCAGCGTCAAAGTCGGCGACGAAAGCGGCCACGTGAGGGCGACCTGGTTCAACCAGCCCTGGGTCGCGTCGAAGCTGACTCCCGGAACGGAGCTCCTTCTCACTGGCAAATACTCGGGCAAGGGGTTCGCCGTGCGGGAATGGGAGCTCGGTTCCCCTGGGGCTTCCGAGGCGAGCCCGGAAGGAATGGTGCCGATCCATGGAGCCACCGAGACGATCCGCGCGCAGCAGATCCGCGAGTGGGTGGCCCAGGCGGTCGCCTGGGCGCCGAACGCGATCGAGGGGCTGCCGAGCGGGATGCGGGCGCGGCGGCGACTGGCCGGCCTCGGCGACGCCCTCCGCGTAGTCCACTTCCCCGAGACCGCCGAGGATGTCGACGAGGCCCGCAGGCGGCTCGGCTTCGAAGAGCTCTTCCTCCACCAGGCGCTGCTGGCGACCCGCAAGCGCAGCCACCGCACCGCCCGTCCGGCGCCGCGGTTCGGCGGGCCCGGCGAGCTGGTCGCCCGCTGGCTTGAGTCGCTGCCGTTCGAGCCGACCGGCGACCAGCTGCAGGCCTTCGTCGAGATCGAGGCCGACCTCGACTCGGGCCAGCCGATGCAGCGGCTGCTGATGGGTGAGGTGGGGTCTGGCAAGACGGTCGTCGCTCTCTACTCGATGCTGCGGGCGCTGGAAGCCGGCTACCAGGCGACCTTGATGGCGCCGACCGAGACCCTGGCCGAGCAGCACGCGATCACCCTCGGCAGGCTGCTCGCCGAAGAGGCGATCCCGTTCGCGCTGCTGACCGGCGCCACGCCGGCGGCGACCCGCGGGCGCGCCCTCGACCAGCTCGCCAGCGGCGAGCTGGGACTGATCCTGGGGACCCATGCGCTGATCGAGCCGACCGTGGAGTTCGCCCGCCTCGGCCTCTGCGTGGTCGACGAGCAGCATCGGTTCGGGGTGGGCCAGCGCCGCGCCCTCGACGAGAAGGGGGTGGAGGGGATGGCGCCCCACGTCCTCCACATGACCGCGACGCCGATCCCGCGCACGCTCTCGCTGACCGAATACGGCGACCTCGACGCCACCGCCCTGCACGAGCTGCCGGCTGGGCGCCAGCCGGTTTCGACCCACCTCGTCTCCGAGGAGCAGCGGGGCGAAGCGTTCGAGTTCCTGCGGCGGGAGCTGCGCGAGGGCCGGCAGGCCTTCGTCGTCTGCCCGCTGGTCGGCGAGTCGGAGAAGGTCGCCGGCAAAGCCGCCGCGGTCGAGGCCGAGCGGCTGCGAAAGGACGAGCTGCGCGAGTTCCGCGTCGGCCTCCTGCACGGGCAGATGCACTCCAACGACAAGGCGGAGGCGATGCGTGCCTTCGCCGTCCACGAGACCGACGTGCTGGTCTCGACGACGGTGATCGAGGTCGGGATCGACGTGCCCAACGCGACTGTGATGGTGATCGAGGGGGCGGAGCGGTTCGGCGTCTCCCAGCTGCACCAGCTGCGAGGGCGGGTCGGCCGCGGCACGCACCCGAGCCAGTGCCTGCTGTTCGCCGAAGAGGCGGGGGAGACGGCGCAGAAACGGCTGCAGGCAGTCGCCGAGGAGAGCGACGGCTTCAGGCTCGCCGAGATCGACCTCGAACTGCGGGGCGCCGGCGAGATCCTCGGCACCCGGCAGAGCGGGCTGCCGCGCTTCGCCGTCGCCAGGCTCCCTGACGACGGGCCGCTCCTGATGGAGGCCCACCGGGAGGTGCTGGCGCTGCTGAGCGCCCACGGCTCCCTCTCCGACCCTGCCCTCGGCCCGCTCCTCGACGCCGCCCACGCGCGCTTCGGAACGGGCGCGGCTGATCCCATACCTCTCTAGTCGGCGTTCGTCCTTTGTACTTCGTATGGGGAACAAAGGACGAACGCCGAATAGGTTTCGGCGCATGAGGGTCATCGCCGGCGATCTCAAGGGGCAGCGGCTGGTCGCACCCAAAGGCTGGAAGGTGCGGCCGACCTCCGACCGCGTGCGCGAGGCGATCTTCTCCGCCCTCGGCGAGCGTGTCGCCGGCGCCCGCGTCCTCGACCTCTACTGCGGCACCGGCGCGCTGGCGATCGAGGCACTCTCCCGCGGCGCCGGGCGCGCCGTCCTCGTCGACCGGGACATCCGGCCCGCGCTCGGCAATGTGCAGCGGCTTGGGCTCGCTGACCGGGCCGAGCTGGTGAGGACCGACGTCGGCCGCTGGCTGGAGCAGGTTTCAGCCGCCGATGCAGCGGGAAAGTTCGATCTCGTCTTCGTAGACGCCCCGTATAAACTCGCCGACCGCGTGTCCCGTCACCTCAACGCACACCTGCCCCAGCTGCTCGCCGCCGACGGGCGTGCCGTGGTCGAGAGCGGCGCCCGCCGCCCCCTGAAGGTCGAGTCGCTGGAGCCGCTGCGGCAGCGTCGCTACGGCGCCGCTGACGTCACCGTCTACGGAGCGGCCGCGTGAGCGAGCGCAACGGCACCGTCGTCTGCCCGGGCAGCTACGACCCCGTCACCAACGGCCACCTGGACATCATCACCCGCACCTCGCGGGTCTTCGACCGTGTCGTCGTCGGCGTCGTCAACAACCCGATCCGCAAGCAGAAGACGCTCTTCACGGCCGAGGAGCGCAAAGCGTTCATCGAGGAGGCGACCGCCGACCTCGCCAACGTCGAGGTGCAGGTCTTCGCCAACCTGCTCGTCGAGTTCGCGCGCGAAAACGGTGCCAAGGCGATCGTCAAGGGGATGCGGGCGATCTCCGACTTCGAGTACGAGTTCGAGATGGCCCAGCTGAACCGCAAGCTCGACCCGGGGATCGAGAGCATCTACGTGATCGCCTCCCCGCATTACAGCTTCCTCTCGTCAACGGGGGTGAAGGAGATGGCCACCTTCGGCGGCAACGTCTCCGATCTCGTCCCGGCGCCTGTAGCCTCTGCGCTGGCTGACCGCCTGGGAGGCAGGTAGGCTGTGGGAGACCAGTCCGTCCGAGTGGGTGGCGCCTTGCAAAAAACGCCCTTTTTGACCTCATCCGCACCAAAACCCCCGCATACACGTAGGCTTACGACCTGAAAATGGACGTACTGGTCCTCATTGACAAGCTGGACGATGTCGTCCACAACGCCCGTCCCGTCCCCCTGACGGATCAGGTGCGCGTGGATCGCGAGGAGATCTATGACCTCCTCGATCAGATGCGCGCGACGATCCCGGAGGAGATCAAGCAGGCGCGGTGGATCGTCAAGGAGCGCCAGGAGATGCTGGCGGAGGCCAAACGCGAGGCGGAGCGGATCGTCCGCGAGGCCCGCGAGCAGCAGGCCCGGCTGATCTCCGACGAGGAGGTCACCAAGCAGGCCGAGCGCGCCGCCGACGAGATCGTCGAGGACGCCCGCACCCGCGAGCGCGAAATCCGCCTCGGCGCCGAGGACTACGCCGACGAGATCCTCAACACCCTCGAAGTGAACCTGCAGAAGTTCCTCGCCGCCGTGCAGCGCGGCCGCGACCGGCTCGCCGGGCGCGAGGAGGAACCGCAGCCCGAACTCGACCAGCAGCCGTAGGCGCCTGGGGAGGGGGCGGGTGTCCCTCTCCCGGCACCACTCGCCAATGGCTCGTGGTTGAGTGTCTGGCGACGGGGCACCCGCCGCTCCGACCAGGCCTAGTCGAGCTTCAAGTCTTTGAGAGCTGCCCACCTTGAGTCGGTAGGTGCCTCGTGCTCGTGGGGGTTGTCGTTGAGGCTCTCGCCGCAGACGGGGCAGAGACCGGCGCAGTCGGGGCGGCAGAGGAAGCGGCTGGGGAGGGCGAGGACCGTGGCGTCGTGGGCCCAGCGGCCGATGTCGAGCTCGTCGCCGTCGACGTAGGGGCTGGTCAGCTCGGGGTCGTCGGTGCCGTTCTGGGAGACCTCGCGGGCGTCGACCTCGACGTCCAGCTGCCCCGGTTCGAGGCAGCGCATGCACGGTCCCTCCAGGTGGACCGGAAAGGTCAGGTGGAAGGCGAAGCCGTTGCTGTGCCGGGAGGCGTCGAGCCGCACGGTCGGCGCCATGGGGTTCGCCTCGTAGGTCTCGCCGCCCAGTTCGAAGGGCTCCAGCGCCAGCGGCATCTCCAGCCGCGTCCCCTCGCCGTGGGCCAGGGAGAGGCGGGAGAGATCGATGATCGTGGTCGGCGCCTTGGCCATTTCCGCACCTCCGCTGGTCGGGACACTTACGATGGTCTGCCTTTCCGAGGTTACGAGATGGGCAAATCCAACTGGAAACCGGACGCCTACCTGGAGCTGATCCGCTCCGAGGTCCCGCGCTACGACGAGCTGCAGCAGCAGGCGATTGCGGCGATCCCGTTCGCGCCCGAGCGGGTGCTGGAGCTGGGGATGGGCACCGGCGAGACGACGCGGCGGCTGATCGAGGCCTACCCGGACGCCTGGGTGATCGGCCTCGACGCCAGCGCCGACATGGTCTTCCGGGCGCGCGAGAACTACGACGACGTGCAGCTGGCGCGGATGGAGGACCCGCTGCCCGAAGGGCCCTGGGACCTGGTGATTGGCGTCCTCTCGATCCACCACCTGCGGGCCGAGCAGAAGCAGAACCTCTTCCGCCAGGTCCGCGCCCAGGCCCGCTCGTTCGTGATCGGCGACATCGTGAAAGCTGACGTGCAGGTTGCGCCGGTCGAGGAGGGCTACGACTTTCCCGAGACGGCGGCCGACCTTGCCGAGTGGACGGACGGTGAGGTGGCTTGGGAGGCCGATGACTTGGCTGTTGTGCGTGCTGTTTATTGAGGGGTCGGGACTCCCTCCCCAGACACCACTCGCTAATGGCTCGTGGTTGAGTGTC
>DASTAR010000110.1:0-16080 GCA_035712505.1 Solirubrobacterales bacterium
AGGTGCCCCACAGATTCCAGCCGATCTCCACGTAGTTCGATCGCCCGAATTCGGCTTGAAACCCAGCTCCACGTAGTCCAGCCGATCCGCGAATCAATCTCATAACCCGAAGGTCGCGGGTTCGAATCCCGCCCCCGCTATCTCACAAAAAGCCCGCATGTGCGGGTTCTCTGTGCGGCAACCGCATGTGGTTTGCGCAGCCGCTCCCGACCTCAATCGCTGGAGACCGTCGGGTCGAGCCCCGTCGACTCTGGTGGCCGTTCGGCGATCTTGCGCTCGCGCAGGAACAGGAACAGCGGCAGCGCAAAACAGAGGCCGACGAGGACCGAGGCGGGAATCGGCACCCACCAGGAGCGCATCTGCAGGCGCCGGCCCTCCCAGGCTGCCCAGAGGGCGAAGGCGAGAAAGGAGATGCTGACATCGGCCGCCAGCTGGGCGGCGGGCAGGGAGTCGAACCACGCACCTAGATAGGCGCCGGGGGCGAAGCCGTGCTCGGCGCTGAAGATGGCGATCATCGTGTTGGGAACGAGGAAGCCGATCACCGTCAGGGCGAGGAGGATCGCCTGTCGTCTGTTGACTTGATCTCTCATGCGCTCGCCCCGGCTCGGCGGGGGAGGGCGAGCCGCAGGGCGAGCCGCGGGTCCAGGAGGCGGGTCGGTGCGCGTTCCCGGGAGAGCACCTCGCCTAGCGCCCGCGCCACCTTGGCGTCGGTGGTTGCCCGCCGCAGCGTGACGCGTTCGAGCGGAGTGGCCGGCCTCGCGAGCGAGAAGGCCGACATCTGCAGGTGGTGAGGCCAGAAGCGAAGCGCGAAGCCGCGCGCATAGCGGCGCAGGGCGGCGTCGAGCGCCCGCTCGTCGCCGAGCGCCTCAGCGGTCTCGTCGACGAGGCGTTCGGCGCTCTCGAGGGCGAAGCTGATGCCGGCGCCGAACAGCGGGTCGGTCGCCAGCGCCGCGTCGCCGACGAAGGCGAGGCCTGGACGCGAGGGCGCCCGCAGGACGTTCGGCACCTCGAGCTTGCCGACGATCTTGCCGGCCCGCTCGGCGCCGGCCAGGTCCGGCCCGTCGGGTAGGCCGCGGACGAATCGCTCGTAGGAGCCCTCCACGTCGGCGCGCACCTCCGCCATCCGCGTTCGCGGAAAGACCGCCACGAGCACGGTGATTCCGCCCTCGTTGGGAAAGTGCGCGCCGCCCGCCGGGTCGAGCATCCAGAGCCGGATCGAGGGATCGGCGGCGCTTGGCACTGGCGGCACACCCCGCCAGGGGGCGAAGTAGAAGAAGCGGTTGTGGGGTCGGACGCGACCGCGGACCCCCGCCAGCCGGGCGACCTGCGACCCGCGACCGTCGGCGCCGACGAGGAGCCGGGCGCGGATGAGACGGACGGCGCCGTCGCGATCGCGGACCTCGACTCCCCCGGTCCGCCCCGGCGAGGCGATCGTGGCGGCGGCGCTCCAGCCGGCCATCAGCTCGACCCCCGGCGTCTCCGCCGCAAGCGAGCGCAGCAGCGGATCGAGGGTGCGCCGAGTGGTGCCCCAACCGCGCGCGTCGGGCAGGCCGAACCAGCCGCCGAAAGGCGTCCAGAACTGCGTCCAGGTTCGCGGCACGCCGCGCTCTTCCAGCAGCGGCACGAGCCCCAGCCGCTCGATAGTCGGCGTCCCGGCGGGCAGGATGGCGTGCGTGCAGGCGACCTTGAAGGCCTCGGGGTCGGGGCGCTTCTCGATCAGGGCGACGCGCGCGCCCTGCTGGGCGAAGAGCCGGGCCGCGGTGCAGCCGGCGACGCTGGCGCCCACGACGGCGACGTCGAAGTCGGGTACTGGAGCGATCGCCATCTCTGCCTCAGGCAGCGATCGCCGCGGCGATCGCGAAGCAGATGGTCGAGGTGCCGGCGATGAGCGACGGCAGCCAGAACCAGAATCGCAACGCGACCAGGAAATAGGTGGCGGTGACGGCGACCGCGAGGAACGGGATCGAATCGGCCCGGATCAGCAGGCTCGGTTCGGCGAGCGCCACGAACAGGGCGAGGAGCCCGAACGCGAAGACGCCGAGGCCATGGCTGATGTTGAAGCCGAGCCAGGCCCGCCACATCGAGGGCCGGGAGGGATCGCCGCCGGGGGCGAGGCGCCGGAACTCGATGCCGGTGGCTTCGAGCCCGGGCCTCAGCGATGCCTCCTGCGGGGCGAAGAAGGTGGGCCGGACGGTGTCGAAGACGGTCAACAGCGCATGGCCGCCGCCGGCGACGAGAAGCGGGACCGTCCCGGCGATGAACCAGAGCTGCGCGGCGTGGGAGCTGTTCGACATCGACTTACCTCCTGTGGCGACTGATTGGACCGGTAGGATACATACATGCATGTACGTAGGTTAGAAAGCCCGACGAGGCCGCAGACCCAGGGCGAACGCAGCGCCCGCTCTCGGGCGGCGCTCTTGGAATCCGCGGCGCGGCATCTTTCCCGCCACGGCTACGGCAACCTCGTCCTCGAGCAGGTCGCCCGCGACGCGGGCTACACCCGCGGCGCCCTCTACCACCAGTTCGCCGACAAGGAAGGCCTCGCGCTCGCGGTCACCGAGTGGGTGTGGCGGACCTGGGCAGAGGAGGTCGGAAGCGTGGTCGAGCGACAGCCCGATGCGGCTTCTGGCCTGATTGCGCTCGCCCGCGGCCACGCTGTCTACTGCCGCCGAGACATCGCCCGCTTCGCGATGGCTCTGCGGCTGGAGTTCAGCGACCCCACGCACCCGATCGGCGAAGCGGTCCAGGGGGTCACGGGCGCTCTGGTCGAGCGCTGTGCACGGCTGATCCGCAGCGGCCGCCGCGACGGCTCGATCCCTCCAGGCCCCCCGGCCGAGGCGACCGCCCGCGCCTTCGTCGGCGCCATCGAGGGCGCCGTGATCGAACTCTCAGGGGCCGAGCCGCACGACGAGGAGCTTGCCGCCCGGGCCGCCGCCGGCGTCCTCGGCCTCGACCCCGACCGGGCGCTGCCGCAGGCGTCGGGACCCGATGCGTAGCCCGGGGAAGAGCCTCGAGGAAGTCGAACCCTCCGTCGCGCGACCCGACGAGGTCATCGACCTGCTGATCGCCGCGCTCGCGCGCGGCGACAACGCCGCCATCCCGCGCCTGCTGTGCCGCGACGTCTGCTTCCTCACCCAAGACGCAACCGCGATATACGGCCGCGACCGGGTCGCTTCGCTGATCGCACAGCTCGTCGCCGCCGGGGTGGATGTCTGCTCCCTCGCCCAGTCTTCGCTGCAGATCGGCTCGATCGCCATGGTCTCGGCGCGCTGGAGGCTCAGCTTCAGGGCCCGCGAGGAGCCTCTGGTGCAGACGACCGAGGCAACGCTCGTCCTCGCCGATCGGGAAGGGAGCTGGAAACACCTCCTCGTGGCTCCCTGGGGCTGCCCCCGTTGTCGCTGACAACCGGGGGGGAAGGCTGGTCCGGCCGAGCGTGCGAGATTGGTCGCAGTCAGGAAGCCTCGCCCCTCAACCGCTCCAGCAGGCGTTCCTTCGCCTGCGGCCACTCGGAGCGGAGGACCGAGTAGTGAACGCTGTCGCGCCAGCTGCCGTCCCGTCGCCGCATCTCATGGCGATGTACCCCCTCTCGTATCGCTCCGAGCCGCTCGATCGCCCGCTGCGAGCGTTCGTTGCGGCCGTCGGTGCGAAAGGAGACGCGCTCGAGGCCGAGACCCTCGAATGAATGCTGCATCAGCAGCAGTTTCGTCTCCGCATTCGCACCGCTTCGCCACGAGCCGCGGCAGAGCCAGGTCGACCCGATCTCGACGTGGGCGTGGACGGCATCGAAGTTCCAGTAGGAGGTGGAGCCGATCACGGCCCCGCTTGCGCGCGCGCGGACGGCGAAGGGAAAGCGGCGGTGGGCATCGCGATCGGCAAGCGCGTCGGCGATCCAGCCCTGCGCGGCGCCGAGGTCCCCGGGCCGGGGATAAGGCAGCCACGCGAAGATCTCGTCGGAGTCGGCGGCGGCCAAGATGCCCTCCGCGTGCCCGGCTGTGAGCGGCTCGACCGCGACGAGGTCTCCGCGCAACTCGATCGGCTCCATGCGGTCCATAGGGCGATCTTGCCACGAAGGTCCAGCTCCATCCCGGGCGAATAGGATCGGCTGGTGACGGAAGTCCGCCGCTGATCGCAGTGCGCCTGCCTCGACTCTTCATCGCCGCGGGAACCCGGCGCGGGCTGATCGTCCTCGGCGCGCTCGCGCTCATCTTCGGGGCGGCGATGCTGCCGGCGATCGCGACGATGGCGAACCACGGCGCCAGCGTGATCGACTTCGAGTCCGCCCGCACGGTCGCCCGGAGCCGGGAAATCCTCAGCAGGTGGGGTGAGGCCGGCGAACGCGCGATGTGGTGGCAGCTCGCCCTCGACACGCCTTTCGCCGTCTGTTACGGGCTGCTTTTCTCAGGTGGGTGCGCGGCGGTCGCCGGCCGCGCGCATCGGGTCGGCAAGCCGAGGCTGGAGCGGGCCGCGGTCGTCTTTGCCTGGGCCGGAGCGCTCGCCGCCGTCGCGGATCTCGTGCAGAACGTCTCGCTGGCCATCGTCCTCGCCGATCCGGTCTCCCAGCCCTGGCCGGCGATCTCCGCCTTTGCCGCCCCGACCACCACCATCCTCGGTGTGGCCGCCGCCACCTTCGCCCTCGGTGGAGCTTTGGCGACCCGAAGTTCCGGAACGACCCGAAGCTAGTCGAGGTTGGCGCTCTCCGGACAACGGGTCAGGCCGTCGTCGGGTATCGCCTCCCATCTCGCCGCGTATGCGACGAACTGGCGAACGCTCGGGCGTATGCCGGGGTCGCTGTCGAAGGCGCCCATCCGGATGCTCATCCGGTCGTGGTCTTCGGGATGGCGACTGAGGACCGCCGATCCGCACTCTTCGCAAAACAGCTTTTCCCAGCCGCCCTCCGGCCTCCAGGCTCGCAGCTTCTCGTCACCGGAGAGCAGGCGAAACGAGCCGCGCCGCGGCCGTGCGTTGGCAGAGGCGGCGGTTCCACTCCGCCGCTGGCACCGCGTGCAGTGGCAGTAGTTCGCCGCGGCAAGGGGAGCGGTGACCTCGAAGCGGACCGAGCCGCAGCCGCAGCCGCCGGTCAGGGGAAGTTGGGGATCGCCCATCTGCGAGAAGGAGAATAAGGAGATCGCGACCGGCGGGATATCGTCCGCCGCGACTCGAGGCCCGGCGCCGGCTCACCGCTGACCCTGACGTCCCATACCTTCGCTCAGGGCACGTCTGCCGCGGGCGAAGGCGGGCCGCAGCCGGAGGTCGTCGGTTCGCCAGCTGACCGCCCGGAGCCGACCGCGGTCGCGATAGGCGCGCATGATCTCGACGTGGAAAGGAAGCGAGACGAAGCGGCGCAAGGCGTCCTCTCCCGTCCAGAAGGACAGCGAGCCGACACAACGCCTGAACGGCTGCCAGTAGGTGACGATCCCGATCGCTCCCTCCAGCCTGACGCCTTCGTCGCGCAGCCGCTCGGAAGCACGGTAGATGGCAGGCATGTCGCGAAGCGACCGGGGCCTGAACTCGGTGTAGCTGACCAGGGCCGAGCCGTCTCGCTCGCCAGCTCGACCGCGCTTCCACCGGGTCCGCGCCGCGAGGTCGAGGATCATCGCGGGGCGAAGCTCACCGGGGACTTGCACCTTCGATCTCCGGGCTACCGCCGCTTCCATGGCCTGACGGGCGCAGCGTCCAGACCACGAAGCCCAGCAGTGCCAGGCCGGCGATGAAGTCGCTGAACAGCGTGGCATAGAAGAGCGGCGGGATGTCCGGGTTGCCGCCGAGGAAGTGACCGAGCGTCGTCAGGCCCAGCAGCGAATATGCGGCGAGGAGCGGGCGTGACTGCCGGACCTTCCCGTTCGCATAAAGCCGGTAGCCCCAGATGCCCAGCCCCGTGAGCAGGGGCCAGGAGATGATGATCCCAATCTGGTAGGCGGTCGCGCTGTAGAAGGGAAAGACGTCCGGGTAGGCATGGGCGTCGACGAAGTTGTGGGTGTAGTGCAACGAGGTGGAAAGCAGGTTGAAAGCGACGATGGCCCGAAGCACGCCGAGCCTCGGTACGGACGACCTGGCACTTTTGCCGGCCCGCCCCTGGGCCGCGCCCTCTGCCTGCTGCCTCTCTTCCTGCACCTGATTCGCCTCCAAGGTCATCGCCTCCTTCCGATACGGATGTATCGGGGAATACAATACAGTTGTATAGGGCGAGATGGAGAGTCCGAAATCCAGAGCCTGCGTGATCGGCGCCGGCATCGCCGGCCTCGCCGCCTGCCAGGCGCTACGCGCTCGCGGCATCGAGTTCCAGTGCTTCGAGGCCGGCGACGACGTCGGCGGCCTCTGGCATTTCGAAGGCTCGACCGCGCCGACACCCGCTTACAGGTCCGTTCACACCATCAGCTCCCGCCGCACCTTCGGCTTCCGGCGCTTCCCGATGCCCGACGACTACCCCGACTTCCCAGGTCAACGGCTGGTCATGGCCTACCTGCGCGACTATGCCGAGCACTTCGACCTGCGTCGCTCGATTCGCTTCGGGGCGCGGGTGACCTCTGCGGAGCGCCTTCCCGGCGGTGGCTGGCGGGTCCAGGCCGAGGGCTGCGAGCCCGCCGGCTTCGACGTCCTTCTCTCCGCCAGCGGCCACCTCACGGAGCCCGTCTATCCGGATTTCCCAGGTGCTTTCGAAGGCGAGACGATCCACGCTCGCGATTACATGGACCCCACCGACCCGCTCGACCTCCGCGGCAAGCGCGTACTCGTCGTCGGCATCGGCAACACCGCAGTGGACATCGCCTCTGAGCTATCCCGCACCGGCGTCGCCGAGAGCGTCATCCTCTCGACTCGCAGCAGCGCTTGGGTCGTGCCCAAGTACACCTTCGGGGTGCCCTCGGATCGAGTCTTCCGGCTCTTGATGCCTGCCCTGCCGCTGCGCCCGCAGCTCTTCGTGGCCGGACGGCTGCTCCGCCTCCTCAGCGGCGGCCCGGCCCGCTTCGGCCTGCCGGCTCCCAACCACGGCTTTTTGGAGGCCCATCCGACGCTCTCCTCCGACCTCCTCCTCCGCCTCGGCCATGGCGCCATCCTCGCCCGCCCCGACGTCGCCGCGCTGCGCGGAGATCGCGTCCGGTTCACCGACGGCTCGGAGGAGCAGATCGACGCGATCGTGTACGCAACCGGCTATCGGGCGGCCGTCCCCTTCCTCGCACCCGAGATCTTCGCCCCCGTGGACGGCAACCTGCCGCTTTACCTGCGGACCTTTAAGCCGGGCGTGGATGACCTCGCCTTCATCGGCTTCGCCGAGGGGGTGCCGAGCCAGCCGGTCTTCGACGAGTTGCAGGCCGAGCTCGTAGCGATGTGGCTCTCCGGCGAGTGGACGCCCCCTCAGCCTTTCGAGATGGAACGGGAGATCGCCACCGACCAGCGCCGCTTCTCCCACTACCGCAAAGAGCACCTCGTCCCCGTCTACGAGCGCGAACTGCGGCATGAGGCGATCCCGGCCGGTCGGCGGCGAGCGGCCCGGCCACGCGGTGTCAGTCGCGGCGCATGAGGCCCTCGCCGAAAAGCCGCTGGGTGGCTAGGTTCCATCGCTGCAGCTGCTCGGGAGCGCGGAAGCGGTCCTCCAGCTGGGCCTCGATCGCCGGCTCGAGCATTACAACCCCGAGGTTGATCGTCAGCAGGTGAATGGCAGTCCAGAGCTGATCGACGTCGGCGGCGAGGACGCCCTCGTCGACGAGCCGGGCTACCTGGGTTCGAATCACGGCGAGGAGCGAGCCGAACATCCGGATCCCGGACTCTTCGCCCGCGGCGGCGGAGCGCGTCACGTAGAGAAGGACGAGGGGGTAGTCCCGAACGAATTCGGTGATCCGGTCGCCGATCTCGATCAGCAACTGGTCCGCCGGGCGATCGAGATCGAACGCTTCGATCGCGTCGGCCGCGATTGCGAGGACGTGAGCATCGACGGCGTCGCGTAATCCCGACTTGGTGCGGAAGTGGTGCTGGATCAGCCCAGACGAGACGCCGGCCGCGCTGGCGATGTCCCGGATCGAGGTCGCCTCGACCCCGCGCAGAGCGAATCCCTCGAGTGCCGCATTCCGGATCCGCGCGACGGCCTTGAGATCTTTGTCGGTTGAGGCCACCGACCTGGTACTAGTCTTCATCGGCTCCAAGTTCACCACAGGTCCACCTCTCGCGCCGGTTTGCGCCTGCGATCTTCAAAGGGACGAGCGACGACCCAGACAAGTACTCCACCTGCGCGGATCGGCCTGGTTGCCCTTCTCGTCCTGTTCGGCTGTGCGACCGTCGTCCCCGCCGCCTCGGCGGCGGCTCTCGCCGGCCGGGTCGATCCCTTCGCCGGCACCGTCGACGGCCCTCACAGCTTCGGCCGCGGGGCTACGTTCCCGGGGGCGACGGTGCCGTTCGGGATGGTCCAGTGGAGCCCCGACACCACCACTCCTCCGGGGCACCTCGACGGCTACAGGTACCGCGATCACCACCTGACCGGCTTCAGCCTCACGCACCTCAGCGGCGCCGGCTGCTCGCTCTACGGCGACTTTCCCTTCATGCCGACGACCGAGCCGATCCGCAGCTCGCCGCAGGGGAGCGGCGGGCGGTTGGACCGCCGGTTCCAGCCCGGCTTCTCCCACGCTCACGAGACGGCGCGGCCGGGCTACTACTCGGTCCGCCTCAACCCGGTGCACGGCGGCGCGATAACCACCGCGCTGACCGCGACGACGCGAACCGGGATGGCGCGCTTCACCTTCCCGGCGAGTGCGCACGCCGGCGTCCTGATCGACGCCGGCGGCAGCGCCCAGCCCGACGACTTCGCCGAAGTCAACCTCGATCCCGGCGCCAGGGAAATCACCGGGACCGCGTCCAGCGGGCTCTTCTGCGGTCAGCGGCCGCGCTACCGGGTCTACTTCGCCGCCGTCTTCGACCGCCCGTTCCGGACGTACGGCGCCTGGGAGGGGAGCCGGCTGTTGCCGGGCGCGACCACGGCGAGCGCGACCGAGAAGCCGGCCGTGCACCCGCACACCACCGCCGCGGCCGGCGCCTACGCGAGCTTCGACACCCGCCGCAACCAGGTTGTCCTCGCCCGCGTCGGCGTCTCCTTCGTCAGCGTCGAAGACGCGCGCGCCAACCTCGCCGCCGAAAACCCCGGCAAGCCGTTCGGCAGGATCGCGGCGGCGGCGCGGCAGAGCTGGAACGGCGTGCTGGGCAGGGTCCGGGTCAGCGGTGGCACGCCCACCCTGCAGTCGACCTTCTACACCGCGCTCTACCACGTGTTCATGGCACCGCGGACCTTCAGCGACGTCAACGGCGAGTACCTGGGCATGGACGGGCAGGTCCACGACGCGGGCCACCACATCCAGTACGCCGACTTCTCCGGCTGGGACATCTACCGCAGCGAGATCCAGCTGCTGGCGATGCTGGCGCCGCGGCGCACCGGGGACATGGTCCGCTCGCTGCTCGCCGACGCGGACCAGAGCGGCTGCCTGCCGCGCTGGCCCTACGCGAACGACCAGAGCATGACCATGGTCGGCGACCCCTCCGACCCGATCATCGCCTCGGCGGCGGCCTTCGGCGCCAGCGGGTTCGACCGCGCGGTAGCGCTGGAAGCGATGGTCAGGGGCGCATCCGAACCGTGCCGGAGCGCGAACGGCGAATACGTCGAGCGCCAGGGGCTGGCCGAATACCTGGCCCACGGCTACGTGCCGTTCGACCTCGACACCCAGATGAAGAACGCGAACTCGATTTACGGCGATCCCGAATCGGTCTGGGGGTCGGCGGCGACCTCGCTCGAGTACTACGTCGCCGACTTCTCGATCGCCCAGTTCGCCGCCCGCTCGCTCCGCGACAGCTCGACCTACGCGCAGTTCATGCAGCGCTCCTCCTGGTGGCGCCGCCTCTACGACCCGGCGAGCGGGATGATCGAGCCGCGCTACGCGGACGGATCCTTCCCCCACCCGTACAGCAACCTCGACGGCCCCGGGTTCGTCGAGGGGGACTCGGCGCAGTACACCTGGATGGTCCCTCAGGACCCGGCCGGGTTGATCCGCCGCATGGGCGGCAAAGCGAAGGCGGCGGCGCGGCTCGGCCATTTCCTGCGGGACCTCAACGCCGGTCTGCCCGGGATGCACTCCGACCACGCCCTGCTCGGCAATGAGCCGACCCTGCAGACGCCCTGGCTCTACGACTGGATGGGTCGTCCCTACCGGACCCAGGAGGCGGTGCGCCGCGCCCTCGGCCTCTACGGCCCGACCCCCGGCGGCTATCCCGGCAACGACGACCTCGGGACGCTGTCCGCCTGGTACGTGTTCGGCGCCCTCGGCCTCTACCCCGAGATCCCCGGCGTCGGCGTGCTTGCCCTCTCGGCCCCGCTCTTCCCGAGCGCGGAAATCCACCTTCCCCACAACCGCCGGGCGCGGATCACGACCAGCGGCCACGGCATCTACGTCAACTCCCTCACCGCTGGCGGCAGGCCGCACGGCCAGCCCTGGATCGGCTATTGCGAACTCGCCGCCGGCGCCCGCCTCCGCTACCGGCTGAGTCCCCGGCCGAACCGCAGGTGGGGAAGCTCGGCCGCGGCCACCCCGCCCTCATACGGCCCTCGGCGCAGGATGTCGAGCTCGCCGTGCGGTCCCTGAGCGCCCCCCGTCAGGGGCACCAGGGGCTCTTCGGCACCCCGGCGCAGGGTTCGGGCATGCTCGGCAGGTTCGCGGGCACCGGTGGCAGCGAGAACTGGGCCGCCGGCCGCGGGTAAGTCGCCCCGGGCGCCTCCGGGCACGGGGCGACCAGCTGGCTCGCGCAGAGGACCTCCGCGGCGAGCACGGTCTGGTCGCCTGAGTTCGGGCTTTCGCACATCCCGCCCGAAGGCTGGTAGACGGGGTTGGTCTCGATGCCGGGCGGGTCGGTCCCGTCGGGGACGCTGTCGCCGGAGAAGCAGTTGCCGGGGTCGTGGGGCGCGGTCGCGAGGCCGATGTCGCCGTTGCTCGGATTGCCGAAGAAGCCGTTGCCGGAGAACGCGTTGGCCTCGCTGACGTTGCCGTAGGCAGGGAAGTAACACGTTTCGCCTTCCGGGACCGGCACGTAGATGCCGCCCTGGCAGGGGGTCGTGACGTCGGCGGGCGGGGTCTCCTGGTCGGGCAGGTCGGCGATCAGCTCTCCCCAGGAGCCGTTGTGGGTGACGGTATTGCCCGCCAGCGTCGTGTAAGTGCTGCCGGCCAGGACCATGCCGGTGCCGACCGGCGAGCCGCCGGCGAGGCCGGAGCCGTTGCCGGGGACGTTCGGGTTGTTGTTGTCGTGGATGTAGTTGCCGGTCCATACCGTGCAGGAGCGGGTCCCGAGCGGGCCGGTCTGGCCGTCCGGGCAGAGGCCGATCTGCGGCGAGGGCCAGTCGTCGTTGTTCTGGGAGTTCGAGACCAGGCCGCTCTTGTTGCGGTCGCACTCGTTGTGCTTGACCAGCAGGTACCCCCCGGCGTTGGTGCTCGAGAGGCAGAGCGCGCTGTTCTCACCCTGGTCGTTTTCCATCACCTGGTCGCAGACCTGCTGGCAGGCGCCGATGTAGTAGGCGGAGTCCGCCATGTTGCTGGCGTAGGAGTGCTTGAAGAAGCCGTTGGTCGAGTTGCTGGAGAAGATCCCGTAGTCCCCGGCCGGGTAGTCGACCCCGCAGCAGGGCGCGAGCGCGCCGGGGACGGTGCTCGAGTAGCTGGAGGTCGCGGTCAGGTAGTTGCCCCAGAAGCCGCTGAGGCCGATGTGGCCGCTGCCGTCGCCGCCGTTCCACCAGATCTGGTTGCCCTCCTCGCCCCCGTTGAGGTAGTTGCAGACGGTGAGGTTTTCGATCCACGTGTCGTCAGCTTCGTACACGTCGATGCCGTTGCGGTTGAGCGGCCCCTGGTCGAGCGGGCGCGAGGAGCACACCGGCGTCCCCGGCATCGTGCCGTCAACGACGACTCCGTTGCGGTTCATCCCCCGCAGGTGGACGTTTGGCGTGGTGATCAGGACTCCGGCGGGCTCTTCGCCGCCGGGATTGCCGAGTTCCTTGTAGTCGCCGGGGCCGACCAGGATCCAGTCGCCCGGTTCGGCGCCGTCGACCGCCGCCTGGATCGTCTTGAACTGCCCGGGGACCCGGTGCCACGCGCCGACCCGCAGGACGTCCGCGTGAGCGGCGGAAACGCCCCAGCCGGCGATGACCGCACCCAGGACCAGTACCCGCATCGCCTGCCGTCGCTGCATCAGCCAGCCTCCTGTAGTGCGCCGCTCTACCAAGTTTTAGGTAGAATAGCGGCTCCGACCCCCAGTCTGGCCTAGCCGGTCCACCAGTCGCGCTCGCCTTCGACGTCCTCGCGCGGGGTCTCGCCGAGATGGGGCGCGCCGATGACGAGAATCTCCATGCCCTCCGACCCGGCCTCGTACCCTCGCCAGGTGCCGGGGGCGACCCGCACCGCGTCCCATTCCTCCAGCTCGACGATCTCGTCGTCCAGCTTCATCCGCCCGCTCCCGCGCAGGACCACGTAGACCTCCTCCTGGGTCTTGTGCGTGTGGCCGTAGGGGAAGCGGTAGCCGGGCGGGATGCGCTGGTAGCCGAGGCCGGACCGCTCGAGCTCGAGCGCCCGGGTCGCCAGGCGGAACTCCAGGTCCGGTGAGCCGTCGAAGTTGGACCCGACGTCCTCCAGGTCCCCCTTGAGGTTCTTGTGGGTGAACGGCACAGAGCGATCCTATGGTGGTAAGAAGCGAGCATGGAATCCATGGCGGTCGATTCAGCTGACTTCCGCGAGGCGCAGCACCGCAATTGGGACTCCGCGGCAGTCGGGTGGATGGAGTGGAGCGAGTTCAACGACCGGGCCGACCGGCACATCAGCAAGCGGCTGGTCGAGCTTGCGGGTGTGCAGGCCGGGAGCCGGGTCCTGGACGTTGCCGCCGGCTATGGCGAGCCGGCGCTGACCGCCGCGCGCAGGGCCGGGCCGGAGGGCCGCGTCGTCGCAACCGACATCTCCGCCGAGATGCTGGCGTTCGCGCGTGAGCGCGCGGCGGCGGCCGACCTGGGCAACCTCGAGTTCGTCCAGGCGGATGCGGCGGGCCTCGACTTTCCGCCGGGGAGCTTCGACGCCGCGGTCTCGCGCTGGGGGATCATCTTCGAGCCCGACGCGGAGGCCGCCGCGGCCCGCATCCGCGGCTTCCTCGAACCAGGCGCGCGGATGGCGATCGCCTCCTGGGGCGAACCCGACCAGGTTCCCTTTCTCTCGATCCCGATGAAGACGACGAGGGAGCGGTTCGGGATTTCGCCTCCGCCGTCCGGAACCCCCGGGCCGCTCTCCCGACCCACCCCGGCCGCCCTCGGCGGGTTGCTCGAAGGAGGGGGCTTCTCCGACGTCACCGTCGAGCAGGCCGAGGTCGTCTTCGAGTTCGGCTCCCCCGAGCACTTCACCGCCTACGTCAGGGCGATCGCCGCCCCGATCCGGGCGTTGATCGAGCAGCACGCCGGCGAGGCCCGGGAGGAGGCCTGGAATGCGATCACCCAGGCCGCGGCGGAATTCGGCGGCGGCCCGGGTCCCTTGAGCCTCTCGAACCTGGTTCTGCTCGCCTCCGGAACCGCCTAGCGTCCGAACCGGCTCGGCTGTCCGGCCTCAGCAGCTCGGCAGCGGTTCCGGGAACTCCGTTTCGAACCGGTCGTTCGCCCAGCAGTTGCCTTCGCCGCTCCCGTCCCAGGCCAGGTCGACCGCGAAGACCGGCGGCAGGGTGGGGGCGGGGTTCGTGCCGTTGCCCGTCACCGTGTTGTGAGCGATCGTGTTGTTGTCCGGGTTCGGCTCGATGTCGAGGGCTTCGCAGACCGCTTCCGGCAGTTCCTGGGCGAGGCAGATGTTGGCCACGGCGATGCCATAGGAGTCGTTGCCCGTAACCGTGTTGTTGCGGACCAGGTTTTCGTCGGCGGCCATCACCAGGATGCCGGTGCCGGGCGGCACCTCGCAGACGGTGTCCTCCGGGTCGACGCAGGTGTTAGGACGGTTGTTTTCGCGAATTACGTTGTCCTCGATCACGTTGTCGCGGTTGACCTTGGCGTCGAGGAACGGCAGGTCGAAGGAGAGGAAGCCGCCGGTGTTGCCGTAGGAGAGGTTGTGGTCGGCGCGGATGCCGATGCTGTTCTCGATCTCGAAGCCGCTGACGTTGCCGGTGGCGACGTTGTGGTCCACCCGCGAGTCGAACGACTGGCCGATGTAGTGGCCGGTGTCGTTGGCGCCGGAGGCGAACGAGTGGTCGAGGCGGCCGTCGAAGACGTGCGAGGGGAAGATCCCGTACTCGCCGTTGTCGATCGCCGCGACCCCGGTCACTCGCCAGCCCTGCACGCAGGAGAGCAGCACCCCGTCGTCTTCGAAGCCTTCGACGGTGATGTTCTGGACCAGCGAGCCGTGCACGCGCAGGCTTTCGTCTTCCAGGCAGGCGGCGCCGGATTCGCGGCCGACGGAGATGCCCTCCTCCTGGCCGCCGTCGGATTTCAAGACCACCGACTTGCCGTTCCCGCCCTGGCCGACGATCGCGATGTCGTCCTTGGTGACGGCCACCGCGCAGCTGCGCCCGGGCCGTGGGGGGCATTCCGTGCTCGCTTCCGTGTAGGTGCCCGGAGCCACCATGACGGTGTCGCCAGGTTCGGCCTGGTCTACGGCAGCCTGGATCGAGCCGCCCGGCTTGACCTTCAGCACCCGTCCCGACGCGCTCGCCGGAAGGATCAGCAGAAGCAGCGCCGTCGCAACCGACACCAGCTTGATCGTGGAACGCAGGGACACGGGAACCTCCTTCGTCGTCGACCCGCCTCCCACGATCAATTTAGGCCGGAGGCGCCCACGCGTCAAATCCCTCGGCTGGTCGCCCTTCGCTGTGTTTGCTCGCGTCCGCGTCGCCGCAGGCTGAGAAGCTAGCGCCCGTCGCGATGCCCGACCGGCTCTCCGAGGAAGGGCCGGAGCGCCAGCTCGGTGAGTTCGGTGGCCAGAGGCGCCAGCGCCTCGGGGTCTCCGCGCCGCAGGCGCTCGGCGATCACGCCGAGGATCGCGTAGGCGATGAGCTCCTCGGTGCGGGGGCCGGGGAGGAGGGCGGGAACCTCTTTTCGCCCGGGCCTGAGCACGCCGGCGAGGGTGTCGACGACGACTGGATCGAAGGGGCTCTTGGCGCCGGGTGTGCCGCCGTAATGGAGGAGGGAGAGCGCAGCCAGGTCGGGCTCTTCGGCTGCGGCGCCGAGCAGGGCCTGGATGACCCGTCCGATCCGCTCCGCCCAAGACCCTTCATGGTCGACGGCAACGTCGATCGCCGCGCGCAGCTTGTCGCTGGCGAACCCCAAGGTGCGGCGGAAGGCATCGTCGCTGTTCTCGAAAAGCTCGTAGAAGGTGTTCCGGGCCATCTTCCCCCGGCTCGTAACCAGCGCGACGGTCAGGCGGCCGGGGCCGACCTCGCAGGTCACCGCGGCGAGCGCGCGCATGACCCGCTCGCGTTTGTACTGGTCGATGAATTCCTGGGGAATCCTCTGCTGACCCGGGGACCAGCGACTTGAAATCTTTTCGGGAACCACGGCCTCGTCTATAAAGAACCACCATACAAGGCGCAACACGAGCCGGCCCTACACGTTCGAGCGTCGCGCTTCCAGCAGCTCCTCCGCCTGTCGCGCAAAGCGCATCGCCTCACGCTGCCCGAGGAACGGGACCGTCGCCGCGTAGATGAAGTCCGGGACCAGCCGCGAGAGGGATTCGGTACCGCCGCAGGCTATTTCCCTCCGGACGACCGCTTCGGCCCCGCCCAGGGCAGCCCGCGCGGCCACCGGCGGCTGCCGGCCCTGCGGAGACTGGTCGCGGAGGCGGTCGAGCATCGCCGCCAGGAGGTTCGAGCCGGAATCCAGCCTGTCTTTCAGCGGCGGCGGCATCATCTGACGGGCGGAGATGTAGGAGATGTACGCGAAGGGCGGCTCTTCCTCCATCAGCTCGAGGATCGAGCTGATCCCCTGGAGGTAGCTTTCGACCTCCGAGCGGTCCGGCGAGAAGAGCCTGCCGATGATTTCGACGACCGCGGCCAGGATCGCCTCGATTGCCGCCTGGGCGGCAGCCTGCTTGCTCTCGAAATGCTCGGCGAAGG
>DASTAR010000111.1:0-13943 GCA_035712505.1 Solirubrobacterales bacterium
CGCGACCTCGGCGTCGGCGACCCGCCGGCGGGCGTTTCCGGGCTTCTCGGGCAGGAGATCGTCCGCCGTGCAATAAACGACGGTGCAGAGAGTGTCGAGGTCGGCGTGCATCGTGGCCTTTCGGTCGACGGTTGCTTCAGCACCGCCGACTTCGGCCTCTCTGCTTCAAATCCCTCGATCACGGCTGTCGCCGTGGAATCAACCATCTAGCGAATCATCGCTCGCAAGCGTTCAACCCGTTCCGCGGTCCCATGGCAGCCCGCGTTTAGCCGGAGCGCTAAGGGGGCGACCAACCTTGTCCCGTCACCGCACGCTTTTGGGCTTCAGTGATTCCTTGCGAAGCGACCGAAAGTCAGGGGAACCAGAGGGAGAAGCCGACTCTCGCGACCGGGCTGACGGGCGAACCTTCAGGAGGGAGCCAGCACCGACATTTCTTTGAATGCGAGAACCAGACCCCGAGGTGACGACTAAGGCGACTACCGCAATCAGCAGCGCAAGAAGGAGAACCAGGATCAGCCTCGCTGCTTTAGGAAAAGCGATAGGGATCTACCTAGCCCTCTTCGGCCGGGGTGGGATCCGAGCGTCTCGTGCCAGATTTCGGAGGCCAAGCAGTGCCCCCAGAGCTATCTAGCACGGCCCAGGATTTCTGGATCACACGGGGCATGGCTTGCGGGTTGCCGCTCGACAGAGAGCCTCTTCGATTCGAAACTGTATTTGCCCGGCCTCCTGCAGTTGTGCATGACCACCAAGTTCTCGACTTGGACCATAGGTGCCATTTGCTCGTTTCACCAAAGTATTGCTGTTGAAGATAAACCCCGCACTCCTGACCCCGACGGCATTATCAATGCCCGTTTCGGGAACGGGAATCGCAACAGAGTCTTTGCCTAGCGTCACGCTGAACGCAAAGGAGGTATGGCGGGGGCCGCTCACCTGCCCTGCGAGCCCTCCCGAAGCTCCCCGGGGAGCCTGTACGTCTCGATAGCTGTATTGAAAGGGTAGTTTCTCCAGGACACCCTTCGCCTGCTCAACGCTGAGCACATTTCCCTCCTCAGTGGAATGCCCACAACCAAGTGACGTAGCAGGCATCAAGAACGTCAAGATCAGTGGCAAGATCCGAAATGCTCGTCTGGAGAGACTCGCAGGTGCGCCAGAGACCACGGAAAGGAGTGAGCTACCCACCACCCGAGCAATTGCGACCACAGTTACGGCGATTCTCGAAGCATCCTGGGGGTATCTAACGTGGGCGGCATCTCTCAGCCCGCTACCTATTCTGCCTAAGCTGGGCATGCTTGGCCAGTCGCTGCTCTGCAGAGCGTCTCTTCCATTTCCACCACCATCGTGCCAGCTTCGTTCCACTGGGCGGAAGTATGGAATTGCTTGCCAGGATGGACGCTTTCCTTCTTACCAGGGACCTCTAGGTCGTCATTGAACACGAACCCGCCTCGAGGGTAGTACACAGGCGACACAATTCCAGCTCGCGGGACTGGAACTGCCTCCGTTTGCTGGCCAAGAGAGATCCCAAAATGAACGACGGTACGGTGCCTGCCGATAGCAGTGCCCGCGAGAGCTCCGCTTGCCCCGTCTGGAAGTTCAACCTGTCGCCAGCGGTAGTGGTAGGGGAGATGGAGTAGCAGCTTCTTTGCCTCCCGGCTACTAAGCACTCGCGAAGACTGCGCGGAGGCCTGCCCATCCTGTGAAGCGCCACAGCCGTAACAAGAGACTGCGATTACCATTCCGAGCAGGAACAACTGAATGGTCGCTGCCCGTAGTTTTACGTCTCTCATCATTCCCGGAACACGCCTCCTGCGGTATAGAGGTTGGCCGGATCGTGCTTTTTGGCACCTTTTTCGTTCCATATTGCCCATCGGTGCTTCGGCACAAGGGGTACTCGGTTCCAGCCCTCTGGGTTCTCTGCTTCGATCTTCTTCTTTACATAAATGTTCCATGGCCTTGCAGCGTAATTATTTTCAGCTGGTGCCGAGGAATTGGCGATCAGCGGTTCCCGCGAACCGCCCGGCGCCGTCTGCGTGCCGGAGACGAACTGCAGATGGTTGAAATCGCCTGGGCCATTCGTGTGGTACCAATCCTCGGCAAGGATGTCGCCGGTCTGCCAACCCGAGGGTTCGTTCGAGGTGTCGATAATGACCAGCCCGTACTGCCACAGGTGACGCGGAAGCACATCCGCAAGGCTCCATGAGTACGTGTTATCGAACAGGAACACACCCGGTTCGCGCTCGAATTTCTGCACCCACCATTGTCCGTTCCGATAGTCGCCACGGTCTTCTTCGCCGTAACGCATGTAGCCCATTCCCCCATGGGCCATAACCTGGCTGAGGAAGTTGGTGCAATTGTCGGAGCCGAAGTCTGGGTACTTTTCGTTACGTTCAGGTTTTCCCCACTCTTTGGCGTATTTGACGGCGTCCGCTACGACAAACTGCCCACATGGACTGCCATTGGGGCAGCCGACGGCGCTCGCACTCGCCGTGGCTCCGCCGGATTCCTCCACTTCGGTCACCACAGCTTCCGGCGTGAAGTTGATTTCAAATGGCGGCATGGTGTAGACCAGCGTGAATTCCGTTGGCACTTCTTTGTCGGGTTGCACTTTGATTTCCAGTGGCATTATCGAGCCTTGCCTTAGCACGACCCAGGGTTTGGGAATTACGGCGATAACTTCTTCGGTGGTTGCCGACTCAGCTTTGATGAGTTGGTAGCGACTGGTTTCAAGCTGGAGTTCGGCGTTTTTCAGGACTGCAGGGGATCGCATGCCTTCGGGTTCCTGGCTTTCGGGCGTTTCGCTGGCCGCTTCTCCCGCGCTTCCGGCTCGGGTAATCGCTACAGCCCCTGAGGGCAGCGCGACCATGGTCTCGTTTGGATTCAAAGTGACGTTCCAAGAGATGGTGGTCGGGGCGTTCGAGCCACGAAGCGACTGTACGATGGTCATCCCGGCTGCGTTGGGCCGCAGCAACGTATCCGTTTCCGGCGCCGTATTTGCGAAAACGGCGGCATCTGAATTCACGACTTTTGCTTCAGTTGCCGCGCTGGTAACTTCGACCGGCGCGATGCAAGCTACTCCTGCGATGGAGAAGCCTCCCTGAGGTTTCACCTTCGTTTCTGCTTCAGTCGGCGTTTCCTCGGTGGCTAAGTTGGGCTGCGGCTGAGAGAACTTCGGATCGATCTTTTCTCCGTTGTCTTCTAGGACGGTAGCTTCAGATGGAGCAACCGCCTGAGGCAGTGACTGTTCCAAGGTCGTTGCCGCTATGGCTGCCGTTACGGTCGAACCGGATGATCCCACGGTCGCGGCGGTCTTGCATTCGGGAGTTTCCGAAATCTCTTCGGGCACATCAACCGAGATGCTCGTACTTTCCGCATTCCCGTAGCGGTCGACAGCTTCGACCGTCAACGTGTGATCCTCCCTTTCGGTTCCCCTTTCACGCTCTATCAGGGCCTGCGTTCCGGAGGAGACGTGACTACCCACCGTCGTGCATTCAAAGGGACCAGGGCAGGCGACCGAGGCGAGGCTTGCAGTTTCAGTCCCACTTGGGATCGCTGCGGGCTGTAGGGCCCATTCCGCGCCATCCCAGCTCTCGATCATCGGCATAGTTTCGTGCGAGGTATGTCGGACCCCGACAGCCGTGCAAGTCGATGAGGACGGACACGAGACACCCGCGAGCGTTGAGAAGGTGACTTCTTCGACTATCCCGACCGGATCCAAGGTCGCCTGATGCGTCCAAGAGCTGCCGTTCCACCGCTCCGCAAGGGGTGCTAGGTGGCCGTTGTGCAGGTAGCTGCCAACCACCGTGCAGCTTTCCGGAGCACTACAGGAAACCCCGGTGAGGGTGCCCCCGGAGCCATCGCTCGGAGTCGCCATGCTCTGCGAGCTCCAGCTCGTGCCGTTCCAGCTCTCAGCTATCAAGCCTGACTGGCCGCTCACAGCGAGGCAGGAGCCACTCGATGGGCAGGAAATCCCCTCAAGCTGGGTCGGGGCACCCGTCGTCGCGGAAGCCTGCACCCAGGCACTGCCGTTCCAATGCTCGAGCAGCGCAGACGCTTTCTTCCCTTCGATTACCGCCTGAGCTGCGTTCGGGGCTACGCGACCGACCGCCCAGCAATCGCTGGCTGCCCCACAAGAAACGCCGTAAAGAAACGCCATGGCAAAACCGGCCGGGTTCGGAATAGCGGCAAGCGTCCATGCAGTGCCGTTCCAGCTCTCAGAGAACGCCGAGAAGGCTTCGGAGCCGGTCTTGTCATAACCGACGGCCGTGCAGCGAGAGGCCGAGGTACACGACACTCCTTCGAGCCTGCTTTCGAGCGCCCCTGACGGATTCGGGGTGGCCTGAACCGTCCATGAGGTGCCGTCCCAGTGCTCTGCCAACGGGACGATCGTGCCGCCACTGTTCTTGTAATAGCCCACAGCCTGGCAATCGCTTTCCGTGGCGCAGGAGACGCCGCTCAGGCTGGTGAACGTCGAGCCACTTGGAAGGGCTGCAGCTTGCAGCGAGCGTTCGGCCCCGTCGCGCTGCGCATTGTAGGTGTAGGAGGCTTCGACTTCCTGACAGTTGCTGGAGCAATCAAAGGAGTGCGTCGCCACCCGCTGGTGGTCGAGTTCGACGTTGATCTTCTTGACACCCGAACTGGGAAGATCGGCCTCGCTGGCGGCGATCTGAAGTTCACCACTGGATGCGTTCAGGGGCTGTCCTGCACGTTCGGCGAGCGTTCCGGAGAGCGAGATCTCCGGCGGGCCGGGATCGAGGGTGAAGATGCGCCCGATGGTCGTGGAGTTGCCAACACCGTCCTTCGCCTCAAGCGTGAGGATGTAGCGGCCGGGAGCCTTTTCAGAGAGGTCGAGGTGTTCGAATACCGCACTGAACGAACAGTCGCCTTTCGGGCAGCTCTGAATCTTCTGTTCGAGCAGTTCGGTCTGGTGGGCTTCGTCAGTCAACTTGACCGACAGCGAGACCGCTCCGCTATAGCTGTCGCTGGCATTTGCGCTGATCGATTCCAGTGCGCGGCCGGCTGCAACGATCGGCATCACCCATTCCTCCACCCGGTTGTTGCCGGTGTCGGCCACCCAGACGTTGCCTTTGGCGTCGAGGGTGAGGCCCTTGGGTTCGAAGAACTGGCCGGCGTTGTCGCCGGCTTTGCCGAACTGGGCGAGGTAGACGCCCGCCGAGGAGAGCTCCTGGACGCGGTTGTTGCCGGTGTCGGCGACCCAGACGTTGCCCGCCGCGTCGACGGCGATCCCCCTCGGGGCCTTGAACTGGCCGTTTTCGCTGCCTTCAGAGCCCGAGACCCGGAGGGCTTCGCCTTTGGCGTTGAACTCCTGGACGCGGTTGTTGACCCTGTCGACGACCCAGAAGTTGCCGCTCGGGTCGATCGCCAGGCCCTGGGGTTCCTTCATCTGGGCGGTCCCGGAGCCGAAGGAGTATTCGAACTTGGCGAGGAAGGTGCCTTCTGGGCTGAACTCCTGCAGCCTGGGTCTTTCGCCTCCCTCCACGGTCCAGATGTGGCCCTGGGGGTCGACGGCGAGCCCGGCCAGGTGGCTGAACTGGCCGTTGCCGGTGCCGGCCGTCCCCCATTGGCGCAGGTATTCGCCTTTGGCGTTGAACTCCTGGATGCGGCTGGCGGCGGCGACGTAGAGGTTGCCGCCGTAGCTGAGGAGGCCGTGCATTTCGGTGAACTGGCCGTTGCCGGTGCCGGTGGCGCCGAACTGCTGGATGAATTCGCCTTCGGAGTTGAACTCCTGGACGCGGTTGTGGCCTGCGTCGGCGACCCAGACGTTGCCTTCAGAGTCGGTGGCGGTGGCGAGCGGGGCGGAGAGGTTGCCGGGGCCGGAGGTTTTGCCCCCAAAACCGGTGCCGTAGGTGGGGGTCGGTGCTTCCGGCATCCCGCTCTGCGTCAACTGCGGGGCTGTCCTGTCGGGGGAAATAGTGAAGTTCAGTTCCCGGACAGCCACATGGCCCAGGGCGTCGGTCGCCTTGACGATGAGCGTGTGCGAGCCCGCGGGAATTTCCAGCGCAGGAACTTCGAGTTCCTCTTCCGCTCCGCAGTTTGCCTGGCCGGCGCAGTCTGGCGTAAACGGTTCGACCACCTGCTGACCGTCCATTTCAAATTCGAGCTTCACCACCCCGGAGCGTGCTTCGGCGGGATTTTCGGAATGGGGATTCCCATCGTTTGCCACGGCAAGGATCGTGTAATGAGGAAGTTCGGTTCCCACTTTGGCTTGTTCGGTCAACGACCCCGAAAGCGCAAGGTCCGGCGCCGTATGGTCAACCCGAATCGTCATTTCATTCGTCGTGACCGACGGCTTTTGCACCGCGTCATAAGCCGTCACATGCAGCGTGTCGATCCCATTCGGGAGATTCGCCGGCGAGTAGCTGAGTTGTGGTTGAGACCCTTCCGCAAGGTTCCACGTATGCGGACACGGGTCTTCATAGAGGCCGGTGCAGGAGCTGGCCGTCCACCATTCTTCGTTCCCGCCAGTGGAATTCGTGGCGGTTGCCTGGAACTTCTGCACCCCGAGCCCGGGATCGTAGGCGGAGACGTTAAGCCGCAGGGGCGCCTGGTCCATCCACTGGTCGGTCGATGAGGTGGTCAGATATGGCTGGGTCCAGTCTTCGAGCCAGATCCGGGCGCCTCCGGCCATGACATCTCGCCAGCAGGGGATCGAGATCCCGCTCGAGGTTCCCATGCCGATGATGACGGCGCGGCCCCAGGATTCGATGTCCGACCAACCCTGATAGTTGGCTTGGTTATAGAGAATGCGGTTCCACGAGGTTTCGTTCCACATCCCGTCGTAGTCATAGGGCTGCCCATATTGGCTTTGCGAGCAGTTGACATGGTTGTCGCGGAAGAATGGCGATATCCACGCGTTTTCTAGATAGGTTTCGGAGTTCGGGGCCGAGTAGGACCACTGGCCCCACCGGTTGGCTGGCAAGTTGCCGTTAGGGGTGTCCATGTAAAGGCCGCGATGCGAGCCCCAGCAGGTGTAGATGCAGGAAGTGCTCCCGTAGACGTAGGAGGAAGACGCTCCTTCGCTCGTGTTCCAGTGCCACGCCCCGTTGGAGAGCGCCTGCAGGTTGTAGCCTTCGTTCCAGTTCTGCCAATACCATTCCTGAATTATCGGGTCGACAAGGATCGGGTAGGCGAATTCTTGTTCGGTTTCTTCCAAGTCGATCACCAACGAGTCGCCTTCGCTGGTCATCCTGACCGGCACTTCGGTGCCTTGTGCATCCACCGCATTCGGCGGAGGCACCTGGGCCAGTTTTGAACCGTCGGTGGCAACCACTTCTGCGCCGGTCCCATCTGGGCGAAGTTCGGCTCCTTCCGGCATCTGGACGTGGAAGCGAAACGTTTCGGGGCTATCTTCCGAGCGTAGCTGGTCGAAGAACTCCACCCCGGTCGCAGTGGGGGACACGAGCAGATCGGTGTCAGCCGCGACTTCGGGGTAGAAGACGTTCATCTGTCCGAAGGGTTGGGCCGCGCTTTCGTTCGCGCCGGCCTGCGTTACCTCCATTCCTTCTTCGCCAACCTCAACGGCTTCACTCGCCGTGGTCGGGATGCTGAGCGGAACGAGGGGGTTGGTGGGTTCGTAACCGCCACCGGTTTCTTCGAGCGTGAGGTTTATTTTCGAAGGCGCGCCTTCAGAGCCGGGGACAAGTACGGGAGCGGTGCCTTCAATCAGCTCCTTCCGGCCTTCGCTTTCGAGCAACGCTCCGCTTTGCCCCAGGGGTCGGAGGAGTCGAGCAGCGCTGAAGAACCTGGCGGGTTCTGCGTTCAGGGCTTGGAGTTGAGGGGCAAAGCTGGCGCTGAGCAATTGCTCGGCTTCCGAGGGGGTGGCTTCTCCGTACTGGGTCTGAGAGGCTTCCCGTTCCCGGATGCTCGCCTGGCTTGCCAGTGCTTCCCGTTCTCTGGTTTCGTCCGCTTCGAACTCAGCGAGCGTTTCCACCATGAGCTGATCGCTCGGCAGCTGCGCCTCTTCGGCGCTACCAGTGGCCGGGGGGAGCGTCACTGGCGGGGGCTGGCTAGGCGGGGAGTCTGCCAGCACAGGCGCGGTGGTTGCCGCGCAAACCAGGAAGGCAAGAACGGCAACGCGGCGGGCGCTGAACCGGCGTGCTGCCAGAGCTCTGATAATGGGCGAGAGCAGCTTGAAGAATCTGGCATGTCTAGATTGCACGGATCCTCCTTGAAGTCTTTCTCAATGACCAAGACCCGCGAATACCAAGCGCGTACCAGTCAGACGATGGGCGAGACCGTATACGAACCGTGCAAAGCAACCAATACTCAGAATTATGAGGTTAGGAGTTCGTCCGGTCGAGCCTCTTCCGCGTCCCGCCGCTTTCTGGTCAGCCTGACCAAATACATCTGCACTCATTGAGCCTATGGGGAAGCGATGTTTCAGGCGGCAGAGCAAGCAACCTGGGCACTCTGTCAAAGTAGGCTCGCGAGCAATGCTTCAACCTGCCGATAAGGCCCCCGACTTCGAGCTGCCGGATCAGAACGGGTATCTCGTCAGGCTCTCGGATGTCTTAGATCAAACTCTCGTACTGTTTTTTTACCCTCGCGCCGACACTGGGATCAGCAGCATCGGCGCGGGGTATGCTCGGTTCTTATCCGGACTGCGCAGCTAACTCCGCCAGGGCGAGGCGCCGCTCCACTCACCGGCAAGCGCTGACCGAGGTTTCGGGGCCAGGGCGATCATCAGCCCCGCGCCGATCGCTAGCAGAGCACCCAAACCGGCGGCCAGCAGGCCGATGCCGACCACGCCGCGGGTTGGCGCTTCACCGCCGATCCCCCCGAGCTGGACGATCAGGCGTGGCCCGGTGCTCGCGTAGATCACCACCCCCAGGGCCGCTATCCCAGCCCCGCACGCCAGCCAGCCCCACCCCCTTCGCCACAGCCCCAGGGCCGCGCCGAGCAAGAGAAGGAGGGCGCAGGAGACCAACGCGATGCCCTCCCACCCGTCGACCAGCCGGTTGTGCTGCAACTCAACAGTCTCCGAGTGAAGCTTCGGCATAAAGATCGAGAGGCTCAGCAAGGCCGCTGCAAACAACGCCAGGGCAAGGCCTTGCTTCCGCTGCCGTTGGACCCCAGCTCCGCCGCCTCGATGCATCGCGGGGCGACTCTATCTGTCCCCCGCTTTTCGAGCCCGTAGTCGGCAGGCTCTGCGGGTAGGCTGACCGGCGATGCTTCAGCCCGGCGACATAGCTCCCGGCCTCACGCTGCGGGATCAAAACGGCGAGGCGGTCAAGCTCTCGGATTTCAAGGGCCAGACGCTCGTACTGTTTTTTTACCCCCGCGCCGACACGGTGATCAACAGCAATTTCCTGCGGTAGACAGTCAACCGTCGCAAACCCTCGACAAGGAGCGTGCCCGCGCCCGGGATGGGATGACTACCAGCAGTTGGGGAGCCGCTCGGCGTCAGAAATATTCTCCTGCGAATTTCTTCGAGCCTTCCGATCAGCACGATTCCTCTCTTGCGGCTACTAACGTTCCTGCCGGAGTGCTATGTGTTCCTCGAAGCGCTGCCGAAGATTGTTCAGATCCTGTTCAACTTGCTCCACCCGAATAGCGAGACGGCCGGCCAGGGTTTCTTCGTCCTACCCCACCGCCTACAATCGGGTCTATGGGAGCAACTCGTGAGATCGCAGTCGGCAGCCTGATCGAACTGCGGGAGCCGGTCGAAGGCGCGCCCGCGGGAGCGCGAGGCGGCATCATCGACGTGCTCGACGCCGGTCACGTGATGGTCGAGTTGACCTCCCTGCCCTTGGAGCCGATTCTCGATCGGATCGTCGTCGTGCCGCCGGACAAGCTGCGCCTGACCGCACAGACGCGCCCCCGCTAGCAGCCTGTGCTCAAGCCCGGCGATAACGCCCCCGCCTTCGAGCTGCCGGACCAGAACGGAAGTCAGGTCAGGCTCTCGGATGTCTTGGATCAGACGCTCGTACTGTTTTTTTATCCCCGCGCCGACACGCCCGGCTGCACCACCCAGGCCTGCGGCGTCCGGGACCGCAGCTCCGACTACGCGAAGGCGGGGGCGCGGGTGATCGGGATCTCGCCCGACGAGGTGGGGGCGATCGGGAAGTTCGCCGGCAAGTACGGCCTCGGCTTCACCCTCCTTGCCGACGCCGACCACGCCGTCGCCGAGAAGTACGGCACCTGGGTCGAGAAGTCGATGTACGGCAAGAAGTACATGGGCGTGCAGCGCGCGACCTTCATCATCGGACCCGACGGCAGGATCGCCAAGGTCTTCCCAAAGGTCTCGCCCAAAACGCACGACGACGTGGTTCTTGAAGCTCTCGCCGCCTCGTGAGCGTTCCTGGCAAGGACGCAGGGAGCGTGGCGTGCTCTGCACGCGAGCGACTGAGGACGCCGCCAGGGGCGGTCAGGAGGCGGCGACCGCGACGATGAACGCGGTGTAGAGCGCAAACCAGCCGATCACCGCCGGCAGTTTGAAGCGCCGCCCCAGGTGCAGGCTCTCGTACGCGAGCAGGCCCCCGGCGAGGCCGAGCCCGATCGAGAGGACCGCGTGCCAGTTGAGCTCCCAGTCGGTGAAGATCAGGCCGATCCCGACCGGGATCATCGCCTGGAAGACCATCGCGCCGGTGATGTTGCCGAGCGCCAGCGCGTCCTTGCCTTCCCGCACCCAGAAGAAGCTGTTGACCTTCTCCGGCAGCTCGGTCGCCAGCGGCGCCAGGATCAGCGCCAGGATCAGCGGCTCGGCCCCGATGCTCTTGGCGAGGCTGAGCAGCTCTTCGACGAAGAGGTGGGCGCCGCCGACCATCGCCGCGAGCCCGACCAGGAGCTGGATCACGCAGAGCGGCAGCGACGGGTCTTCGCGCCGCTCGGCGCGGCGCTCGAAGATCAGCGGGTTGAGCGACTCTTCGCTCTGCACCTCTCCCCCACCCTTCAGGGTCAGGGCGATATAGCCCAGGTAGGCGAGGAGGAAGGCGACGCCGACGGCGATCCGCAGCGGCGCCGGCGGACCCCAGGCCAGCGCCCCGGCGATCGCGAAGAGGACGAGGAAGAAGAGCAGGTCCCGCTCCAGGGTCGGCCGGTGGACGTTCAGCTGCAGCCCCTGGTCGCGCTTGTCGCGGTAGAGGTAGGCGAAGAGGCCTACCAGCCCCATCGCCAGCGTCCCCAGCAGAAACGGGGCGCCGACTATCGCGCCCACGGCGACGTCTTCGGAGCCCTCGGCGGTCCCGACCAGGGCGACGATCGCGATCAGCGTCTCCGGCGTCGCCGTGCCCACCGCGGCGAGGACGCTGCCCACCGCCCCGACCCCGACCTCGAGCCTGTGCCCGATCCACTCGACCGCGTTGGTGAACAGCAGGGCCCCGGCGAGGACGACGGCAAAGGCGAGGAGCAGGAGGACCGCGTCCATCGAGGCAGGCTATCTACTTCGCCTAAGCGCGCCTGGCGGCGTCCTCGGTCGCTCGCGTGCAGAGCACGCCACGCTTCCTGCGTCCTTGCCAGCCACGCTTAGGCGAAGTAGAAGGTGAGTCCGAAGACAAAATACACGGCCAGCAGCTGCGCACCCTCGAACCAGGTCGACTCGCCGTCGCCGGTGACGTGGTTGCCGACCAGGATCGCCAGCAGGATCGCGCCGAGCTCGAAGCCGTTGAAGACCAGCGCCAGCGGATAGGGACCGATGAAGTAGGAGGCGATGACGAGGATCGGGGCGACGAAGAGGGCGACCTGGGCACTGGAGCCGACGGCGATGTTGACCGCCAGGTCCATCTTGTCTTTGACCGCGACCAGGACCGCGACCCAGTGCTCGGCGGCGTTGCCGACGATGGCCACGACGATCACGCCGATGAAGAACTGCGAGAGGCCGACCGATTCCGAGGCCTCGGTGATCGAGCCGACCAGCACCTCCGACATCACGCCGACCAGCACCCCCGCGATCGCCAGCACGATCACCGAGGTGCGGGTCGACCACCCCCAGCTGTCTTCGTCCTCGTAATCGGGGTTGAAGAGGTCACGGTGCGTCTTCAGCGAGAAGAATAGGCCGATCACGTAGGTGACGAGGAGGACGATCGCCACCGCCAGCGAGAGATGCTCGACGGTGCCCCCGTAATGGATCGCCTCCGAGCCGGGCTTCGGCAGCCCTTTGCCCTCGACCAGCTCGAAGATCGCCGGCATGATCAGCGCCCCGCCCGCCAGCATCAGCATGGTCGTCTGGATGCTGGCGCTGGTGCGGCTGAAGTGCTGTTTCTCGCGCCCGATCCCGCCGGCGAGCATCGCCGCCCCCAGCACCAGCAGCATGTTGCCGACGATCGAGCCGACGATCGAGGCCTTGACCACCTCCTGGAGGCCCTGCCCTAGCGCGAAGAGGGCGATGATCAGCTCCGGCGCGTTCCCGAAGGTGACGTTGAGCAGGCCGCCGATCCCAGGCCCCGAGCGCGCCGCCAGCTCCTCGGTCGCGCGCCCCATCAGCGCCGCGGTGGGGACGATCCCGAGCGCCGAAGTGGCGAAGACCGCCGTAGCCGGGGCGCTCAGGAGGTCCAGCGCGACGGCGACCGGGATCAGCGGCGCCAGCAGGTAGGGCCATCCGGTCGGCGTCCTCAGGAAGGACGCGTCGAGGCGGGGCCCTGCCTGGTTCACGAGGCGCGGCCTACTCGACTATTCGAGCAGGCGCGCGCACTTCTGCAGGTCCGCCGGCGTCTGAGCCTTCTGCAGGCACTGCACGTATGCCTTCTGGTTGCCGCTGCTGCCGGTTTCGGAGCTGCCGAAGGATGAACCGCCCTGCGACGGGCCGGAGCCGGCGGAGCCGCCCATCAGTCCTTCCAGCAGACCTCCGAGGCCTTCGCCGCTGCTCGCTCCTTGCAGCAGTTCGAGGGGGTTGACGCCGAGCCGTTTGAACAGCCCTTCCAGAGGCTTCGCGTTCGAGGGTTCCTGGAAGCTCTGTTCTTCGTTGACGCCGCTGAGGGTGAGTTCCATTTCCAGTTCGACCTTTTCGCCCTTGGCTTCGGGCGGTTCGACCGTCAGTTCCATCGCGAACTTGCGGACGATGTCGTCGTCGCCCACGGCGATTTCGACGTGCGACTTCTTGATCGCCTTGGACAGTTCGCCCTTGGCTTCTTCGAGCTTGCCGATCGGCAGCGGCCCGGCGGCTTCGAGCTGCGAGCTGCAGGCCGGGTCTTCCGTCAGCTGGATCAGCGCGTCGATCGCGCCGCCGACGTTGAGGTCGCCGCTGACCTTGGTGGTCGAGGTCCCGTCGATGTCTTCGGAGCCTTCGTTTTCGAGGTTGTCGGCGAACTGGCTGAATTTGATCCCTTCCGCCGCCTTCTGACAGGCGGTGACGTCGGCTTCGGAGCCTTCCTGCTGCTGGGCCTGTTCGACGGCAGATTTGAGGAAGCCGAAGGTCGTCGGGTCGACTTCATAGGAGGTTCCTTCGTATTCGACGAAGGCGCGGTCGGTGAGGAGAGTCAGCCCCCCTTCGAAGGCGATGTTTTCCCCCTGGGCGTTGCCCTTGGCGTCGACGCTCACTTCCGCCTGGGGAAGTTCGCCCTTGGCGCCGGCTTCGAACGGTCCCGAGAGGCTGGCTTCGAGTTCGCCCCCTTCTTCGCCTTCGGCGTTGACGCTCAGCGACAAGTCGAATTCGCCGCTCTTCACGCCTTCGAGACTTGCCCTTTCGATGACCTTCTGCGGGTCTTCGTTGCTGCTGTCGCTGCCACCGCCGCCGCAGGCGGCGAGGACGCCTGCCAGGACGGCGACGGTCGCGAACAGCGCGAAGATTCGGATACGGCTCAAGAGATGGAGCTCCTCATGATCGGGATCGGAGAAAAGGACCGACCCGGATTCTAGGTGACCCGCCCACACACGTTGTGAACGCCTGAAAGGCCATCCGGGCCCTCCAAGACGCTTGCGGTTCTGACGCCCAAGCGAAGGAGGACCCGGATGAAGGTTCACGGTAACGCCGCTCTCGGACCAGCGGGAAGGCT
>DASTAR010000112.1:0-21371 GCA_035712505.1 Solirubrobacterales bacterium
CCAGCGACCCCGCGCAAGTGAGGTCGCTGGAGTGCCCGCCCCCGTTCCGCAACTGGAGAGTTATGCGTCCTATAGGACGGTTAACTCTCCAGTTGTCTGGCCGGCCCTGGTTGGGGCGCTTGCGGTGGCGGTTTATCCGGCGCTTTTGGAGTACCAGGGGATGCTGATGAGCGAGCCGCTGGCGGCTGCGCTGCTGTCGGGCGGGGTGCTGGCGGCGCTTTGGGCTTGGGACGGAGGCTGGGTCAGGTGGCTCTTGCCGGGTGCTCTCTTCGGGGCGCTGGCGATGGTGCGGCCGGAGTACCTGGGGGTCGCCGTGCTCGTGGCGCTCGTCATCGCCGTGCGGCGAGCTAGGGACGACTGGCGCGGCTCCTTTCTACGTGCTGCTGTTTTCCTTGGCGCGGCCCTGGTGGTCATCGCACCCTGGACGATCCGCAACGCCTCCGCGCTCGACCGCTTCGTGCCGATCTCCACCGGCGGAGGGCAAGTCCTCTACGGCGGGACCTACCTGCCCTCCGGCGGCGACCCGGAAGAGGTCGGCGCCGAAGTGGTTCGCGAAAACCCGCAGCTGTTCGCGCCTGCCGCCGCGCAGCGCCTGCGCCTCGAGCAGATCCTCGCCCGCCTCGCTCACGCCCGCTACCCCGAGATGGAACCCGACACGGCGCTCTCGAAGATGGGCAAGGAACAGCTCTGGGACGACGTCTCCGACCACACCGGCGAATACGCCGGCTTCCTCGCCGTCAAGGTCGGCCGCATCTGGTTCCACCCGGCGCGGGACGTGATGCGCGGGTTCCCGTGGATCGTCCTGCAGTGGGCCCTGGTCCTCCTCGGCCTCCTCGGCCTCGCGATCCTCGCCTGGCTGCGCCGCTGGGAGGCGCTCCTCCTCGCCACGGTCTTCCTCGCGATCACCTTGATCAGCGCCCTTCTAGTCGCCTCCCCTCGCCGCGTCCTCGTCCTCGTCCCTCTCCTCGCCGCCCTCGCCTCCACCGCCCTTGCCTACCTCACCGCCTCCTTCGGGAGCGCATCCGTGGCGACCTCACAAAGCCGGGGTCGCCGGCGGATGCGCTCTCCCGCCCCACCCCGGGGTAGCCTGACCCCGCCCTTGAAGACCGTCGCCGCCTGGATCCGCGCGCTGCCCGAGCGATACGGCAGGAGGACGCTGATCGCGCTCGCGCTGATCGCCGTCCTCGGCCTGGTCGCCCGCGCCTACGTGGTCGTCAACCCGGTTGCGAACCCGGCTGACGACTCGCATGCCTACTACGCGATCTCGAAGGCCCTCTACACGGAAGGCAGCTTCGGGGGGCCGGAATTCCACGACTCGAGCGACTGGTCGCCAGGGGCGCCCTTCCTCTACGCGGCCGCCTTCTATGCGACCGGCGGTGCCCGGGAAGGAACGGCGCGGATCGTCGAGGCGCTTTTGGGGGTGGCGACGATTCTCGTGGTCTTCGCGCTCGGATGGCGCCTGGGCGGGCGCGAGCTCGGTCGCTGGGTCGGGCTTTTCGCGGCCTTTGCGGTCGAGATCTACCCCCCGTTCCTCCACACCACCGGCGAGCTGATGAGCGAGCCGCCGGCGATGCTGACGCTGCCGGCGGCGATCCTCGCCTTCCTCTGGGCCTCGGACCGTCAACGCGATCTGAACCGAGTCGTCCCGGGTATGCGGGGACGACTCGCCGCATGGTGGGCGTGGTTGGTCCCGGGCCTCCTCTTCGGCCTCACCGCGATGTTCCGCCCCGAGTACCTGCTCGTCGCGGCTGCCTTCGCCGTCCTCGCCTTCATCCGGATCGCGTGGGCAAGCACCGGGGCCGTGGGGAGACGCAACTGGACCGGGGGCCTCGCCGGCGCCGCCGTGCTCCTGGTCGCGATCGTCCTCCCCATCCTGCCCTGGACGATCCGCAACTACGTCGTCCTCGACCGCGTCGTTCCGATCTCGACCGGCGGCGGCAAGGCGCTCTACACCGGCACCTACCTGCCGGCAGACGGCGAATACCAGCGGGTGAAGGCGATCCTCGTCCAGCGCTACCGGCACCGCGACCTCGCGCCTGACTCCGAAGCGCTCAACGACGTCAACCCCACCCCGCTCTTCAACCGGGTCGCGGAAGAAGTCCAGCGGGAACATCCCGGCCTCAGCCGCGACCAGGCGCTGGGCAAGCTCGGCAAGGAAAACCTCTCGAAGTACCTCGGCGAAGACCCTGTCGGCTACCTGGCGATGACCGCCCGCAAGGTCGGGCGGATGTGGAGCAGCGGCGTCGGCGAAGCGATGAATACGACCGCGGGCCGTGTCGTGCAGATCCTCCTCGTCGTCCTCGGAATCGCCGGCCTCGTCCTGTTGGGGATCTGGCGGCGCTGGTGGGAGCTGCTGGCGCTGGCGACGCCGATCGTCCTCGTCACCCTCGTCGGCGCCGTCTCACTCGCCGCCCCGCGGCGCAACGAGGTGCTGATGACGGTCGTCTTTCCACTCTCCGGCCTCGCCCTCTCTTCGGCCTTCGCCGCCATATCCTCCGATCGCCGATGGTCGCCACCCCAACCGCAGGCATCTTCCCCGCCGAACTGACGGCCCTGCGCGCCGTCGGCGTGCTGCTGGCGCTCGGGATGGTCGCCTACGCGCTGGCGCGGCGGCGGGCGCTGCGCAACGCCGACGTCCTGATCCTGGTCCTCGCCGGGCTCGGACTGCTGATCGTCGCCGGCACCGAAATCGTCAACGGACTGCTCTCGGCCTTCTCCTTCGAGAAGGGCAACGGCGGCCGCATCCTCGGCCTCGCCGTCTTCGCGATCTTCGTCCTCTTCCTGCTGATCCTGCGGGCGCTCGCCCAGGGGGCGCGCAACAGCCGTCAGCTCGCCGCCGCCCTCGAGGGCCTGGCCTGGGAGGAGTTCCGCCAGGCCGGACTGCCGGACCGCTTCAGGGGCAGGATCGCGATCCTGGTCCCCGCCTACAACGAGGCCGACAGCATCGCCACCGTCCTCGACCAGATCCCGCCCGCGGTCTGCGGCATCCGCACCGAGGTGCTGGTCGTCGACGATGGCTCCCGCGACGGCACCGGCGACGTCGCCGCCGCGCACGGGGCCCTGGTCGCCCGCCACGTCACCAACCGCGGCGGCGGCGCGGCGCTGCGGACCGGCTACCGGCTGATGGTCGAATCGGGGGCCGAGATCGTCGTCACCCTCGACGCCGACGGCCAGCACCGCCCCGACGAGATGGAGCGCCTGGTCGAGCCGATCCTCGACGGCGAGGTCGAGATGGCCCACGGCTCCCGCGTCCTCGGCCACGCCGACCGCAACCATTTCGCCCGCGAGCTCGGCATCGTCTTCTTCAACCGCCTCGTCTCCTTCATCACCCGCACCCACGTCACCGACTGCTCCAACGGCTACCGCGCCGTCCGAACCACCGTCCTCCCCCAGCTCGTCCTGCGCCAGGAGCAGTTCCATACCTCCGAGTTCATGATCGAGGCGATCAAGCGGAACATCCCCGCCAAGGAGGTTCCGATCACCGTCGAACAGCGCCTCCACGGCCACTCGAAGAAGCCCGCCGCCTTTCGCTACGGCGCCGGCTTCGCCAACGCAATCGTGCGGACTTGGCTGCGGTGATGTAGGGAGCGGGCACCCTCCCCCTACCGCACGCCTGGGTGCCTTACAGCTGAGGGGTCTGGGAGGTATAGGTCCGTCCCGCAGCGGGGGCAGACCTGGACGTAGAGCTTGAGCGGCTTGTGGCAGTTGGGGCACTGGCGTTCGGGTTCGTCCTTGTCGACGCGATAGAGGATCGCCGCGATCAGGCCGAGGAGAGGGAGCACAGCCCCGATCAGGAACCAGACGAAGAACGAGCTGCCCTTGGCCCGACCGATGATGCCGGTGGCGAGGCCGAAGAAGAAGACGATGACGAGGTATTCCACGCATCCATTCTTGCGCTTGCCGTCACAGAGTCGCGCCCGAGCGCTCTCTGCCGGGCTCTCTCAGACCAGCGGTTTCGGCTTGCCGATCGTGCCGACCTCCGCGATGTCGCGGCGGAACGGCAGGCCGGCGGTCCAGTCGAGGACGGCGCGGAACTTGCGGGCGGCGCCCGGGATCTGGCTCATGTGGTAGGTCCGGGCCATCCACCAGGCCGGGAAGCCGCGGAAGGTGCGGTCGCCGATCCGGCCGACCGCCTTGTAGCGGCCGAGGTTGACGAAGCTCGCTTCGCTGCGGTAGTCGAAGGGCTTGGGCGAGCCGATCCCGAGCTCGGCGGCGATGTTGCGCGCGACGACGGGGCCCTGGCGGACGGCGTGCTGGGCGGTCGGCGGGCAGGTGCCGCCGCGGGGATCGGGGGCCGCCGCGCAATCGCCGATCGCCCATACCGAGTCCATCCCCTGCACCCGCAGGTAGGAGTCGACGGGGGCCCGGCCGCGCTCGTCCAGCGGCAGGTTCAGCTCGGCGAGGATCGGCTGCGCCTTGACCCCGGCGGTCCAGACGACCGTCCGGGCCGGCAGCACCTCGCCGGTCGAAAGCCGGGCGGTTTCGGCGGTGACCTCCTCCAGGGTCGTCTGCAGGCGGATGTCGATGCCGCGCCCGCGCAGCTCCCGCAACGCGTACTCGGCAAGCTCGCGGTCGATCTCCGGCAGCACCCGGTCTGACGCCTCGACCAGCACCCAGCGCATCCCGTGCAGGCGGGCGCGCGGATAGGAGTCCATCGCGTCGGCGGCGAAATCCTGCAGCTCGGCCAGCGCCTCGAGCCCCGCGTAGCCGCCGCCGACGAAGACATAGGTGAGCAGTTCTTCGCGCCGCCGCGGGTCCTCGGTCGCATTCGCTTCCTCCAGCGTCTCGACCACGTGGTTGCGCAGGTAGATGGCGTCGGCGAGGCTCTTGAAGCCGACCGCGTGCTGGGCCAGCCCCGGCACCGGCAGGACCCGCGAGGTCGAGCCGAGCGCCAGCAGCAGCTGGTCGTAGGGCAGCGTCTCGGTTTCGCCGTATTTCGCCCGCAGCGTCACCGTCTTCGCCTCGGGGTCATGGCCGACGATCGCCCCGATCCGCAGATAGGTCCGTTTCAGCATCTCCCGCAGCGGCGTCACCACGTGCCGAGGCTCCAGGGTCCCGGCTGCCGCCTCCGGCAGGAACGGCGTATACAGCGCGAAGTTGGTCTCGTTCACGAGCGCCAGGCGCGCCGACTGCTTGGGCATGACCCGCTCCAGCTCGTGCGCGGCAGCCGCACCGCCGAAGCCACCACCCGCGATCACGACGTTCCAGGCCATGGCCCCAACCTAGCACGCTTGTAACAATCTGTTACAAAGTATCTACTCGCACTTTCTCGCCATCGCGTGGTTCCTTTGTCCGGCCATACAGGACTAAGGAACCGCGGGGCTGGCCTCCGCTTTGGTGACGGTGCAGACGTAGTAGATCCACATGAACCGTTCGATCGTGACCTCCCCGTATTCGGCGAGCTCCTCCCACGGCCGCGAATAGGGGTTACCGGGACCCAGCCGGATCAGAAGGCGCGCGATCGGATCGAGCAGGCGGCGGAATCGCGTCTGGGTGAGCCCGGCGTCCATCACCGCCAGGCGGCCGCCCGGTTCAAGACGCTGCCAGGCCCCTTCCAGCGCTCGCTCCGGCTCGGGCATCGCGGAGTAACTGAGGCTGAAGAGGACGGCGTCGACGTTCCGGTCGAGGTCGAGCCGGGCGGCGTCCTGCTGCTGCAGGCTGACGTTCGACCAGCCAAGCTGCTCCACGAGCTTTCGAGCCTCCCCCAGCATCCCCTCGGATGCATCGACGGCGATCACGCCTCCGCTCGGTCCGACCGCGTCGATCAGGTAGGGAAAGTTGCGGCCGGTGCCGGCGCCGATCTCGAGCACGCTGTCGCCCGGCTTCAGCCCCAGCGCCGCCACCGCCCTGCGGCGGGCGACCGGAAAGATCAGGTAGAGGGGCTCGAAGACCTTGTAGAAGCGGGCGACCCGGTCGTACTGGCCGGTGATCTCTTGCAGTGGCCGTTCCGTGGAGAGCTTTCCGCCCATCGGGAGCAAGGCTATGGGCGCTAGAGCCGCTCGCGGATGATCCGGTTGACCTCGCCGCCGTCGGCGCGGCCCTTGGTCTCTCGCATCACGGCGCCGACGATGGCGCCGATCGCCTTGCCATTGCCCTCGCGAACCTTCTCGACGGCATCGGGGTTGTCTGCCATCGCCTTCTCGACGATCGCCTCGAGCTCGCCGGAGTCGGACATCTGGGCCAGGCCCTCGCGCTCGACTATCTCGCCGGGGTCGCCACCCTCGGTGACCATCGCCGCCAGCACCGTCTTGCCGCTGCCGTGGGAGATCGTCTTCTCCTGGACCATCCGCACCAGCGCGACCAGGGCGGGCGGGGAGACACGCGAGTCCGCGGCGCCGCCCTCTACCTCGGCTTGGCGCAAAGCCGCCGCAAGCTCGCCGGTCACCCAGTTGGCGAGGACCCGCGGCTCGATCCCGTCCGCCGCCTCGACCGCGTTCTCGAAGTAGCCCGCGGTGCGCGGGTCGGTAGCCAGCGTCTGCGCCACGTCATGCGGCAGACCCATGCCCTCGTAGCGCTCGATCCGCGCCGCCGGCAGCTCGGGCAGAGCCTCTCTCGCCTCGCGGAGCATCTCCTCGGTCGGCGCCAACGGCACCAGGTCGGGCTCGGGGAAGTAGCGGTAGTCGTGCGCCTCCTCCTTCGAGCGCAGCGGCGTCAGGTTGCCGCTCGCCGGGTCGAAGTGGAGGGTCTCCTGCACGACCTGCCCGCCGCCCTCGACCAGCTCGCGCTGGCGCGCCAGCTCGGCTTCGATCCCGCGCTGCAGGAAGCGGAAGCTGTTCATGTTCTTCAGCTCGGTCTTGGTCCCGAGCTCGCTGCTGCCGGCGGTCCGCACCGAGACGTTGGCGTCGACGCGCAGGCTCCCCTCCTCCATGTTCACGTCGGAGACGCCGAGCTGGCGGACGGTCTCGCGCAGGAGGCGCGCCCACTCGGCCGCTTCGGCGGCATCGCGCAGGTCGGGCTCGGTGACGATCTCGACCAGCGGCGTGCCGCCGCGGTTGAAGTCGACGAGCGAGGCGGCGGAGCCGTGGATACGGCCGGACGAGCCGACGTGGACCGTCTTCGCCGCGTCCTCCTCGAGGTGGGCGCGGTGGATGCGGACGTCGCCGAGCCGGCCGGGGCCGCAGATCGGGATGTCGTACTGGCTGATCTGGTAGGCCTTCGGGCTGTCGGGATAGAAGTAGTTCTTGCGGTGGAAGATCGAGCGCGGCGCGATCTCGCAGCCGAGCGCGAGGCCGATCTGCAGGGCGTAGCGGATCGCCTGCTCGTTCGGGACCGGCAATACGCCCGGGTGGGCGAGGCAGATCGGGCAGGTGTGGACGTTCGGCTCGTCGCCGAAGGAGAGCTCGCAGCCGCAGAACATCTTCGTCTTCGTCGCCAGCTGGACGTGGATCTCCAGCCCGATCACCGCCTCGAGGTCAGGCATCGGCCCCTCCGTCCAGCCACGGGATGCGCGAACGCCAGGCGTCGGTGAACCCGATCCCCTGTTCGAGAGCGTAGGCGGCGTCGAGCAGCTTCTGCTCGGCGAAGGCCGGGGCGGCGATCTGGAAGCCGACGGGCAGCTGCGGGCCGCCGCCTTCGGGCTCGGCGAGGCCGGCCGGGATCGAGATCGCCGGGATCCCGGCGAGGCTCATCGGCACCGTGAAGAAGTCGTTCAGGTACATCGAGAGCGGGTCGTCGGTCTTCTCGCCGAGCTCGAAGGCAACCGAGGGCGCGGTCGGGGTGACGGCGAAGTCGACGCCGGCGAAGGCGCTGCTGAAGTCCTCGGCGATCCGCGTCCGCACCTTCTGCGCCTGCCCGTAGTAGGCCTCGTAGTAGCCGGAGGAGAGCGCGTAGGTGCCGAGCATGATCCGGCGCTTCACCTCGGCGCCGAACCCCTCCGAGCGGGTGGTCTCGTACATCTCGACCAGGTCGCCGCCGCCGCCGGCCCGCATCCCGTAGCGGACCCCGTCGTAGCGGGCGAGGTTGGATGAAGCCTCGGCGGGGGCGATCACGTAGTAGGCGGAGATGCCGTGCTCGGCGTTCGGCAGCGAGACCTCGGCGATCTCGCCGCCCAGGGCCTCGATCTTCTGCAACGTCGCCTCGAAGACCTCGCGCACGCCGGCGTCGACCGAGTCGCGCGCCAGCTCCGTCGGGACCCCGAAGCGCAGGCCGGAGAGATCCTCGCGGTCGGGCAGCGAGATGCCGCCCTCGATCCCGACCGAGGTCGAGTCGAGCCGGTCGCGCCCCTGGAGCATCGACAGCAGGAGAGCGGCGTCGCTGACGGTGCGGGTCAGCGGCCCGCCCTGGTCGAGCGAGGAGGCGAAGGCGATCATCCCGTAGCGGGAGATCGCGCCGTAGGTCGGCTTGAGGCCGACGATCCCGCAGAACGCCGCCGGCTGGCGAATCGAGCCGCCGGTGTCGGTGCCGATCGCCCACGGTGCGAGACCGCCGGCAACGGCGGCGGCTGAGCCGCCGGAGGAGCCACCGGGCACCCTGCCGCGGTCCCACGGGTTGAGGACGGGGCCATAGGCCGAGTTCTCGTTCGAAGAGCCCATCGCGAACTCGTCCATGTTGGTCTTGCCGAGGATCGGCAGGCCGGCCCCGATCAGCTGCCGCACCGCGGTGGCCGTGTAGGGCGGCCGGTAGCCCTCGAGGATCCGCGAAGCGGCCGTGGTGGGAATGCCCTCGGTGCAGAAGATGTCCTTGACGGCGATCGGGGCGTTCCAGTCCTCCGTCGGCTCGATCGCCCCGGCCTCGGCCCCGCGGTCGTTGCGCCAGAGGTAGACGTTCAGCTCGTCGCCGGCGGCTGCCGCGAACCAGGCCTCGGCGTGTTCCTGGGCCGAGAGATCGCCGGCGATTTTGGCGTCGTGGGCCTCGAGGACCGACAGGTCGAGGATGTCGGTCATCTATTCCGCCTGCGGCGAAGGGACGCGGAAAGCACCTTCGGAGGGTTCCGGCGCCGAGGCGAGGGCGACCTCGCGCGGCAGGCTCTGCCAGGGCTCGTCGGCGCGCAGAACGTTCTCCAGCGCGACCACGTGCGAAGTCGGCTCAACCCCCTCCAGATCCAGATTCCCGATCCGGTCGACGTGATCGAGGATCCCCGAAAGCTCCCCCACCATCGTCTCGACTTCCTCATCCGCAAGCCGAAGCCGGGCCAACCTCGCCACGTGGAGGACTTGCTCTCGATCGATCATGGCGGCGATTCTAGGTCGTCCGCCAGGACGAGTCCTCGCGGCGACAGGACCCGCCGCGCCCCCACCCTGGCTGGCCAGCCAGTAATCTCCGCGCCGATGCAGGGACCGCGCGCCGAGAGATTCGTAGTCCTCAACCTGCGCCTGCTCGCCGTCACCTTCGCGGTAGTCGGCATCCTCTTCATCGCCGTCCCCAGCGGCGTCCTCGACGTCATCTCCGACGTCGGCGAATGGCTCGGCAACAACAACCGGGCGCCGCACACCCAGGAGGACCTCTGGCTGGCGCTGGCCTTCGCCTACATGGTGGTGATCGCCGGCATCTGCCTCGTCGCCCAGGCCGACGTCGTCCGCTACCGGCCGCTGCTGCTCGTCCTCGCCGCCGGCAAGACCGCCTCCTCGCTCGGCTCGCTCGCCTTCTTCCTCGGCGACGAACAGGTCTTCGTCTACCTGCTGAACTTCCTCGTCGACGGCTTCCTCGCCCTGCTCTCGCTCTGGCTCTGGTCTCTGGCAGGACGGGTGGGCCGCCCGGCGACGCCCTTCTGAAGGGGCGCGCCAGGGCTCTCAGCCGCTGAGCAGCGCACCTTGAGCGCGATCTGCGCAGCGATGGCGCCGGGCATCGACGGCCTGCCCGCCGCGGAGCGCGACGTCGACGTCTCGGGGCCGGTGGCGAGGTTCCTGCGCTCGGTCCCGCCGCCGGTGCTGCTGCGGCTGCGCCTCGGCCTGCGCGCCTTCGAGTGGCTGCCGTTCCCCTGGCGCTTCAGCCGCCTCGACCCCGCGGCCGCCGCCGACTTCCTGCGCCGCCTCGAGCGCTCGCGCTTCCCCCTCCACCACGACCTGCTGCTGATGGCGAAGATCTTCTCGACGCTCGGCTATGCGGTGGTGCCGGCGGTCGAAGCGCGGATCGGGACCGCGACCGGCTGCGCTCTGGCTGACGGCTCGCTGCCCGAGCCTGTCGGCCCGCTCGGAGACCTCGAGCCGCGCGGCGAGGGTGAGGAATGCGACGTCGTGATCGTCGGCTCCGGCGCCGGCGGCGCGGTTGCGGCGGCGACCCTCGCCGAGGCCGGCCTCGACGTGCTCGTGCTCGAGGGGGGCGGCCACTACAACCGCGACAACTACCCGGCCGACCGCCTCGAGGCGGTCACCGAGCTCTACCGCGACGCCGGCCTGACGATCGCCGCAGGCCGGCCGCCGATCCCGGTGCCGGTGGCGAAGGCGATCGGCGGCACCACGGTGATCAACTCCGGCACCTGTTTCCGCGCCCCGGACGAGGTGCTGGAGAGCTGGCGCAGCGACTTCGGCATCGTTTGGGCCGGCAAGCTCGACGGGGACTACGCCGAGGCCGAGGAGTTCCTCCGGGTGACCCAGCTCGATCCGGAGCGGATGGGCCGCAACGGCCAGCTGGCGATGGAGGGTGCTGCGGCGATCGGCGCCAGCGGAGCGCCGATCCACCGGAACGCCGGCGACTGCGTCCAGTGCAGCTCCTGCCCCTACGGCTGTGCGATCGACGCCAAGCGCGGGATGCACGTCAGCTACCTGCCGCGGGCGGTCGCGGCAGGGGCGCGGGTACGGTCCCGGGTCGAAGCGCAGCGAGTCCTGGTCGAGGACGGGCGGGCGGTCGGGCTTGCCTGTGCCGCCCGCGACGCGAGCGGCCGCGCCCGCCCCTACACCGTCCGCGCGCGCCGCGCCGTGATCGCCGCCGGGGGCGCCCTCGGCACCCCGGAGCTGCTGCTGCGCTCGGGCCTCGGCGGCGCCCAGGTCGGCCGCAACCTCCACATCCACCCCGCCTGCTGGGTCGGCGCCCGCTACGAGGAGGAGGTCCGCGGCTGGGAGGGGGTGATGCAGAGCTTCTACGTCGACCAGTGGGAGCCGCAGCGGGTGCTGCTGGAGGCCACCTTCACCCCGCTCGCCTTCGGCGGAGCATGGCTGTCCGGGACCGGAGCCGAGCACCAGCGCTCGCTGCTGGAGTTCGACCACGTCGGCTCGATCGGCGTCCACCTCTGCGACCGCTCCGAGGGCCGGATCGGGCTCGGCAACGACGGCGCCGTGAGCGCCTCCTACAAGCTCACCCGCGAGGACGCCGACCGGATCCACTTCGGGATCGCCCGGGCCGCCGAAGTCCACTTCGCCGCCGGCGCGGCCGAGGTCTACCCCAACATCCCGCGCTTCGGCGCCCTGAAGCCGGCCGACCTGGCCGATTTCGAGGCCGCCCGCGTCAAGGCCTCCGAGTTGCGGCTCGAGGCGTTCCACCCGATGGGCACGGCGCGGATCGCCGCCGATCCGGGCCAGGGCGTGTGCGCCCCCGACGGGTCGGTCAGGGGCACCCAGGACCTCTACGTCGCCGACGCCTCGCTCTTCCCCACCTCGGTCGGCGTCAACCCGATGATGACGATCATCGCCTTCGCCAAGCAGGTGTCAAGAGGGATCGCGGAAGCGCCCGTCAGCCATTCGGCGGCGGAGGCGGCGGCGTAGACGAAGGTGGCTGGCCGCCGCTTCCCGGTCCGCCACGACCGCTGCCGAGGCGTTCGCCGATCTCGCCGAAGCTGGCGCCTTCTTCCTGCATCGCCCGGTAGCCGCCGTAGGCGATGCCGGCCGCCGCGATAAGCCCGAGGAAGATGCCGAACGCGGGGCTGACGTCGACTTCCGAGAACCCCGAGTCGGGCGGCGAGACGATCCGGTAGAGGATCAGCAGGACCGAGACGATCCCGAGGATCGCGACGATCGCGTTCATCGAGATCGTCGGCTCGAGGTCGGCCTCGGTGAGGCGGACGACTGCGACGCCGAGCGCGGCGACGATCGCGATCAGGAGGACGATCGGGATCACGTCGAGCCAATCCCACGCGTTGCCGGTGCTGGCGCTGAAGAACCCGTGGCCGACGCTGACGCTGAACCAGTCGAAGAACATGAAGATGAAGAGCAGGATCGCCGAGACCCCCGCGATCTTCTCCCCGGTACTGAGCCTGTCGACGTCCATCTCGCTCCCCTCTCGGTTGATCCGCCTCTTATTCGCGCTGTGAGGGGAGAAACCTCTGCCTGGCCGCCTGAAGCGTGTTCGACAAGAGCATCGCGATCGTCATCGGGCCCACCCCGCCGGGGACCGGCGTGATCGCAGAGGCAACCTCGGCGACGGCGTCGTAATCGACGTCGCCGACAAGCCCCTCGTCGAGCCGGTTGACCCCGACGTCGATGACGACCGCGCCCGGCTTCACAGCCCCGGCCCCGAGCAGGCGCGGGACCCCCACGGCCGCGACCAGCACGTCCGCCCGGCGGCAGACGGCATCGAGGTCACGGGTCCGCGAATGGCACATCGTCACCGTCGCATCGGCGGCCAGCAACAGCCGCGCCACCGGCACCCCGACCAGCTTCGAGCGCCCGACCACCACCGCCTCGGCGCCTTCGAGCTCCACGCCCTCGTGGGCCAGCAACTCCATCACTCCGCGAGGCGTGCACGGCACCAGGCCGGGGGCGCCGTGCGCCAGCATCCCGGCACTGATCGGCGTCAACCCGTCGACGTCCTTCTTCGGGTCGATCGCGGCGACGACTGCGTCCTCGTCGATCTGGGCGGGCAACGGCAACTGGACGAGGATGCCGTCCACGTCGTCGTCTGTGTTCAGCTGGGCGACTAGGTCGAGCAGCTCCTCCTCGCGAATCGAAGCCTCGGGTTCGTGGTGGATCGAGCGCATGCCCACCTCCTCGGTGTTGCGGCGCTTCATCCCCACGTAGACCTGCGAAGCCGGGTCCTCGCCGACCAGGACCGTCGCCAGCCCCGGCGTCCGCCCGGTCTCCTCCCTGTAGGCGGCGACGTCGACCTTGACCCGCTCGCGCACAGCAGCGGCAACCGCCTTGCCGTCGATCAGCCGTGCCGCCACCGTCACCGCCTGCGGATCGGGGCGTAATCGGCCATCAGCTTGCGCTCGGCACCGTCGCCGGAGAAGCGGACGACGATCACGCCGCCCGGCTCCACCCCGGTCACCACGCCGTCGCCGAAGCTGGCATGGACGACGTCGTCGCCGGTCTGCAGCTCCAGTGCCGGCCCCGGGTCGAGCGGCTGCACCGGCTCGACCGTGTTCGCGGTCGGCGCCCCCCAGCTCGTCCCCAGGCTCTGGGCCGCCGTCGAATGGCGCTCGGTCAGTTCGACCGGGATCTCGTCGACGAACCGCGAAGGCAGGTTGCGCTCGTTGCGGCCGAACAGGCTCCGCTCGCGCGCCCAGGTCATGTAGAGGCGGCGGCGGGCGCGGGTGACGCCGACGTAGCAGAGCCGCCGCTCCTCCTCTTCGCCGCCCTCCTCCAGCGCCCGCATGTGCGGGAAGGCGCCGTCCTCACAGCCGACGATGAAGACAGTGTCGTACTCGAGCCCCTTGGCGTTGTGGAGGGTCATCAACGTCACCAGCTCCCGCTCCTCCTTCAGGGCGTCCTGCTCGGTGTAGAGGGAGATCTGCTGCAGGTACTCCTCCAGCGGTGGGATCTCGCTGTCCCCCTCGCGCTCGCGCTCGAGGTCGAACTCCGCCGCGCCGGCTACCAGCGCTTCGAGGTTCTCGGCCCGCCCTTCGGCTTCGACCGTGCGCTCCGCCGCCAGCGCCTCCAGGTAGCCACTCTCGTTCAGCACCGCCTCCAGCAGCGTCGCCACCGGACCTTCCTCGTCGGCGCGTTCGCGCAGCGTCGCGATGATCTCGTAGAACCGGGAGACGCTCTTGATCGCGGCGCCGCTCAGTCCGGGCACCTCCTCGACCCGCTCGATCACCTCCCAGATCGGCAGCCCGGTCGTGTTCGCGTGCGAGGCCAGCCGCCCCTGGGTGGTGTTGCCGATCCCGCGTCTGGGCGAGTTGACGACCCGGGTGAAGGAGACGAGATCGGCCGGGTTGGTTAGCAGGCTGAGGTAGGCGACCGCGTCCTTGATCTCGGCCCGTTCGTAGAACTTGGTGCCGCCGATCACCTGGTAGGGGACGTCGAAGCGGTTGAGCGTGTCCTCCAGCACCCGGCTCATCGCGTTGGTCCGGTAGAAGACGGCGACCTCGGAGCGGGCGATCCCGTGCTCCTCCCCCAGCCGCTCGATCTCCGCCGCAACCCAGCGCGCCTCCTCGTGCTCGTCGGTCAGCTCGGCGAGCTGGACCGGCTCGCCGCCCTTCTCTTCGGTCCAGAGCTCCTTCTTCAGCCCTTCCCGGTTGCGTTCGATCAGGGCGTTCGCCGCCGAGAGAATCGTCTGCGTGGAGCGGTAGTTCTGCTCGAGCTTGACGACCGCCGCGTCCTGGAAGTCATCTTCGAAGTCGAGGATGTTGCGGATGTCGGCGTGGCGGAACCCGTAGATCGACTGGGCGTCGTCACCGACCACCATCAGGTTCCGGTGCTCGCCCGCGAGCAGCTGCAGCAGCCGGTACTGGGCGTGGTTGGTGTCCTGGTACTCGTCGACGAGGACGTGGCGGAAGGTGCGGCGCCAGCGCTCGCGCACCTCCTCGAACAGCTCCATGGCGTTGACCGTGCGGACGAGCAGGTCGTCGAAGTCCATCGCGTTGGCTTCCAGCATCCGCTTCTCGTAGAGCGGGAAGGCTTCGGCGACGACTTCCTCGAAGACGCTGCCCTGCATCTCGGCATAGGCGGAGGCGTCGATCAGCTGGTTCTTGGCACCGGAGATCTTCGAATGGACCGCCCGCGGAGGGAACCGTTTCGGGTCGACGCCGAGCTCGGTGAGGCAGCGTTTCAGCATCCGCAGCGAGTCCGCCTGGTCGTAGATCGTGAAGCCCTTCGAGTAGCCGAGCCGCTCGGCGTCGACGCGCAGCATGCGGGCGCAGGCCGAGTGGAAGGTCGTCACCCACATCGCCCGCACCGAGCGGCCGACCAGCTGGCCGACCCGCTCGCGCATCTCCGCCGCCGCCTTGTTGGTGAAGGTGATCGCGAGGATCTCGCCCGGCCGCGCCTCGCCGGTCGCCAGCAGATAGGCGATGCGGTGGGTGAGGACCCGGGTCTTGCCCGAGCCGGCCCCGGCCAGGACCAGCAGCGGGCCGCCGCCGTGTTCGGCCGCCTCGCGCTGCGGCCCGTTCAGGCCCGAGAGGAGCCGCTCGGTCCGGTCTGCGCCGGGCTCGGTAGGCGCCGCCGCCGGCTCTCCGTGCGCCTCGGCGGGCGTGTCGAACTGCTCCTGCAGGCTCACCCGCCGAGCATAGCCAGGCGCTCGGCGGGGGCCGATGGGCGACTTTGCAAACCGGTGGTTGACAAAGTCGCCCGCTCAGCCGCCGGCCGAGGAGCGGCCGGTGCGCGGCTCGATCCTCGCCGCATCGGCCGCGGGCCCCTCGCCGCCGTCCAGCTGCGCGAGCCGCTGCTCGACCTCGGCGATCCGCTCTGAGAGCGCCTTGATCGCCTCGGCGATCGGGTCCGGGAGGTGGATCCAGTCGGCGTCGGGGCCTTCGACGCGCTTGCCTTCGAGCTTCACCGGGTGGCCGGGGTTGCCGACCACGGTCGCTCCCGGCGGCACGTCCTCGACGACGACGGTGTTGGCGCCGATCTTGGCGCCGTCTCCCACCGCGATCGGCCCCAGCAGCTTCGCCCCGGAGCCGACGGTGACGTTGTTGCCGAGGGTCGGGTGGCGCTTGCCGCGCTGGAAGCCCGTGCCGCCGAGGGTGACGCCCTGGTACAGCGTGACGCAGTTGCCGATCGCGGCGGTCTCGCCGATGACGACGCCGGAGCCGTGGTCGATGAAGAACTCCCTGCCGATCTCGGCGGCGGGATGGATCTCGATCCCGGTGATCGCGCGGGTGAGGTAGGCGATCGTGCGCGGCAGCAGAGGCACGCCGGCTTCCATCAGCGCGTGCGCGGCCCGGTGGGCCAGCAGCGCCTGCACCCCCGCCCAGCTGGTGAGGATCTCGAAGCTGGAGACGCCCTGCGCCGCGGGGTCGCGCTCGCGCGCGGCCTTGACGTCCGCGTGAATCTCCTTGAGCAGGCGTTTCCAGCGGTTCATGGTGAGAAGAAGGGTAAGGACATGTAGCGCTCGCCCGAGTCGCAGACGATCGTCACCACCCGCTTCCCGGCCATCTGCGGACGCGCCGCGACCTCGAGGGCGGCCCAGATGTTGGCGCCGGCGGAGATGCCGGAAAGCACCCCCTCCTCCTTGGCAACGCGCCGCGCCGTGTCCAGCGCGTCCTCGTCGCCGACCGGGAGGACCTCGTCGATGACATCGCGGTCGAGGACCTCGGGAACGAAGCCGGCGCCGATGCCCTGGATCTTGTGGGGGCCGGGCTTGCCGCCGGAGAGAACCGGCGAGCCGGCCGGCTCGACCGCGGCCACCAGCGCCTCCGGCGCCCGTTCCTTCAGCATCTGGCCGACCCCGGTGATCGTTCCACCGGTGCCGACCCCGGCGACGAAGGCGCCGATCTCCCCGTCGGTGTCGGCCCAGATCTCCTCCGCCGTGGTGCGACGGTGCACCGCCGTGTTGGCAGGGTTGGAGAACTGCATCGGCATGAACCCTTTGCGCTGGTCGCGGATCTCCTCCGCCAAGGCGACCGCCTCGTTCATCCCGCCCAGAGACGGCGTCTCCCGGACCTCGGCGCCGTAGGCGCGCAGCAGCTTGCCCCGCTCCCGACTCATCCCCTCCGGCAGGGTCAGGATCAGCTCGTAGCCCCGCGCCGCACAGACCATCGCCAGCGCGATCCCGGTATTGCCGCTGGTCGGCTCCACCACCACCGACCGCCCGGGCCGGATCAGCCCGTCTGCCTCGGCGGCATCGATCATCGCCACCCCGATCCGGTCCTTCACCGACCCCCCGGGATTGAAGTACTCCAGCTTCACGCAGACCTGCCCGGGCAGCCCCTCCCCCATCCGGTCGAGCTGCACCATCGGCGTGTTGCCGACGACCGCAGAAGCCTCCGCTCCGATCCGCATCAGATGAAGTACATCCCTGAGCCGGCCTCTTCGGCCTCGCGGCGGGCGACTTCGGCGATCGTGGTCTGGCCGAAGACCTTGCGCAGGGCGGTGACGCCCTCGGCCCAGATGCCGCCGGCCTCGTCGGCCTCGGCGCCGACCTTGCCGTCGAGCGCCTGGACCACCTCGAGGACGGTGATCTCCTCGGCCGGGCGCGAGAGGGTGTAGCCGCCGCGCATGCCGCGGTGGCTGGTCAGCAGGCCGGCCCGGCGCAGGGTGGAGAAGAGCTGCTCGAGAAACTGCTCAGGGATCCCTCTCCTTTCGGCCAGCTCTTTGATCGGCACCGGCCGCTCTCCCGCGCGGGCCAGCTCGGCGAGCGCAACTACCGCGTATCTCGACTTCGAGGTAATGGAGATCACCCGGACTTTCTACCGCACCCCGGCAGAGCTGGGTTAGGATCGCTCACAGGGTCCGCCCATCGGCGCCCCCTCAGTCCATCGATTGATCGGAAGCACCCTGAGCCAGCGCCACCACTGCCTTGTGATCGACGGCCACCCACTCGTCCGTCTGGGAATCCGGGAGGCGATCGAGGACGGCTTCGTAGTCCACGAGGTCCAGACCCGGGACGAGGCGATCGACCTCGTACGGGACGTCGGCGACTTCGACGTCGCCGTAGTCGACATGCGCTGGCGCGGCAACGGCGACGGCAGCTCGATCAGCGGCACCGAAGCGATCCGGATGCTTCACCGCTCGGCCTCCGGTCTCGGGATCGTCGCCCACGGCGAGCTGCCGGAACGGCACCTTGCCAGCGCCGCGCTGTCAGCGGGCGCCAGCGCCTACGTCTCCCGAACAGCCGGTCCGGCCGAGCTGCGTCGGGCCGTCGAGGCCGCGACGGCCCAGGAGCGCTTCGTCGATCCCGCCGTCCCGCCGAAAGGCAGCCGCGGCAAGCTGACCCGGCGCCAACGCGAGATCCTGCAGCTTCTGGCCCACGGCGAGTCCACCACCTTCGCAGCCCGCGAGCTCGACGTCAGCGAGGAGACGGTGAAGACCCACACCAAGCACGCCCTCGCCCGCCTCGGCGCCAAGAACCGCACCCACGCGGTCGCGATCGCCGTGCGCGAGTGCCTTATCGACTGACCGAACGCTGATTGGTCGCCCAGCTCGGGCGACGGACGCGGACCAGGGACCGCCGGCGCCATTTGGGCGCAGGCTGCTTCTGCGGCGCAGAAGAGACACTCGCGGCGGCGGGCTCCTTGGTCATCTCAGATCCAGCCTCTATCGCGCGCAGTCAGGACTGCCTGGGCGCGGTCGACGGCGCCGATCTTGCCGTAGACGTTGTGCAGGTGGGTGCGGATGGTGGAGACCGAGAGGTGCATCTCGGTCGCGATCTGCTTGTAGACCATGCCCTCGGAGAGATGGCGGAGGACGTCGAGCTCGCGGCTGGAGAGCGGGCAGGGCTCGCTGATCCTCGTCGCGTCCTGGGTCGGCAACGGCAGCTCGTAGAGGAGGTCGCGGAGGCCGGCCTCGCTGAGCCCGCAGCGCTCGGCGGCGGCGCGGAGACGCTCCGGTGCGATCGCCTCGCCCTGGCAGTAGTGGGCGACCATGTCTGCGGTGGCTACCATCGCCGCCAGGCCCTCGGCGTCGTCGGCATGGTGGCGCTCGATCGCGATCGCGATCCGCTGCGGCAGGTTCCAGCGCCGGGCGAGGACGCCCCCGACCAGCGCGTGGTCGATCCCGAGCTGCTCGCGTTCCTCGCGGAGCCGCTGCTCGGGGGTGCGGGAGACGGCGTCGAAGTAGACCTTGTAGCCGGGGTGCAGGCGGGAGATGACCAGACGCCCGACGTCGTGCAGCAGCGCTGCGACCGCCAGCTCGTCGCGTTCGGCCCAGCCGACCACGCGGCCGATGCGATCGGCTGCGCGCTGGGTGGCGAGGGCGTGGACGCGGAAGCGCTCCGGCTTCAGCTCCCAGCTTCCGTTGGGCTCGAAGAAGTCGAAGCTCGGCGCGGTCCCGGCGATCGCGAGCACACCGGCCGGCTTCAGGGCCTCGACCGAGGCCGGGATGCCGGCGACGCCGCCGGCGTGGAGGCCGCTGCGGTTGGCGTTGCGCAGGACCGAGATCGCCAGCGCGACGTCGCTCTCGACGGCTTCGATGATCTCGCCGGTACGGGCGGTCTCGGCCGTGGCCGCGGTGATCACCCGGTCGCGTGACTCGGTGAGGACGGGATAGCGCTCGACGGCCTCGAAGGCCTCGGCGAGACGGCTCCCCGGGGCCGGTGCGGAACGGGAGCCGGTCCGAGGGCTCTCGTGCAGGGGCACCTTGCCGTTGCTCTGCGGGGCCGTGACGCTCATTGGCCAACCATCGGCAGGTATTGCGCCCGGGTTTAGCCCGACAATGTCTCCCACTCCCCAAAATTGGGTGTTCGTCGGCGCTCTTCAGGCGGCGAGGCGCCCGGCGGCGGCGCGGATGCGCTCGAGCGAGCGCTCCCGGCCGAGAACAGCGAGCGACTCGAAGATCCCGGGCGAGACCGAGGTGCCGGTGATCGCGACCCGGATCGGCTGGTAGAGCCTGCCCGGCTTGAGGTCGAACCGCTCCAGCAGCGGCGCCAGCGCCGCCTCGATCTGCTGCGGCTCGAAATCCTCGACGGCCCCCAGGGCATCTGCGGCCGCCTCGAGCACTTCGGCGGTCCCCTCCTTCATCACCTTGCCCCAGGCCTTCTCGTCGTCTGCTGGCGGCTCGAACAGGAAGCGGATCAGCGGCCAGACCTCCTCCAGCGTCTGTGCTTTCTCCTGGGCGATCTCGCAGGCGGCCCGCAGCCGCTCGTCCGGCTCGCGCTCGAGGTGGCGGGCGACGGCCGCCGTGTACTCCTCCAAGGACATCTCCCGCATGAAGCGGCCGTTCAGCCAGCGCAGCTTCCTCTCGTCGAAGATCGCGGCGGATTTGCCGACGTCCTCGACGCGGAAGCGCCGCACCAGCTCATCGGTGGACATGACCGTCGTGTCGTCGTCGGCCCCCCAGCCGAGCAGCGCCAGGTAGTTGCGGACCGCGGCCGGCAGGTAACCCGCCTCGCGCAGCTCCTGGACCGAGGCGGCGCCGTGGCGCTTGGAGAGCTTCTTGCCGTCGGGACCGTGGAGGAGCGGCAGGTGCGCGTAACGCGGCGGCTCGAAGCCGAGGGCGTCCAGCACGAGCAGCTGCTTCGGCGTGTTGGATAGATGGTCGTCGCCGCGGACCACCTCGGTGACCTCCATCTCGGCGTCGTCGACGGCGACGGCGAAGTTGTAGAGGACCGAGCCGTCGGCGCGGGCGATGACGAAATCGTCGTAGCTGGCGTTGGGGAAGGCGACCTCGCCGCGGATCAGGTCGTGGACCACGGTCTCGCCCTCGTCGGGGACCCGCAGGCGGATCGCGGCGGCGGGGTCGTCGGTCGGCGTGCCTCGATAGCCCTTGCCGGTTCCGTGTTCGGCCTTCCACGCCTCGACCTCCTTGGCGGTTGCGTGATCGCGGTAGGCGTGGCCGGACGCCAGCAGCTGCTGGAGCGCCTGTTCGTGACGCTCGGCCCTTTCGGCCTGCGAGATCGGTCCCACGTCCCAGTCGAGCTCGAGCCACCGCAGCGCGTCGATGATCTGGTCCCAGTTCTCCTGGGTCGAACGCTCGCGGTCGGTGTCCTCGATCCGCAGGATCAAGGCCCCGCCGCCGTGGCGGGCGGCGAGCCAGTTGTAGAGTGCCGTCCTCGCTCCGCCGATGTGCAGCGCACCGGTCGGCGAGGGGGCAAACCTGAGACGGGAGTTATCGCTTGGCATGTTGATCGGAGCGCATGTTTCCACCGGCGGCGGCCTGCCGAACGCAATCGCGCGTGGCGGTGAACGCGGCTGCGAATCTATCCAGATCTTCCACCAGAGCCCGCGGATGTGGCGGCCGACCAAATACAGCGCGGCCGATTTCGCCGCCTTCCGCGAGGCGATGGCGGCCTCGCCGGTCGAAGCGGTGATCATCCACGCGGTCTACCTGATCAACTGTGCGACCAAGGACAAGGAGCTGCGGAAGAAGTCGCTGACCTCGCTCACCCACGCGCTCTCGATCGGCGATGGCATCGGCGCCGCCGGCGTCGTCCTCCACCCCGGCGCGCAGAAAGGCGAGCCGCACGGGCCGTCGATGAAACGGGCCGGCAAGGTGATCGCCGAGGCGCTGCAGGAGACCGACAGCTGCCGGCTGCTGATCGAGCAGACCGCCGGCCACAAAGGCCTCCTCGGCCGCAACTTCGACGAGACCGCCCAGCTGGTCGAGCTGCCGGGCGGCGGCGATCGCCTCGGCCTCTGCCTAGATTCCTGCCACCTCTTCGTCCAGGGGTACGACATCACCGACGAG